>DATNLS010000107.1:0-5170 GCA_035602775.1 Candidatus Acidiferrales bacterium | reverse complement strand
CGCGACGATGGGTTCCGAAACGACCGCGGCGGCTTCAGGAGCGGTCGGAGTGCTGCGGCGCGATCCGATGGCGATGCTGCCGTTCTGCGGCTACAACATGGGCGACTATTTCGCGCACTGGCTCAAGATGCGCGGCGCGATCAAAAAACCGCCACGCTTGTTCATGGTCAATTGGTTTCGCAAGGACGCCGCCGGCAACTTCATCTGGCCCGGCTACGGCGAAAATCTGCGCGTGCTCAAGTGGATGCTCGATCGAATCCATGGACGCGCCGGTGGCTGTGAGACCCCGGTCGGAATAGTTCCCAACGAGGCCGACCTCGATCTCGAGGGCCTCAATCTGCCGAAGAGCGCCGCGCGCGCCGCGCTCGCGGTGAATCCCGAAGAATGGAAGGCGGAACTCGAATCGGCCGCTGAGCTGTTCGAAAAGATCGGCCCGACGATGCCGAAGGAATTGAAGGACCGCCGCCACGCAATCCTGAAATCTCTGAACGGCCACACCTCCGTGCACCAAGTCGCCGCGGGCCGCTGAGCTTTTCCGCGGTCGCTGCCTGAGTGTAAGCTCTCCTCGTCTGAGGAGCCGCAGGTGATTTTTTGCCTACCCGGAATAAAATTTCATCGCCCGCGCTCAGTGTTCCCGTTGTCCTTCGCGATTGGCGACTCAAGGATTTTGGCGAAAACGAAGGCGTCGCGGCGCGCGCATTCGAAACGACCGATTCTGATGACGGCTGGATAAACGTCGAAGCGCCCGGCGACGTTTATCTCGCGCTATTCGCGGCCG
The DNA here is from genome assembly GCA_035602775.1 of Candidatus Acidiferrales bacterium. Classification (GTDB taxonomy): domain Bacteria; phylum Desulfobacterota; class Binatia; order Binatales; family Binataceae; genus Binatus. The sequence goes on along the minus strand of DATNLS010000107.1, from coordinate 4,392 downwards.
GACGCATTCCCGATCCTTTTGGCGATCGCGCCGAGAAGGCGTGCGCGTGGGTGAAGGACCGCGAATGGTGGTGGCGCACCGATTTCGAAGCGCCGCACATCGTGGATGATCAACGGCTCATCCTCGAGTTCCAGGGTCTCGATACCTACGCGGCCATCTGGCTGAACGGCGAGGTGATCGGCCGCTCCGAGAATATGTTTCGCGAGGTCGGGCTCGACATCACGGCGCGCGTGCGCCCGGGGAAGAACCGGCTCGCAGTCTGCTTCACGCCGGTCGCAAGTGCCGTGACGGATCGAGAGATGCCGCTGTGGTCGATCATCGGCGACGGCATCAAGGAGAGCAAGCGCAACTTCATTCGCAAGGCGCAGTTCGGCTGGGGTTGGGATTGGGGTCCGTGCCTGCCGACGGTGGGCATCTGGAAACCGGTTTCGATCCGGACGGAAACTTCGGCGGCGATCCGAGCAGTGAAGTTCACCACCCTTGAGCTTTCGCCAACGCATGATCGCGCCAAAGTTTCGGTCGAGATTGAAGTTGAAATCTTCGGCAGCGTCGAAGCACTAACCGCTGACATTGCATTGATCAGGCCCGCGGACGGCGAGCGCATCGACGGCACCGTCACTCTGAGCAATGGCCGCGGTCGATTCGACACAACAGTGGCGAATCCGAAACTGTGGTGGACGCCCGAGTTCGGCGAGCCCAGCCGCTATGACTTGAAGATTGCCGTGAAGGCTGACGGCCATGTTATCGAGCGTCGCGAGCTCAAGGTCGGTATCCGCACGATCGCGCTGGATCAATCACCGGATCCTGCCGAGCCCAGTGCGAGCTTCTTTCGCTTTGTATTGAACGGAGTTCCGATCTTTGCGCGCGGCGCAAACTGGATTCCGGCGAGTTCCTTTGTGGCCGCGGTGGACGAACCGCACTACCGCCGTCTGCTCGAGGCCGCGGTCGAAGCCAATATGAACATGGTCCGCGTGTGGGGCGGCGGCGTTTATGAGCACGACGCTTTCTATGACGTCTGCGACGAGATCGGTCTTTTGCTCTGGCAGGACTTCATGTTCGCCTGCGCCCCGTATCCGGAGGACGATCCGATCTTTGTCGAGAACGTCGTCGCCGAAGTCGCATACCAGATAGAACGCTTGCGCAATCATCCTTCGCTCGCGCTGTGGTGCGGCAACAACGAGAACCAGGTGGTGCAGGGCTTTGTGAATGCCGTCAAGCGGCGGACCGATCCGTTGCTTGGCGATCTCTTTTACGCGAAGAAGATGCCCGAGGCGGTCGCGGCGCTTGATCCGACTACGCCCTATTGGCCCGGCAGTCCGTTTGGCGGTCCAAACGCCAACAGCATGATCGCCGGCGACGTGCACGACTGGACGGTTTGGCATGGGATGCCGCCGGTGCCGGTGGATCGGGCGGTCGGAAAGTTTGATCTAAGTCCCGAAAGCGTGGCCTACACTCGCTATGCCGAGGACATGGCGCGCTTCATCAGCGAATACGGAATCCAGGCTGCGCCGGTGATGGAGACCCTGACGCGGTGCCTGCCTGAGGATCAGCGCGCTCTGGGCAGTGAGGCACTGCTCAACCGAATTAAGGACCGTCCAAAAAACAAGGTCGACGCGATGCTGGTAAGCGTCACTGGACTGCCGGCGACGCTCGAGCAATACGTTGACTACACGCAGATCACCCAGGCAGAAGGTTTGAAGTTCGGCATCGAACATTTCCGTCGCCGCAAGCCGCATTGTTCCGGATCGCTCATCTGGCAATTCAACGACTGCTGGCCGGGCATCAGCTGGAGCCTGATCGACTACTACGGTTTCGCGAAGGCGTCTTACTTTTACGTGCGGCGCGCGTATGCCCCGGTGATGGCCTCGTTCAAGGCGATCGACAACGGTTCGGTCGAGCTGTGGGTCGTCAATGACACCTTGAATTCGATAGATACCGAACTGAAGATCGCGCTGAAGGACCTCGCCGGCGGGACCGTCTGGTCAGACTCGATCGGTGCGAGCATCGGCGCAAATCGAGCGGAGATGGTATGGCGGGCGGAGTCTAAGCGGCTGGCGAACGATCGCCATCATGTGCTCACGGTCCGTGCGCGAAACGATATTTTTCCAGCGAACAGATACTTCTTCGTACCAATCAAGGATCTCGACAGGCCTGCGCCTCCCGCACCCGAAATAAAATTCGAGCAAAGAAGCGCGCACGAGATAGCAGTCCATCTGGCAACCTCCGCCTACCTCTATTTTGTTCATCTGCAGATAGCCGACGAGCGAACTCGATTTACCGACAACTATTTCGATCTTGCTGACGGCGAGACGATGACGGTCGTCGTCCGAAATGAAGCGGTTGCGCTCACTCGCGATGACGTAGTCGTCCGCTGGCGCTGACCTACACCGCCAGGACACGAAGCAAATTTCTATTCGATCGATCCGGCGGGTTCGAACGGGTTTAAGCAGCGAACACCGCTGCGCTCGATGTCTTTGAGGTTGCGCGTGACCAGTGTCATGCCGTGGGCCTCCGCCGTCGCGGCCAACAGCGAATCGACCGCAGCCAGCGGCTCGCGCGCATTCATTCGACCCCAGACCTGTGCGACGCGCTCATCGACGGGCAGTACTCGTTCCCCGAACGATGTCAGGATCTCTTGCAGCCAATCCTCCAGCGCGGCAGCTCGTCGCTGATTTTTAGGACGCAGCCGTTCGATCCCATGGCGTACCTCCCCGATGACAAGAACACTCAGGAAGAGATCGTCGTCGCGGATATCGCGATACCAGGCGGCCACGTGGCGATCGCAGCGCAGGCCTTTGCCGATTTCCGATATGATGTTGATATCAATCAGGTACATCTCAAAAGCGAATGATTCGCGCCTTCTCGCGCGATCGCCGTATCTCGATTCCTTCCAGCGGCGCTGACGCGAGCAATGCTTTGAACGTTTTGCCTCCGGCGCGCAACCGCTTATACTCGTCCGCCGTAACGAGAACGACCACGGGTTTGCCGTGACGCGTGACCGTTTGCGGTCCCTCTCTCAGAGTGCGCTCGACCATCTCGCTGAAGCGCGCCTTGGCTTCCTGGATCTGCCATTTCATGAGCACCAGTCTAGTCAGACTAGTCAGATAAGACAACAGGCCGCTTAAGCGCAATGGCGCGCCGCAACAATAAGACGACGGCGCCGGAGCTCATGCAGACTCCGGCGCCGCTACTGTTTGCGAATTCGCGCGCGCTAGTCGAGATGCTTGCGCAGGAAGGTCGGGATGTCGAGCTTGTCGTCGCCGTCGAGCAGCGAGTTGGGTTCGAGCTTCTCGCCGTCCGCCAGGCCCTCCTCGCCGCGCCGCCTGAAGGCCGGGATGTCGAGCGTGTTGTCGTCGACGACCAGGCCCATCCTGCGCACCGGCTTGTTGCCAGGGAACATCCGCACCTGCGCTGCCTGCGGGGCCGGCGCCGGCTGTTTGACCTCCATCGGATCGACCGGCCGCGTCGAGGCCGCCGCGATTGGCGCGGTGACCGGCGCGCCCGACGGCGAATAGCGCGACGAACTCCGGTCGAGATCGCCGAAGCCGGTCGCGATCACCGTGACGCGAATCTCGTCCGACATCGCTTCGTCGATCACGGCGCCGAAAATGATGTTAGCGTCCTCGTGCGCCTCTTCCTGGATGAGGCTGGCCGCTTCGTTCACTTCGTACAGCGCCATGTCGGAGCCGCCGGTCACGTTGATCAGCAGGCCGCGCGCGCCCTTAATCGAGACATCTTCGAGCAGCGGGCTCGAAATAGCGCGCTGCGCTGCCTCGACCGCGCGATTCTCGCCGGACGCCGTGGCCGCGCCCATCATCGCCATGCCCATCTCGGCCATGATCGATCGCACGTCGGCGAAATCCAGGTTGATCAGCCCATGCACCGTGACCAGCTCCGAAATTCCGCGCACCGCCTGCAGCAGCACGTCGTCGGCCTTCTGGAACGATTCCCTGAGCGACGTGTTCTTGCTCGCGACCGAGAGCAGGCGCTGATTGGGAATCGTGATGAGCGTGTCGACCGCGCTCTTCAACTCGCGCAGTCCTTCCTCCGCCTGCGACATGCGGCGGCGCCCCTCGAACTGGAACGGCTTGGTCACGACGCCGACGGTCAGCGCGCCGAGCTCGCGCGCGATGCGCGCAATCACTGGCGCAGAGCCGGTGCCGGTGCCGCCGCCCATCCCGGCGGTGACGAATACCATTTCCGCTTCCGACAGGATCTCGCGAATCCGTTCTTCGTCTTCGAGCGCGGCCTTACGTCCGATTTCGGGATTGCCGCCGGTGCCGCGTCCGCGTGTAATCTCGGGGCCGATCTGCACGCGCAGCGGCGCATGATTATTCTGCAGCGCCTGGATGTCGGTATTTACGGCGATGAAATCGACGTTGCGCAATCCAA
>DATNLS010000318.1:0-26418 GCA_035602775.1 Candidatus Acidiferrales bacterium | reverse complement strand
ACAAGTTTCACATCGACTACGATCGGAAATAGATCGAGGGCGGGCCGCTGCCGGTCCGCCCTCACAAATTTACTCCAACGAAATTTCAGTACGGGGCGCTGTGCGGCGACGCGACCGCTTTGTCGACGTCGCTGAGCGGGAAGTCCTCCCCATTCTTGAGCTTGGCCATCAGGGCTTTGATCTCGTCGATTTTTTTATCGTAGCCCGCCTGCGTCAACGGTTCCTGCGACCATCCCGCACGCGCGATCCTGTCGTGTTTCCTGGCTTCCACGAGCTTTTTCATCAGCGCGTCCTTGTCAGCCGCCGACAGACTGGACGCCATCGCCTGGGTCGCCATCGCACCCGGCGCCGGCTGCGCGAATGACACCCCCGGATGCAGCGGCGCACTCACCCCGGCCAACGCTATGACAGCTACTATCGCGGTCTTCCGCATGCCCATGATTTCTCCTTCCTCCCGATGGTAGCGTCCGGTTATTGGCCGCACCAGCGTGTCTGTCCTGCCAAATCGAGGTTACCGAAACATTAACGGCTTGTTGACGAAGGGTGAAATAGCGCGGCGGTTTGATCGCCGCAGCTATTGTGATAGCTATCTAATTAGATGCAGGTCTAATTGAGGGGCGCGTCGAACTCCTCCCTGAAACAACCGGCGAGGGACAGGACAGATCGATGGAACCGCAAGCACCCGAAATCATGTTGCAGTTCTGCAAGGCGATGGCCGACGAGAGCCGCCTCAAGATAGTCGGTCTGCTCTCGACCGCCGAGCACAGCGTCCAGCAGCTCGCGTCGATGCTCGAGCTGAAGGAACCGACCGTCTCGCATCACCTCGCGGTGCTGAAGCAACTCGATCTCCTGAAGCTGCGCGCGGACGGCAATTTCCGATGGTACCGCCTGAATGAAGAGGTGCTCGGAAAGATCAGCCGCGCCGTTTTCAGCCGCGACAGTATTGCCCGCCTGGCTCTATCGGCGGAGGCCCGCGGCTCCGAGCGAAAAATCCTAGACAACTTTATCGACGGAGAACGTCTGCTCGAAATTCCCGTCAGCTACAAAAAACGATTAGTGATCCTGAAGTGGCTGATCAATTTTTTCGAGCCTGGCATTAGCTACGCAGAATCGCAGGTCAACGCCATCCTCAAGCTGCACCATCACGACTGCGCCACGCTGCGTCGTGAAATGATCGGATGCGCGATGCTGGCGCGCGACAAAGGCATCTACCGGCGCAGGCCGGAATCCGAGTGGCGAACCGCGATCAAATAGGTCGTGGCGCCGCGCAGAACCCGGTGCCTCTCGGAACGCAACAGGGTAAATCGAGCATGTTTGTAAGTAGTGGATTTGACATCCGTATCTGGTCGTTCTAATAGCTGCATGAGGTGTGAAAAATTCGCACCGATAGGCTGTTACCCGGGCCGGAAGACGAAAAAACATTCAGGGTTACGGAGGTTGGAATGCATTTGGGGACAATGGGGATTCGCAGAACGTTGGTCGTCGGGGGCATCACGTTGCTCGCCCTCGTGGCCTTGAGCTTGCCAGGGGAGGCAGGCGTCAAGCCCGGCGATTTCATCACTCCTGAAAACGCAGCGCAGGTGAAGGACCTGGTCTCACCCGGAGTGTACTACAAGGTGCAACACGGGATGACGATGAAGATCACGCCGTCGTCGCGGGTGGACTGGCCGCCGCCTTACAAGGACGCGACCGAAAAGTATTCTTCGCAGGTCCAGCTCTCGAAGGATCATCGCACCGTCATCGGCTATGTCGCGGGGCAGCCTTTCCCGCTCATCGACGCGAACGATCCGGACGTCGCAACCAAGATCATCTGGAACAATGTGTGGCGCCCGATTCAGTCGGACGACTACGATCTCCGATATTTTGATTGCGACACGGTCTACACAGGCTATAACAAGGCGTTCTTTGAGATCGCATACGGACAGCTCGGCCACTATGCCGGCTATGATCTCGTGGGCCGAACCGAAGTCGAGCCGCTGCCAATCGACCCCGACTTCAAGAACACCAACCGGCTGTGGCTGTTCCTGCTCGGTCCTGAACTTGCGCCCGAGGACTCACGCGGCACCAGCCTGCTGCGCTATCGTTACGGCGATCCCAATCATGGCGATGATACCTGGACCTGGCAGACCGGCTCGCGCCGCCTGCGTCGCCTGAACGAAGCGATCAATTCGAGTGCAACCGGTGCGCAGACCTTCGACCCCGATCACTATTCGGGTTTCAATCCGAAGACCGAGCAGTACGATTACAAGTTCCTCGGCGAGAAGGAGATGTTGGCGACGGTTGAAGCCGAGCACTCCCCGGAAATCCGCTGTGCTACTGACGGCGGCGCCAGCGCCTGCCCGGAACGATGGCAGATGCGCCACATGTATATTGTGAGTGCAATGCCTCGGCGCAACACCAACAACCCCTCCGCGCTCGATTCCAAGACCGTCATCTACGAAGATTCTGAAATGTGGTTCGAGCCGTACATCGACACCTACGATCGTCGCGGCGAGCTGTTCCGCAACCACATTTACTGGCTGGCGTATCGCGACCGGCCGGTGCCCGACGCGAAAGTCGCCATCTATCCTTTCAAACGCGAATTCGTCGTCGGCGCTTCCTCTCAGGACGTCCAGAGCGGCGAAGACACGATGTGCTACCTGCCGGGCCTCGAGACGCCTGAGCGTGAGTGCTGGTACATCAACATGGGCGCTGTGGATAAAGCGTTCTTCACCACGGAGGCGATGGTGAAGATGTCCGAAGTCGGCCACATGTAACACGCGGCCGCTGAGCGAGTCGCCTCGCGATTCGTGACGCACAACAACGCCGGCGGGAGCATCCACTCCCGCCGGCGTTTTCTTTTCTCGCGCGCGCGTCCCCCGATTCATGCGACGTTCTTCGACCGCCCCATCGCGATATCAATTTCATTCCGGCGGTCGCCTGCCGGACCCGTCGCCGCGATGCAAATTAAACTGATTGACATCCGCATCCAGCGAGCCTAATACCTGACTATACGGGGTGAAAAGGTCATTCCGGGATAGTTTAATAGCCGAGTGGGGAAAAACGATCTCATGGAGGTTTGGAATGCAACTCGGGACAATGGGGATTCGCGTCAGAAGCGTAAGCGTCGGGGGCATAGCGTTGCTGGCCCTGATGGCTATGAGCCTGCCAGGGGAGGCAGGCGTCAAGCCCGGCGACTTCATCACTCCGGAAAACGGGGCGCAGGTGAGAGATTTGGTCTCACCGGGCGTGTACTACAAAGTGCAGCACGGAATGACGATGAAAATCGTTCCGACGCTCCGCGTGGATTGGCCGCCTCCTTATAAGGATGCGACCGAAAAGTATTCTTCGCAGGTCGCGCTCTCGAAGGATCATCGCACGGTGGTCGGCTATGTCGCGGGACAGCCGTTCCCGCTGATCGATGCGAACGATCCTGACGTCGCAACCAAGGTCGTGTGGAACAACGTGTTCCGCCCGATTCAGTCGGATGACTACGACCTCCGATATTTCGACTGCGACACCGTTTACACCGGTTACAACAAGCCGTTCTTTGAAATCGCGTACGGTCAGCTGGGCCACTACGCCGGTTACGACCTGGTCGGCCGGACCGAAGTCGAGCCGCTTCCCACCGACCCCGATTTCAAGGTTACCAACCGCCTGTGGCTGTTCCTGCTCGGTCCCGAGCTCGCGCCCCAGGACGCCCGCGGCACCAGCCTGCTGCGCTATCGTTACGCCGATCCGGCGCATGGCGACGATACGTGGACCTGGACGACCGGCGCGCGGCGCCTGCGCCGTCTGAACGAGGCGATTAACTCGAGCGCTACCGGCGCGCAGACCTGGGATCCCGATCACTATTCGGGGTTCAATCCGAAGACCGAACAGTACGACTACAAGTTCCTGGGCGAGAAGGAGATGCTCGCGACGGTTGACGCCGAGCATTCACCTGAAATGCGATGCGCCACCGACGGCGGCGCCAGCGCCTGCCCCGAGCGTTGGCAGATGCGCCACATGTACATCGTGACCGCGGAGCCGCGGCGCATCATGGGCGGTGAGAGCGCAGGATCCGCCATCGATTCCAAGACGGTGATCTACATGGATTCTGAAATGTGGTTCGAGCCGTACATCGATACCTACGATCGCAAAGGCGAGCTGTTCCGCAACCATATTTACTGGCTGGCGTATCGCGATCGTCCAGTGCCTGACGCGAAAGTCGCAATCTATCCGTTCAAGCGCGAATTCGTCGTCGGCGCCTGCTCGACCGACGTGCAGAGCACCGAAGCCACCATGTGCTACCTGCCCGGCATCGAGACGCCCGAGCGTGAATGCTGGTACATCAACATGGGCGCTGTCGATAAAGCATTCTTCACCACCCAGGCGATGGTGAAGATGTCCGAAACCGGACACATGTAGCGCAACAACTCTGATTGAACGAACGCCGGTAGGAGTAGATGCTCCTGCCGGCGTTTTCTTTTCTCTCACGCGCTGGGTATAGATTCCCGCGCGCTTAGCTCAGCAACAGGTAGACGGCGCCGCCTAACAGCACCAGCACGCCGGGATTGACGTGGCGCCACAGCAGTATCCCGAACACCACCCCTGCGATCGCCAGCGTGTGCAGGTCCACGATCGAGAGCCGCGCGATCGCATACGTCCCCGACGTCATCAGTCCTATCGCGACCGGCGCGAGCCCGCGTTGAATCGACGTGCGCCACGGCCATCCGCCCAGATGCACCCACCATCGATTGACGAACAGCGTGATGATGCAGTCGGGCAGAAAAAATGCGATTCCCACCACGACCATCCCGGCCCATCCCGCGAGCTGGTAGCCGATCACCAGCACCATCAACATGTTCGGTCCCGGCGCGACTTGCCCGAGGCTGTAGATGTTGCGGAACTGCGCGTCGCTCAGCCAGTGGAACGTATGGACCGTCATGTGCTGCATCTCCGGCAGCACCGCCGTGCCGCCGCCTACCGCGAGCACCGACAGCAGCGCGAAGACCAGGAACAGATGTATCAATCGTGTCATGCGTACTTGAATTCCACCCCTGGCTAATGACGGAACAAGTGATGGCGCGAGCCGCGATGAAACGGCAGATGCTCGTCTTTTGCGCGCGGTTCCGAAACATGCGGACGGTACAGCCACACCGATATTGGCCCGACACCCAGCAGCACCGCGAACAGCGGTACCTTAAGGAAGCTGACGGCTAGGAACGTCACTGCGATGACGGCGATGTCGGGTAGCTGGCGAAATTGACGCCGCCCGATTTGCAGCGTTACCGCTGAAAGAAGACCGACCGCCGCGGCCGCGATTCCCAGGAGGAAACGCTTCACGTCGGGGTTAGTGTGATTCGATTGGTACAGTATCCCGAGGATCATCACGACGATCGATCCCGGCAGCAGCATCCCGACGACCGATACCGCCGCGCCCGCGAGGCCGCGCAGGTTGTCGCCCATGATGATCGCCATGTTGACGGCGTTGAGTCCGGGCAGCGTCTCGCTTATCTCCATCGCGCCGAGAAAGCCCTCGTCGTCGAGCCAGCCTTCCTCGCGCACCAGGTACTCGCGCAGATACGCCACGGCGCCGCCGCCGAAGCTCAGCCCTCCCGCGAGCAGGAAAATCCTGAACAGCGTCAGCAGGCTCGGATGAAGATCGGGCTCACTCTTGGTGTTTGAGACTGGCGTTTCCGTATCCGTAGATAAGGGCGGTTTTGGTTGTTCCACGCTGCACCCAGTCTGTGGCCCGCGATTGCAGGGCCGTGTAGAAGAACTCCGAAAGCTCGCGCTGCTTGCGCCGCACCGCTTCGGGACTGTCGAACTTCAACTGATAGGCGAACTCCGCGACGATCGGCGTATTGGTCTCGCGCACTCGCCATACCGCAAGGTTGGCCTTTGCCTCGAGCTTGTGGCCGAAGTCCAGCATCCCGAGATCGACCAGATATTCCTCGATCGTTACGCCGTTGACCACGCTCAGGGGCGCCTTCGGATTGGCGTCGATGTGCTTGAGCGCGGGAAATGCATCGGCGGTCGTCTCGAATCGTTGCGTCAATATGATGTTGGGCGTGTCGAGCTCGCAGTTATGCGAATACACCAGTCGCATCCCGAGTGCGCCATCCTTGGGCAGGAGGATCTCCTCCTTGAACTTCAGCGTGTACTCGCACGGCAACAGCGGACGCGGATCCACCGCCAGCGCTACCTTCTTTTCCGGATGCCGGAATTTGATCACCAGCTCGTGCCGCGCGTCGGGCGCGCCGTGATGATAGAAGGTGCGCTTTCTGAGGATGAAGCCGTGATTGTAGAGCTTGAAGTGCGGCGTGTCGTAAAACACTACTTCGCGTAGATGCGGCTTGATCGTCTCGGACATCTTCTCGAGCTTGATGTCCAGCGACTTGGCCGCGTGATGCGCCAGCTTCCAGAATTTGTGAAACGATTTCTCGTCGGGAAACCGATCCGGCTTCAGCAGCAGCTTGTACTCGCGATACTGAATCTGATCCGACGGCACGATCGGTTGGTAAAGTTTTGAACTTTCGGCCTGCGTGCTCATTTGCAGCTCTTCGTTTCGAATCCTTGGAACCGGGAGTTCAACCTGGAGCAACAAGACGCCGCCGGCTCATCCCCCTTCCCCATACATCGAAGTATCAATCCGTAAAGTCGGGGTCAATTATGACTGATTTGCTGGCGGGTCCGAAACTGTTAATCAATCGCTAATGAGCAGCTCAACCACTGTAGCCGAGCGCATCGCCGCCGCAATTCCACGCGGCGTCAGCGTGCCAATTCCAATCCTCGCCCATCACGCGTCGGGCGCTGAAATCTGGGACGCCGACGGCCGCCGCTACATCGACTTCGGCGGCGGAATCGCGGTGCTCAACGTCGGCCATCGCCATCCGCACGTCATCGCGGCCGTGCAGGCTCAAATCGATGCCTTCACTCACACCTGTTTCGGCGTGACGCCGTACGAACCCTACATCAAGCTGGCCGAGCGGATGAATCAGCTCGCGCCGATCGCGGGGCCGAAGAAAAGCATCTTTCTTACGACCGGCGCCGAGGCGGTGGAGAACGCCGTGAAAATCGCGCGTCACGCGACCGGCCGCTCCGCGATCATTTCTTTCACCGGCGGATTTCACGGCCGCACGCTGATGGCGCTCGCGCTGACCGGCAAAATAAATCCATACAAAGCCGGCTTCGGGCCGTTTCCCGCCGATACTTTTCACGCGCCGTTCCCCGACGCCTATCGCGACGGCAGCACGAAGAAGAGCCTCGCCGCCATTGAGACGCTGTTCAAGTCGTCGGTCGAGCCGTCGCGCGTCGCCGCAATTATCATCGAGCCGGTGCAAGGGGAGGGCGGCTTCAACGTCGCGCCGTTCGAGTTTCTGCGCGAGCTGCGCGCGCTGTGCGATCGCCACGGCATCGTCTTCATCGCCGACGAGATTCAGACCGGCTTCGGCCGCACCGGCAGGATGTTCGCGGTCGAGCACGCCGGCGTCGAACCCGACCTGATCACGGTCGCCAAGAGTCTGGCCGGAGGCTTCCCGCTCTCGGGCGTCATCGGCCGCGCCGCAATCATGGACAGCGTCGCACCCGGCGGTCTTGGCGGCACCTTCGCCGGCAGTCCCGTGTCATGCGCGGCGGCGCTCGCCGTGCTCGACGTGTTCCGCGACGAGCACGTGCTCGCGCGCGCCGAAAAGCAGGGAGTGCTGGTGCGCGCGCGCCTCGAAGTGCTGCGCGAGCGGTTCCCCGTGATCGGCGACGTCCGCGGCCTCGGCGCGATGCTCGCGATCGAACTGGTGCGCGACCGCGCGAGCAAGGAGCCGGCGCCCGAGCTCGCCAGCCGCCTCGCGAAGGTCGCGTCGGAGCGCGGCCTGATCCTGTTGACCGCCGGAATCTATTCCAACGTCATCCGCATTCTCGCGCCGTTGACGGCGTCCCCAGAGCTGATGGACGAAGGCATGACAATCCTTGAGCAATCAGTCGCCGATCTACGCCTCACTAAATGAGCTGCTCGATCGCGAACACGGCGGCCAATACCACCAGCATCGTACCGGCGGCGCGCTCTGCCCCGCGCTCATAGCGCTCGCCCAGGCGTGCGCCGAATGCCAATCCGGCGAAGGTAAACAGGCTGGTCGTGATCGACAAGGTAATCAGCAGTGGCAAAAGTGGAATCCCGGCCGCCGGCAGGGCGATTCCTACCCCGAGCGAATCGAGACTGATCGATAGTGCAGTGATCAATAGTCCGGCACCGCGGGTGACGTCGAGTTTCGGCTCTGACTGGTGTCGAAAGGAGTTTCGAAGCATCAGGCAGCCGATAAATGCGAGCAGGGCAAGTCCGATCCAGGTGGCAACCTGGCCCAACATCCTTCCAGCGCCCGCCCCGAGTAAATAGCCGACGACCTGCATCGCGATTTCCGCACCGGCGAATGCGAACCCCAGCCGCATCCGCGCGTCGAGCGCGAGCTGCATAACGCCGACGCCAACTGAGATCGCGAATACGTCCAGTCCAACGGCGACCGCTACGCCGAGAATCTTGAAGGTCAGAACCAGGTCATGGGGAATTGACAAGCTAACCTCCGAATAACCGGTCAAGCCGAAACGAGTACCCGATCCCGAAAAAGTGATCAGGAGAACTGCTATTCAGCCCGAAGCCGACATGAAAATCGAGTTGCTGAAGTCTTGTCACTCGCCAGGAGCCGCCGCCGTCGAGGATCTGGCTGGGTCTCGCATGGTTGGGATAGTCGCCGACGTACTCGACAAACAAGTCGCTGGTCGGCCCCAGGTCACGCTCGAGCGACAGGGTCGGCTCGAAGGTCGGATTGAATGCATGCTGGCTCGTAAACCAGGTGACGGTGAACATCCCGTGGAGCGACCAATCTTCCTTCAATCGTCGCGACCACGGGAATTGAATGTACGGATCGTAGCCGTGGCTGGAAATCTTGCTGGCGCCCGTGGGAAATCCCAAACCGCCGGTCGCAGATAGATGGAAGCCGAAGGGAACCGGCAGTTCCCGCTTAATGGAGACGAAGAGGTCGGAAAATCCGGACGACGCGCGGCCGTTCAGCGAGTAGAAATACGTCGGCACGTCGGCCAGCACTTCGGTACATTGCGCGACGCCTAGGCGCAGCCGTGTCTCGGTTCCGCTGAGGACGTCCGAGCCTTGGCGGACGGTCCAATCCACGCCGTTCTCCGCTTGCAGGCTTCCGTACGGAACGACCCGGCTCGAATTGGTGACGTCGGGACGATCGGTATTAATCTCGGAGTCGGTGTTGGGACAAGTGTCGGCGGCAAAAGTCAGCGACGCGCTACTCAGCGCGGCGACAAAGACGCCAGCAACTGCACAACAGCGAATCAAGGTGACTGGAACTCGCGACATTCCCGGCCTCCTGCTGGCCGGGATTCGGATGAACGAGCCTCGGCCAGGATTTTACCTGGTCCGAAGGTCTCGTTCGCCTCGATGAGGTTGGGGGACCGAGCCCGAAGGCTGGTATGTCGATCTCCCCGACGCCGTTTTTGTTGTCGGCGTGAACTACTCCCCTTTGGAGTGTGCTCACTAAATCTTTCCCGAGCGTTCGTGTCAATGGACTAAATTGATGCTCTAAGGCATGACGCAATCGGTGGCGGCCTGCGCTGGCGCCGCACGCTTAATTCGTATGAAATACCAGCGATGAGGCTCCCCGACGTTATCGGAATCGGGCCGCCGCGCACTGGTTCGACCTGGCTCTACAACGCGCTGCGCGACGCGGTGGATATGCCCGACGGCGTCAAGGAGCCGCAGTTTTTCAACCGGTTCTACGACAAGGGCATCGACTGGTACGCGCGTCATTTCCGCTTCGCGAGCGGCCGCCGTCCAATCGCGGAAATCTCTCCGCCGTACTTTTTCCATGCGGAGACGCCCGCCCGCATCAAGACTCACATGCCGAACTGCAAGATCGTCGCGACCATGCGCAATCCGGTCGATCGAATCTATTCGGCGTACAAGCTGATGCGTCATTATGGATGGGTGCGGCGCGGCACGCTCGACGAGGTCCTGCAAGCCAACCCCAATCTCGGCGGTGGCAACCGCTACGCGGCGCGTCTCGAAACGTGGTTCGATACCTTCGGCCGCGAGAACGTGCTGCTTACGATGTACGATGAATTGCGCGACGAGCCGCAGGCCTACCTCAATCGCGTGTGCGATTTCATCGGCGTCCCGCGAATCGCGCTGGCGTCGCGCTCCGATCTGGTTGGCGACGTGAACTCTTTCGCTCACGCACCCAAAAATCGCCGGCTGGCAATCAACGCGACCACGCTGATGTACTGGCTCAAGGGTCATCAGGCGTACGGCGTCGTCAACCTGCTCGAGCGCGCCGGCGTTTGGGATTTCTGCGGCGGTCGCGGCGAACTCTATCCGCGTCTCAGCCTCGAACAGGAAGAACGCCTGCGCGAGCGCTACCGCCCCGAAGTCGAGGCGCTCGAAGAATTGATCGGCGTCGATCTCTCCGCGTGGAAAAAGCCGCGCGCGGTCGCGCGCCCGGCTCCACGGCTAGCCGTCGGATGATTCGCCGCCTGCCAGAAATTATCGGCGCCGGTCCCGGCCGCACCGGCACGACCTGGCTGCATCGCGTGCTCGAAGGCAGCGTCGATTTGCCCTACGGCGTCAAGGAGACGCAGTTCTTCAACACGTTCTATGACAAGGGCATCGACTGGTACGCGCATCACTTTCGCTACGCGACCGGCGATCGTAAAGTCGTCGAAATCTGTCCGTACTTTTTTCAACCACTCGCGCCCGCCCGCATCAAGGAGCACATTCCGAATTGCCGCGTCATCACCACCCTGCGCGACCCGGTCGATCACGCTTTTTCCGCGTACAAGCTGGTCGTTCATTTCGCGTGGGCGCACGGATCGTTCGACGAGGTTCTGAAGTCGCGCCCCAATCTTGGCAGCGGCAATCGCTATGCGTCTCATCTCAAGACCTGGTTCGACTTGTTCGGCCGCGAGAACGTGCTGGTCACGATGTACGATGAATTGCGTGCGCAGCCGCAGTCGTACCTGGATCGAGTGACGGATTTTATGGGCGTCGATCGCGTCGTACTTTCCGCGCGCCCCGAGATCGGTGATGATGTCCATTCGTTTGCGCGCGCGCCCAAAAGCCGCAGACTCGCCCGCAACGCGAGGAAGATGATGTACTGGCTCCAGGGTCATCAGGCTTACGGCATCAGCAACCTGCTCGAGCGCGCGGGCGTGTGGGATTTCTGCTACGGCCGCGGCGAGCCATTCGGCCGCCTCACGCCCCAACAGGAACAGCAGTTGCGCGAGCGCTACCGGCCCGAAGTCGAGGCGCTCGAGGACTTGCTCCGCATCGATCTCTCATCATGGAAGAAGCCGCAAGTACGGCGCGCAACCGTGGCGTAAATCGATGGCCAATTTTCCCAATTCCGCCAGCGACTTGAGACTGCCCGACTTCGTCGGCGTCGGACCCGGCCGCACCGGCACGACATGGCTGCACGAAGTGCTCAAAGGCCACGTCAATTTGCCCGCTGGAATCAAGGAGACAGATTTCTTCACCACCAGCTACAACAAGGGCATCGAGTGGTACGCGCATCACTTCCGCGACGCCGACCGCGTCCGCCCGATTGGCGAAATCAACCCGTACTTCGGTTTCCCCGAAGCCGCCGATCGCATCGCGATTCATATTCCGCGATGCAAGATCATCTGCTCGTTTCGAAATCCCGTCGAGCGAATCTACTCCGCCTACAAACTCTGGCGTCACTACACACAGACCTTCGATCCTCTCGACGTGTTCCTCGTGAAGGTCCCGCAGATCATCGAGGTGACGCGCTACGCAACGCATCTGCCTGACTACCGCACGCGGTTTGGCGATGATCGCGTGCTGGTCCTGCTCAACGACGATCTGCGCGCCGATCCGCAGGCCTACCTGGATCGCGTTTGCGACTTCATCGGCATCGATCGCTATTCCGTGCCGGCTTCCGCCGCTGAAGGCGAGATGATCAACTCGATTAACGATCTGCCGAGGTTCCCGCGCGTCGCCCGCAAGGCACGCCATTTCATGCACTGGCTCGAGGACAAACAAGCCTACGGCACCACCAATTTTCTCGAGCAAGCAGGAGCGTGGAAGCTGGTTTTCGGCGGCGGGCCGAAGTTTCCGCCGCTCGATCCGGCGATGGAGGCGCGGCTGCACGAGTTGATGCGCCCCGAAATCGACGCGCTCGAGAAAATGATCGGACGCGATCTCTCCGCGTGGAAAAGTCCTCGCGCGAATCGCAGTCGCGCCGTCAGTAGCGCTTCCGCCGCCCAGGGAAAATAGCGCGATGGCAAAGGTGTCGACGATCGTTGCTGTCTACAACGGCGCGGACACAGTTGACCGCGCGATCCGCAGCATCTTCGCCCAAACGTTCACCGACAACGAAATAATCGTCGTCAACGACGGCTCGACCGACGATACGCCCACCGTGCTCGCGCGCTACGGCGACCGAATCCGCGTCATCAGCCAACCCAATCGCGGCCTCTCGGCTGCGCGCAACGCCGGCGTACGCGCGTCGGCGGGCGAGTACGTCGCGTTCCTCGACGATGACGACGAGTGGATGCCGGAGAAGCTCGCGCGATGCCTCCCCGTCCTCGACGCCGACCCGGAGTGCGCGCTCGTTTACACCTACGCCCTCAAGGTCGATACGCAAGGCGTCCCGATGGCGTCGCCCGCGGCTCGGCCCGACGGCAGCGAGTCGCCGACGATGAAAGAACTGCTCGCGCGTCCGTGGAACGTCGTGCCGAGCCAGTTCGTGGTGCGACGCGACGTGTTCGATCGATGCGGCGGATTCCACGAACGCTTCATCACGTCGTGCGAGGATCTCTACTTCCTGCTGAATGCGCGCGAGTACGGTCACTTCCGCTGCGTTCCTGAGCCGCTCCTGCGCAAAGAGACGCGCCCGCTGTATCCCAAGGCGCTCGAGCGCGAGCCCGAGTGCGACTTGTTCGTCGAGCTGGTGCGCGAGCGTTACGGCTCCTCCGCCGACGGGCTCATCGACGGCTTTCGCCGCTCGCGGGTCAAGGTGCTGCGCCATCTCGGGCACGTTTTGATCGACGAGGGCCGCCCCGAGGATGCGCGGCGATGCCTCGCGCGAGTCATCCACTATCAACCGGCGTCGCCGAAGGCATACCGGCGATATTTGAGCACCTTCTGGCGGATGCGCGCGCCGCGCGCATCCTCGAACACCGAAGATAATGACGCCTGATCGAGACCAGACGGCTCCGCGCGTGTCTGTCGTCATTCCGATTTACAACGGCGCCGCGACGATCGGGCGCGCGCTCGCGAGCGTATTCGATCAGACCTTCACCGATTTCGAGATCGTTGTCGTCGATGACGGATCGACCGACGAAACGCCGAAGGTTCTGGCGGGCTTCGGAGATCGGATCAAGGTCATCCGGCAACACAACCGCAGATTCCCTGCCGCGCGTAACGCCGGCGTCGCCGCCAGCCGCGGAGAGCTGATCGCGCTTATCGATCACGACGACCAATGGCTCCCGCGAAAGCTCGAGGTCAGTGTCGCGGCTCTTCAAAATGATCCCGGCGCCTCGCTGGTCTACACCGAGGTGACAGTCGTCAACGAAGCGGGCGAGGAGTTGCGCGTCTCGCCGACGGCGCCCGAGACCGCGCACGCGCCCTCGATGGATGAGATGCTCACGCGGCTCTGGCCGATCATGCCGAGCACGGTCGTGATGAGGCGGACGGCCTTCGATCGCACGGGCGGATTCTCCGAACATCTCGGCGAGGACCTCGATTTCTGGCCCCGGATTCGAGAGCAGGGCACCTTCATTTATCTGCCTGAGCAGTTGGTGCGGTTTACCTTCGGTCAGCTCTATCCGAAAGTCCTGAAGCGCGACGTCGGTCCTGAAGGGTTTGTCGATCTGATCCGCGCCCGCTACGGTTCGCGTGCCGACGGGCTGGTCAACGACTTCATGCAGCATCGCGTAAGGATGATATCCAACGCCGGCGTGATCGAGATGAGCCGCGGCAACATGACAGGCGCGCGGCGATGCTTCATGAAGGTGCTGAGGTATGATCCCCGCCACGTGAAGAGTTACATGCGGATAGCGCGGACGTTCCTGCCGGCGCCGGTGCGGCGTGCGCTCGGAGGGAAGGCCGCGCGCGGCGCGCAGCCGATTGATTGAATGCGGAACCCACCGTGGGTTCCTCACCACCTTAGGCAGGGGTGACCCCTGCACCCAGTGTTACGGCTATCGGGCGCGGGAGATTTGCGCTTTTGCCTTTGCGGCCGGCTCGGGGTCACCCTCCACTTTTCCCGACATTGTGCCGTAGCCGATTGCGTTGCTGGTGTTGCGCCAGTTTACCAGTGCTTCGATGCGGTCCTTTTTTACGCGGTGTTTGTAGTGCTCGACTTTGTCCAGTACTGAGTCGATCAGGGTGTCGGAAAGGAGGCGCGGCTTCAGGCCCAGGTCGATCAGCTTGGTGTGCTTCGCGTTGTAGTAGTGGACTTCGGCTTCGACGCGCGGGTCTGCGATGTGTTGGATTTCGACGTTGCGGCCTTTGTGCTTCGCGGCGGCCTGGATGAGGTCGGCTAGTTGGCCCACCGAAAACTGCTCGGTGAATTGGTTGAAGACTCGGTACTCGCCGGGCTTCGCCGGTTTCTCGATTGCGATTTCGATACATCGCATGGTGTCGCGGATATTCAGGTAGCCGCGGGTTTGGCCGCCTTTGCCGTGAACCGTGAGGGGATGGCCGATGGCAGCCTCGATACAAAAACGGTTGAGCACCGTGCCCCAGATTCCGTCGTAGTCGAAGCGGGTCGCGAGGCGATCGTCGAGCATCGTCTCGTCGGTTTCGATTCCGTACACGACGCCCTGGTTCAGGTCGGTCGCGCGGATGCCCCAGATTTTGCACGCGAAGTGGATGTTGTGCGAGTCGTGAACTTTGGACAGGTGATAGAACGATCCCGGCTGTTTGGGGAACGGCAGGGTGTCGGTGCGCCCGTTGTGGGTGATCTCGATGAAGCCCTCTTCGATGTCGATGTTAGGGGTGCCGTACTCGCCCATCGTGCCGAGCTTGACCAGGTGGCATTCGGGCACATGCTCGCGAATCGCGTAGACGAGGTTGAGCGTGCCGACCAGATTGTTGACCTGGGTGAGCACCGAGTGCCGCCGATCGATCATCGAGAACGGCGCGCTGCGCTGCTCGCCGTAATGCACGATCGCGTCGGGTTTGAAGTCGCGCACGACGCCGCTGATGAACGGGAAATCGGTCAAGTCGCCGACCGCGATTTGGATCGACTTGCCAGAAGTCTCGCGCCACGCCGCGACGCGGTCATGCAGCGATGCGATCGGAATCAGGCTCTCGGTGCCGCCTTCGAGGTCCCACAGACGCCGGCTGAAATTGTCGACCACACACACGTCGTAGCCGCGCTTGGACAAGTACATCGCCTGCGGCCATCCGAGGTAGCCGTCCCCACCAGTTACAATCACCCGCATCGAAAATGCCTCCAACGGTAAAAGCGAAATAGCCTGTCTAGTTATTCCTGATACGCGCGATCAGATCGAGCGCGCCGCGCGCGGCCGCCGGACAGACTCTGCGCCAGCCGATGCGGCAGCCACGTCCGCATCCATCGCAGGTAGTTCTTGAGCCGGTACGGATCGACCTTGATTGCGCGCGCGAATGCGGCCCGCGCCCGCGGACGATCGCCGTCGCGCAGCGCCTTGAGGCCAATGGTCGCGAGGATACTCCGCGGCGCCCGCGCGCGCGCATCGACCAGCGGCGCCGCTGAAACGCCGTAGCGCTCCTGCAGGTACGCCTCGAACACGTGCAGCGCTTTCGAATAATCGGGCAGCCGCTTGAGCTGCCTGGGGAACCATGCGAACCGCCACGTGATCAGCGGCTCGTCGATATAGCCGAACGGCCCCTGCTCGCGCATCTTGATCCAGAAATCCACGTCCTCGAAGCGGAAGCTCGCGCCCTTCAACGCGTCGCGATAGCCGCCGCATGCGTCGTACGCGGAACGCCGCACCAGCGCGGCGCTCGGCATGATCGGCCACAACCGGGTCAGCAGTTCGTTCAGTGAAGGAGCGTGATCGAAGCCCTTGCCGACCAGCGACGTGTCGAGTGCGACGCCTTCGCTATCGGCCAGCGCGCAGTTGCAGTAGACGAGCGACAGACCAGGATCACTCTCGAGCGCTGCCACGCTACGCTCGAGGAACTGCGGCGCCCAGAGATCGTCGGCGTCGAGGAAGGCAAGATACTCGCCCGACGAATGGCGGGCGCCGTTGTTGCGACCCGCCGCGGGGCCGCTGTTGGCCTGCTCGAGCAGGCGCACGCGTTCGCCGAACTGCTTGATAGTTGCGAGAGTCGCGTCGGTCGAGCCGTCGTCAACGCAGACTATTTCGAAATCCTGGAAAGTCTGCGCGAAGACGCTCTCCACGGTACCGGCAATAGTTGCGCCTGCGTTGTACGCGGGAATGATTACAGAAACGCGAGGCACGATTGAGTTGAGGCTCTCCAGAGAAAAGAGATGGAGTCCCGATGGGGAGAGGTTACACGGCGAGGGGGAGGGTGCTCAACGGGCGCGAAGAAGATCCGGGCCTAAACACCTCTCCCTTCGGGCCCTTCGGGAGAGGTCGCGCTGTAGACGCGGGTGATGGCGCATGCATTCAGCTCGATCCCGTAAAATAACTGGCGGCGTAACCTTCGCTGCGCTCAAGATCCACACAAAAAAGTTTTAACAGGGACGAAGTCCCGCATCCTTTCTTTTCACTGGGTGCAGGGATCACCCCCTGCCCGAGGAGGTGCGGAACCCGTGATGGGTTCCGCATTAAATGAAGTGATCTAGGCTCCGGCCGGCGCTTACGCGCGGCGGACGGTTGGTTTGCGGAAAGTGCGGTAGGTGCGGCCTTCGGCCAGGCCGAAACGGTTCAGCATCCGGTAGACGGTGTAGCGCGATACGCCCAGCAACTCGGCTGCGCGATGGCAATTGCCCTCGGTAGCCTGCAACGCGCGAATCAGCGCGAGTTTCGACGCCTCGCGGATTACGGCGTCGAGCGAGTAGGGCCATTCCTTTGTGCCGCCTTCAGTTTCGCCCTCGGGCAGGTCTTGTGCGCCGTTCGGGAGCATCGCATTGGTCGGTACGCCGACCGCTTCAGGGGTCGCATAGTCGTGTTGGAAGGGCAGGTCGTCGAGATCAATCCGCTCGTTTTCCGTCATCAGGACCGCGCTCTCGATCGCATGGCCGAGTTCGCGCACGTTACCCAGCCACTGATTGGCGCGCAGGGCGTCCAAGGCTGCCCGTGATACCTCTCTGACGTTCTTGCCGAACAGTCGGTTATAATGCTCGATGAAATGGGCAACGAAGGCCGGGATTGCTTCGTGCCGTTCGCGCAGCGGGGGAACCAGGATTGCCGCCGCGTTCAGCCGGTAGTACAGGTCGTCGCGGAATTGACCCGCCTTGACCATCGCGCGCAGATCGCGATTAGTCGCCGCCACTAGCCGGATATCGACCGAGTAGCTGCGCGACGAGCCGACCGGCTGGATCTCATGAGTCTCGACCGCGCGCAGCAGCTTGGGCTGCAGCCGTAGCGGCAGTTCGCCGATCTCGTCCAGGAAAAGGGTTCCGCCGTTCGCCGAGCGGAAATAGCCGAGCGAATCCTCGCGCGCGTCGGTGAAAGCGCCGCGCACATGGCCGAAGAGCTGGGATTCGGCCAGCGTCTCGACCAGGTTCGAGCAGTTGAAGGTCACGAACGGGCCGCCGGGCGCCGAGCCCAGCGTATGCAGCGCTCGCGCTACCAGCTCTTTGCCGGTTCCGGACTCGCCGTGAATAAGGACCGTTGCCTTATACGGGCTCAAGCGTGAGATGGTTTTCAACAGCTTTCGCACTTGCGCCGACCGCACCACCATCCCCCCAACCCGCTCCGACCCATGCGCAAGATGCTCAAGACTGTACCAATCGCACGCGGCATCAGCCGGTTCGACGCGAAGGTTATCCATCGCAGCCGCTACCGGCGTTCCGACCGCCGAGTACTCTTGAAGGCGCATCTTTGGTTCCTTCTCGTGCTGCTCCACTTCGTCCTACAAACAGTTACTAAACCTTTCTACAAGTTGTAGGATTTGGGATATAATCGAGTAGTGCCTCGTGTGTCAAGCCGTTGAGCGCAAATTTTAGCGGCTGTCTTTAGCAAACGCGAGTCCCTTTGTGTCTTGTCATCTCGATTACCCTCATGAGGAAGAACAAGGCGGCCATAATGACTTGGTTTTGCGTTTAAAGATAGCCCGGTCTCCTGCCGTTTCATACCGGTCCGATTGAGCCAATCCCGCCATTGATGCTCTAACATGATCGACGTTAACCGACTGAAAAATCAAGCTTTTTGGAGCTTGTCCACAGCTCTGGTTTGAGTACGGTGGACCGGGATTTCTCTCGATTATTCATCGATAATATCGCGCATTTGAACCACTGCGCCGTCGAAATGGATAGTCGAGCGCGCCTCCGATTGCTATTAGTAGCGCAGGAGGAAATGAAGATGAGGATCTTAGCGATCATCGCTCGAATTCTCGTGGGCCTGGTATTCTTTGTCTTCGGCCTGAACGGCTTCCTGCATTTCATGCCCAATCCGCCGCCTACTCCTGCCGCGGGCGCGTTCTTCGGGGCGCTGATCGCGACTCACTACATGTTCTTTCTTATCTTCGGGACGCAGGTACTGGGCGGGGTCCTGCTGTTGATTGGCGTAGCGGTGCCGTTTGCGCTGGCGATCCTCGCGCCGGTCATCGTGAACATCCTCTGCTTCCACATTTTCCTGTCACCGGATCTGTTACCGGTGGCGATCACGGTCGCTGTGTTTGAGGTGTTTCTTGCGTGGTACTATCGCGCCGCGTTCGCGCCGTTGTTCGGCGGCGCGTGAGGGGAAGGGGAGATCACTTTATTCAATGCGGAACCCACCGTGGGTTCCGCACCTCCTTGGGCAGGGGTGACCCCTGCACCCAATGATAAGAAAAGATGCGGGGCTTCGCCCCTGTTGGAAGTGGGTTGGGTTTGAGGTGGTCGGGCCACGCGACTGTTTCCAACGCTTTGAATTACCTGTAAGCATTGGAATCTCTCAGGCGAGCCGGTAGCTCAGGTGGTAGAGCATGTGACTTTTAATCACAGGGTCCCGGGTTCAAGTCCCGGCCGGCTCACCAGTAAATCTTGGGGTTGATCGATGAGTGACATTGAAAAGGTTTCGTCCACCAGCAACGGCCGGAATGAATTAGATTTCGACCCCGATGCCCTTCGCGCCAAATACCGCGAGGAACGCGATAAGCGCCTCCGACCCGACGGCAATGAACAATACGTCGAAGTGAAGGGCGACTTCAGCCGTTACGTAGATGATCCATACGTCGACCCGGGCTTTACCCGGGCATCGCTGAACGACGCGGTCGACGTGGTGATCATCGGAGGCGGCTTCGGCGGCCTCTTGGCAGGCGCACGACTGCGCGAGGCCGGGGTCAAGGATATCCGCGTCATCGAAAAAGGCGGGGACTTCGGCGGCACCTGGTACTGGAACCGTTATCCCGGCGCGCAATGCGATATCGAGTCGTACATATATCTGCCGCTGCTCGAGGAGACGGGCTACATGCCCAAGGAGAAGTACTCGTACGCTCCGGAAATCCTCGCACACGCGCGGCGTATCGGCGAGAAGTTCGATCTGTATCGCGACGCCTGCTTTCAGACTCAGATTAAGTCGCTCACCTGGAGCGAGGACGAGAGCCGCTGGATCGTGACCACCAATCGCGACGACCGGATCAGCGCGCGGTTCGTCGTCATGTCCAACGGGCCGCTCAACCGACCGAAGCTGCCCGGCATCACCGGCATCGACAGCTTCAAGGGGCACACCTTCCACACCAGCCGCTGGGACTACGGCTATACGGGCGGCGATACCAACGGAAATCTGCACAAGCTCGGCGACAAGCGGGTCGCGGTTATCGGCACCGGCGCGACGGCCGTCCAATGCGTGCCGTTTCTCGCAAAGTACGCTCAGCAACTGTACGTCTTTCAGCGAACGCCCTCCTCGATCGACAACCGCGGGAACCGTCCGACCGACCCGGAATGGGTAAAGACGCTGAAGCCCGGGTGGCAGAAGCATCGGATGGAAAATTTTAACGTGCTGGTGACGGGCGGTTTCCAGCCGGAGGACCTGGTCAGCGACGGGTGGACCGACATTATCCGCAACCTCGGCGGCCTGCTCTTGGCGAGGAACAAAGATTCCGAGATATCGATGCAGGAGATCATGCGCCTGGCGGAGATCGCGGATTTCAAAAAGATGAACCAGATTCGGGCGCGCGTCGATTCGATCGTCGAGGACAAGCGGACGGCGGAGTCGCTGAAGCCGTGGTATCGCCAATTCTGCAAGCGCCCGACCTTCAATGACGAGTATCTGCCCGCGTTCAACCGGCCCAACGTCACACTGGTGGATACGATGGGCCGCGGCGTCGATCGCATCACGGAAAAGGGCCTGGTGTTCGACGGCGTCGAGTATGAGGTGGACTGCATCATCTTCGCCACCGGCTTCGAAGTGGGCACGGCCTACACGCGGCGCGCAGGCTTCGAGGTTTACGGACGCGGCGGCAAATTGCTCAGCGAGAATTGGGCCAATGGCCTGAAAACGCTGCACGGCTTCTGCAGTGCCGGCTTCCCGAACTGCTTCCACATGGGCGTCACGCAGAATGCTTTGACGGCGAATTTTCCGCACATGCTCGAGGAGCAGGCACGCCACATCACCGAGCTTATCAAGCACGCAAAATCGCAAGAGGCGCGATGCGTCGAGCCTACGCCCGAGGCCGAAGCCGAGTGGGTCGCGACGATCAAAGAAAAGGCGATGAACAACCAGGATTTCCTGGAGGCGTGTACGCCCGGCTACTACAACAATGAAGGCAGGCCGGGTCAGGGCACCGGTCTCGCCGGCGAGCTCTACGGCGGCGGCCCGGTCGAGTTCCACGACCTCATCCGCAAATGGCGCGAATCGGGCGAAATGAAGGGCCTGCTCTTCCGCTGATACAAAGGGAGTGGGGTCGGCTGTGAAGCGGCCTCGAGGGGCGCTCACGCCTCCGTACTGTTTGATGACCGGGGAGCAATCGGGGGCCGGATCGATGTCAGGATCGGGCCTTCGTCGAGATATCCATCACCGGACGCACCTCGATGGTGCCGTGTTTCGCCATCGGGATCTTTGAGGCCAGCTCCACCGCCTCATCCATGTCGCGGGCTTCGACGAGAATGAAGCCGCCCAACTGCTCTTTGGTCTCGGCGAATGGTCCGTCGATGACGGACAACTTGCCGTTACGGACGCGCAGGGTTCTCGCTGTGGTCACGCGCTGGAGGGCGTCGGACGTTATGTAGTGCCCGCTCCTGCGCAACTCTTCGTCATATGCTATCGAGTCGCGGTCGAGAGCAGTGCCCTCGGCCGGGGACAGCATTTCCATATTCTTTGGTTCGACGTACACGGCACATAAATATCGCATAGATCTTCCTCCGACGGCGTTCGAATGCATGGCGCACTATCAAGTCGTCCGGTGGAGACGAGAATCGACAATGACACCGGTCATTGTGCAGCAGGCTCAGGCGTTCGAACTGTCCGCGGATCCGCGCAGGAGCCGAGGGCCGTATTGCACCGCCATCCGAAACGGCCGAATGACCCAGTAGAGCGGGAACAGCGGCTTGGGCAATCGGATGAGTTCGTAGTCGCCCATCGTTGGCGCCAGCATGCGGCGGACAACATAGTGGATGCGTGCGCGCGGGCCTTCGATCGAGCGAATCGGAACCGTCCACGGATCGAAATCCGTCGCTCGATCCGAGCCCGCGCCGAACAGCTGGCTCGCGATGCGCGTTGCCAATGCGCGAACATTGCGGTCGTTGCGGGCGATTGCGACGATGCCTTCGGGAATCGGCGCGCCGACCAGTTCGTGGGCCAGGTAGATGCCGGTGAGAAAGATCCGGCGGCTGCCAAGCGTCGTCGCCTCGTCGAGCATCGCCATCAGATCGATTGCCGGTCGCGCGCGGATGGTTTCCGCGACGTCGCAGATCGAGCCGAGCTGGACCCATCCGTGCTTCGCCGCGTGAACGCAGATGAACAGCAGCAAATCCTCGGGCGCGATCGCGATCACACTGCCGAACTCGAGTTCAACTGCGCGCGCGCGGCGCCAGAAGGATTCCTCATCGGGGGCGAAGCGGAACGAGCGCGGCGTAATCTTCCAATGAACGTCGATCGCGCCCATCCCGCCGGCGGCGAAGAACGCATCCTCGTATTCCTGGAAGTAGCCGGTCGCCAGTCCCTCGCGCCTGGTATGCGGCGACGTGTATCGTTCGGCGCTTAGAATTTCCGCGATACGCGGCAGGTCAGTCTGCCGCACCAGGATATCCAGATCGACGAACTGGCGCATGTCGATCGAGCCATAGGCCATCGCAGCCAGCACCGGGCCTTTGAAAGCTACCGCCGCAATGCCTGCCGCCTTCAGCAAGCCCGTCAGGCGCACCAGCTCTGCCGTTAGGTGGCGGTTATAGAGAGTGATCATCTGCCACTGCGTGCGTAACTGCTTCATTGCCTCTGTCGGCACAACCGACGGAAATTCACGGCTCAGGTATCGATGGACCAGCGGGAGCACCGCGTGACCTCGCGCAATTTCTATGACGGCTTCCCAACTGCGCACGCTCGCGGCGAGATCGGACGCTCGTAGTGTGCGCGGAGTCGTCGCCGCCGAAGTTGCGCAGGTCAAGACGAGCGCCGCTTCCGGGGATATCGCGGAATGGTCGAGAAGAGCGTTGGAAGCCACTGGAGCCGTCAAGAATAGCGCGAAGCGCCAGCCTGGTAAAAGTGCGGTTGACTGAGTGACACCGGCGTCCTACTAAGTGGCATTACTAGGATAACAAATTGTAGGGATTTGCGTCGGTGAGCCCAAGGTAGAAACACTAACGACTAAAAAAATGGTCAGGGCAGCATAAAACCACTTGACGCAAAGTGTGCAACGTGGAAAGATGCCCCTGCCAACAAAACTGTTTGTAGTGTGAACCGTCAATTTGGAGTCGAAACAAAAGCGAAAGGAGAATAAAGGATATGAAGAGAAACGAAACAGGCTTACTTTCATGGCGGAACAACCTCCGCAAACTGCCCAGTGGGGTCGCAAGGGCAGTTGTTTTGGCAATCGCGGTCTCTCTAGTTGGGCCGGCAAGATCCGCTCTCGCCGTCACCCCAAGCTGCTTCTACCAGCCCGACAATGGGAGCTACAGCTTCGGCTTGGTAGGGTCCAACGTCGTTACTACTACCGACGTGCCGACCTCGTCCTTCACGGGCGTGTTCACAACCAAGGCCTCCAGCTCATCCTTTGCGGTTTCCGCAGGTAGCTTCCTCCTGAACGACGACGGAAGCATCTGCACCGGGACCTTCACCGGGACTGGGGTGTGTGCAGCCAGCAATGTAACCTCTGGCACGATGAGTCTGACCCTCGCGGGTCTGGACGATGTGACTCCCGGCGGTTGCAACACTCTCGACTCGGTCGGCGGTGCTCTGACCCTGTACTACGGTTCGTTCAACCTACAGGCGGGCCTGTTCCTGGTCGACATAGACACCAATACCTATTCGGTAGCGGGCGAAGCGCAGCACCAGTAGGCCCGAATCGAAATCGATGGCGAAACAACCAATGACAATTTCACGACAGCTTCGTGCCGAAGGTTTATCAACCCGGACGATGCTGCAAAGCAGGAGCCGAAAAATGAGAAAGTTTTCTAAACAATTAAAGTTCCTCGTGCTTGGCCTGATGGTGGCCGGCTCGTTGGGTCTGTCTCTGTCCAGCAAGATGACCTTGGTGGGCGTTGCCATGGCCAAGTCGTCGCCCACTCCTGATCCTAACTGCCCCACGATCACGGGTAGCGGCAACGGACCCCTGGTAGCTGATTCAGCTTACGGGTTCTACGCCTTTGGCGCCGACTCGAGCGGTGGCGCTAACGCGACCGTGACTATCTCCGGTGATGTCCAGACTGACAATAACGGCTGCCCGAGCGAAGTGTTTTTCGGGTTCAATGACAATGGCACTAGCTGCACCGGGACCTTCACCAGCGTTACCACCAAGTCCGGCAATAGTGGCACAATGACCTGGACGCCAACCTCCGGGTGCATCACATCGGCTAACATTATACAGTTCCAATACTCGAACGCGCCGGCAACGGGCCTCATGTACATTGCAAACAACGGCGGTGGGAGCGGATTGGGCCTTGACCTGATCGTGCAAGGAAAACTCGAGTTCGACACTCCGTCGATCTTCGGAGGTGTTTCCTCCGGTACCGTCAAGGCAGCAAACCACGAATAGCGCGGGTAAGATCTAAGCCGAAACCGGGACCAACCACTGTGACGCGTCGATGAGCGGAGTAGCTGGAGTTTTCAACCGCGACGGACGGCCCGCCGATCCGCGTGTGGTCGGACGAATGCTCAACTCGATGCGTCACCGTGGTCCCGATGGTCAGGCCTCGTTTGTGAGCGGCCCGGTGGCTCTTGGGTGCGCAAGGCTGTGCTCCACGGAGGAATCGCTCCTGGAGCATCAGCCGCTGTGTGACGAAAGTACGCAGCTCGCGTTGGTCTTCGACGGTCGGGTTGATAATCGCGCCGAGCTGAAGGACGCGCTGGTGGCCGCCGGAATGCCGCCGCGGGATGATACCGACGCCGAGTTGGTGTTGCGCGCATATCAATGTTGGGGAGACGAATCTCCCGCGCGCATACTCGGCGACTTTGCGTATGTAATCTGCGACGGCGTGCGCGAGCGGATCTTTTGCGCGCGCGATCCACTGGGAATGAAGCCGCTCTATTACTACCTGGACGCGAAGAGGTTCGTTTGCGCTTCGGAGCTGCAGGCGATTTTGCTCGAGCCGGAGGCTTGGACCGAACCGAACGAAGGAATGGCGGCCGAGCTCATGTGTGGGCGAGTGCTCGACCCCGAAGAGACGCTTTTTCGAGGCATCGCTCAGGTGGTGCCCGGAGATTATCTCGCGATCGATTCAGAGCGGGTGCGCAAGCGCCGCTATTGGGCCGCGAGCAGTGCCCGCGAGATACGTTACTCGACCGACCGCGAATACGCATCGCATTTTTTCGATCTGCTAAGGGAGGCAGTGCGATGCCGTCTGCGGCATCCGGGAAACGGTGTGGCCGCGCAGCTGAGCGGCGGTCTGGACTCGTCTTCAGTCGTGTCGATGGCGGCTCATCTGAAACGCGAGGGCGCCGGTGATGCAGCTCCCTTCGAGACCTTCTCTCTTATCTCGCCCGCGCCCAAAGACGATGAGCGGCGTTATATCGACGAGGTTGTCCGCAAGTGGCAACTACGCTCGACGCTTCTCGGGCCGGGACCGTTCAGCGTCGCGAACGCAATTGAGCAGACGCGGCGATTCAGCGATATCGCCGATTTCCCGAACGACACGGCAATAACCTCGCTGTATCGCGACATCCGCGACAAACAATATCGCGTGATGTTGACCGGCATGGGTGGCGACGAATTGTTTTGGGGCCGCCCGGAATACTATGCGGATGCGGTGCGCGGACTGCGCGTAGGCAGTATCGTCCGGCGCTATCGCGATGACCGTCGGGTGAAGGCGCTGAATCCCGACACCTTCAGCCCGTCGAAAAAGTTGCTTCGATTTGGAATCGCTCCAATGCTTCCCCGATCGGTGAGACGAGCTGCCAGTAGTCTCCGCGAGACTTCTTATCCATGCTGGCTCGAGGCAGATTTCGTACGCCGCACCAGTCTCGAGGATCGCATGGGTGGTGAGTACTGGCGTCAGCGAATGGAGCCGCTAAAATCGGGAGAGCGTGCGATACCTTTGGGGGCACCCTTCGTGCTGGGGAAAATCGAACATCTCGGTTCTCGACATGGAATCGAGGTGCGCCATCCGTTGTACGATCGCCGCATCGTTGAATTCGCCAACGCGATACCCGACGAGCAACGCCGCAACGGCATCTGGCAGCGCTACGTGATGCGACAGGGGATGTCCGAGCTGCTGCCGGCAGTCGTCCATCAGAGACTCGATAAGGCGACATTCGACTGGTCATTTTCGACTGCCATAGCTGATGAAGAGTTCGGCCGCATCCTTGAGTCACCTCGAATTGCGGCCGTTGGATGGATTGATGCGCGACGAGTGCGGACCGAATGGGAAGCGTTTCGTGCCGGGCGCGGCAGGTATTCGAGCCAGTTTTTCACGACCGGCGCGATAGAGCTGTGGTATCGGGAAATGTTCGAAAATCAGAAATCGGATAGCGACGGATCCCAGGCATGCGCCTGAAGATCGCGTTACGAGAAAATAAAACTGTCTGTGTTGAAACTACTGCAAAATGAGGATAAGGTGTGCGACCATGAATGAGAAAATCCAGAAGGAAAGCCTTGAAAAACGCCCGTACACTACCCCCAAGCTGGAGCAGTACGGCTCGGTTTCGAAGTTGACCGAAGCGAAGTCCAGC
>DATNLS010000210.1:0-3184 GCA_035602775.1 Candidatus Acidiferrales bacterium | reverse complement strand
CCTGGCCCAGGGCGCCAGCACCATAACGCAGCAGCTGGCGCGGACTTTTCTCGAGCGGCACGAGCGCACCTTCAGCCGCAAGTTCAAGGAGCTGGCCGTCACCGCAGTGCTCGAGATTCGTCTGCGCAAGAACGAGATCCTCGAGCGCTACATCA
Source organism: Candidatus Acidiferrales bacterium (assembly GCA_035602775.1). Lineage (GTDB taxonomy): Bacteria > Desulfobacterota > Binatia > Binatales > Binataceae > Binatus. Next base: position 3,029 of record DATNLS010000210.1, on the reverse strand, counting down.
ATGACGTGCCGATGGGCGAGTACGAGGGCACGCCGATCGACGGGATGCCGCAGGCGGCGCGATATTTTTTCAACAAGGACCTGTCCGAGGTGACGCCGGCGGAAGCGGCGACGCTGATCGGGATGATCCAGGCGCCGACGCTATACGACCCGCGCCGTCATCCCGACAGCTGCCGCAAGCGCCGCGACACCGTGCTTGAGGTGATGAAGCACGCGGGAGTGATCGACGACGCGACCTACGCGGCCGCGATTGCAACACCGATTCAAATCACTAAACCGCCGGGACTCCGCCGCGCGCCGTATTTCACCGACTACGTGACCGCGTTCGTGACCCGGATTCCCGGCATCGACGGCCATCTCGAGGGGCTCAAGGTTTACACCACGCTCGATACCGAACTTCAGAGCGACGCTGTCGATGCGGTCACGGAAAATATCGCGCAGCTCGAAAAGAACCATCGGCGCCTGCGCCGCACCAAGACGGACGAGAAGCTGCAGACCTCGATGGTCGCGCTGGACGCGGACAGCGGCGCGATTCGTGCGATGATTGGCGGGCGCAACTACTCCGAGAGTCAGTTCAATCGTGCGGCGAACGCCGAGCGACAGCCAGGCTCGGCGTTCAAGCCGATCGTGTACCTCGCCGCGCTCGATCCCGATCGCGCACCGTTCTCGCCGCCGCTCACGCTCGCCTCGACGCTGCCCGATGAACCGATGACGTTTCCCGACGGATGGACGCCGGCGAACTACGAGCGGACCTATCAGCCGCAAGTGACCGTCGTGCAGGCGCTGTACGAATCGCTCAACGTGCCGACCGCATACGTCGGCAGCGAGCTCGGCCCCTCGAAGATCGTCAAGACGGCGCACGAGATGGGCATCCACGAGGACCTGCCGGCGGTGCTGCCGATTTCGATTGGCGCTGACGAGACCACGCTGCTCGAGCTGACTTCCGCGTACCAGGTTTTTGCGACCGAGGGTCTGCAATCGCCGCCGTACGCGGTCGAGGCGGTGGTCGACGCCAAGGGCCATCAGATTTATCATCACGACGACGAAGAGAACCGCGTCATTCGACCCGCCGTCGCGTACCTGATCACGGGCGCTCTCAAAGCCGTGCTGCGCTATGGAACCGGCGCCAGCGCGGGCCGCCTCGGCCTGGATTTTCCGGCGGCGGGCAAGACTGGCACGACCCAGGATTACAAGGACGCGTACTTTATCGGCTACACGCCGGCGATCGTTTGCGGCGTCTGGGTCGGCTTCGATCAGCCCGAAAGCCTGGGGCTGACGGGCGCGCAAGCGGCGCTGCCGGCGTGGGTTCAGTTCATGCAAGATGCGGCGCCGGCGGATCCGGAAGATTTCCCCGAGCCGTCGGGTATCACTATGGCGACGATCGATCCCGAGACGGGCGGGCTGGCGACCCCGGCCTGTCCTAAGCAGTTCGCGCTGCCATTCCTGATTGGCACCGAGCCGACGCAGATGTGTCCGCTGCACGGCGGAATCCTCGCCAGCGCGCCCGCGCCCCCGCCAGCGTGGGGTACTCCGCCACCAGCGCCAGGATACGCGCCACCCGCGCCCGTCGCGCAAGCCAGCCCAGCGTCACAGGACGTTTTTGGTGCTGTCGGCAAATTCCTTAAGGGAATTTTTTCTCATTAGTTATAGATCAAATCCGATTTCGACCTGAAACCTTTTCTACCCTGACTCGTCTAATTGGCGCGCGTATAATGCATACTGATGCCCTTGAATGCGGCCAGCGTTAATTCATAGCTGCCGGGTTCGAAGAGCCGAGAACTTTGCAAGAGCATCTGCATACCACGCCCCGAGGGGTGAGAACTGTGCTCGCCGCGCTGAGCGCCGCCGGACTGATCGGCCTGCTCGCCGTCAGCGGATGCATCAACGGCGAGGGCGTCGATTCGCCACCGCAGGACTCAGCCGCCGCTGCCGCACCGGCGCACAAGCACAAGGCCGTGCTTCAGAATGTCAAGGCCGCCATTCCCATGGTGGGTGACGTGTTGATCGCGGGCGGCGTGGACGATGCAAATCAAAGCATCGCGGCCGCGGAATTTTTCGATCCGTCGTCGGGCCAGTTTGTCGCGACGGGAAGCGCGGCGTCGGGTCGCGCGGGCGTTTCTGCCGCGCCGCTTTCGCCCACACAGGTGCTGCTGGCGGGTGGCTTCAGCGGTATCGCCACGATTAAGAATTTTTCGCTCGACCTCGAGGGCAAGGTATTGAACAGCGCGGAGTCGTTCGACGAGACCACCGGCACATTCTCGCCGGCGGGCACGATGGCGACGCCGCGGATGGGATTCACCGCGACCGAGCTCAACAACGGCAAGGTCCTGATCGCGGGCGGCCTCGACGATCGCGACGACGTCCTCGATACCGCGGAGTTGTACGATCCCGCCGCGCGCAAGTTCGTCGCGGTCGCGAATCCGATGAGCGATCGGCGCGCGTTTCAGACCGCGACGCTGCTGCTCAGCGGCAAAGTGCTTATCGCCGGCGGCGCGACCAATCTCACCGGCGACACGACCAACTCTGCAGACCTCTACGACCCCGCGTCGAACTCGTTTACCCCCGCAACCTTGCCGATGGACCATCAGCGCGCCGCGCATACGGCGACCCTGTTCACTACCGGCCCGATGGCCGGCAAGGTGCTGATAACTGGCGGCGTCGGCGGCTCGAGCTTTTTCTTCAAGGACAGCAGCGCCGAGCTTTACGATCCCGTCTCGCAGGAATTCGTGCTGCTCCCGAGTTTCATGAACGAGCCGCGCTCGATGCATACGGCCACGCTGCTCGACGATGGGAGTGTGCTGCTCGCGGGCGGATTCAGCGGCACCGTGGCGGTCACGGGCGGAATGCTGTCGGGCGCGTCGGGGTTGATTAGTAATTCGGCGGAGACGTTCGATCCGAGCACCGGCGACTTCGCATGCGTCGGCGGATTCAATAGCGAGACGCTGCGATGCAATCAGTCGATGACCGTCGCGCGCGCGGCGCATACGGCGACGTTGCTGTCGACTGGGCCGGCGCCGCATCGCGTGTTGA
>DATNLS010000188.1:0-4877 GCA_035602775.1 Candidatus Acidiferrales bacterium | reverse complement strand
ATAGTGACTACTTCGGTTCTGGCATTGATCGCAGTCGTACCGGGCATTGCGATGAATATACTGTTGACGCCGTACGAAACGAGTTCCGTTGTTATAGCCCGGGGAATCGCGTTTGCACTGTTCTTCGGCCTGTTCATCCCGTACATCGATTTTCTAACCGCCGGGCGGCGCTGGATCGTGCCCTGCGTGCTCGGAGTGCTTGCGCTCGCCATGATCATCAAAGGCAACGCCGCCAGTAACTTCGACCCATCTCAGCCGCATCCCGACAGTATCTTTTATTTTCTCGACACCGACCGCGTGCGCGCGCGATGGGTCAGCCTGGATTCACGGCCAGATCGCTTCACCTCGCAATTTTTCCAGCATCACGTGCGCGGCGGATGGCTGCCGAAGCTCGCCGGGCTGGCGACCCGGGACACGCCGGACAGCAACCTCGAGCGCATCTCGCACGACTTCGCATATCTGAATCGCGGCCGAACCACCGAAGGCGACGCGCCCCTCATCGACGCGGCGCCGCCGGTGCTCAAGGTACTCGACGACTCGACAGCCGGCAACGGTACTCGCAGTGTGAAGATGCATATTGCTTCCGCGCGGAAGGCTTCAATCATCTGGATGACAGTGCCGATCGGTGTGACGGTGCTGGGTACCTCCATCGACGGGATGTCGCCGGGCGATCGCGTCACCGACGGATGGACTGGGTGGTACTGGCGCGCGCCCGCCACTGGATTCGACCTGACGCTCAAACTCGCGACGCCCGCGCCCTTCGTCGTAACGATTATCGATCAGACCGACGGTTTGCCGAATACGCCCAATCTCGCCATCAAGCCCCGGCCGGCTGACACGATGCCGACGCCGTTTCTATTCTTCGATTCAACGACGCTGGTGAGGAGAACTTTCGCGATTGGCGGCGAGCAGATGACGCGCCGCTAGCGGTCGCACTCGCCGCCGATCATGTTGATCATGCCGAACGTCGTGATGATGTCCGGGATCATGCGCCCGATGAGCATCTTGTTCAGCGCGCCCATGCCGAGAAAACACGGCGGCCGCACGCGCACGCGATACGGACGCCCGCTGCCGTCGCTCACGATGTAAAATCCCAACTCGCCGTTGGCGCCTTCGACCGCCTGGTAAACCTCGCCGGCGGGCACGTGGATGCCCTCCATGATCAGCTTGAAGTGGTTCATCAAGCCTTCGATCGAGTTGTACACCTTCTCTTTTTCCGGCAGCACGACTTTGGGATCGGTGATCGTGACCGGCCCTTCTGGCAACGCCGCGATCGCCTGCTCGATGATCCGCTTGGACTGGTACATCTCCTGGAAGCGCACGTTGAAGCGATCGTAGTTGTCGCCGCGATCGCCCACCGGCACCTCGAACTCCATCCGATCGTACACCAGGTATGGATGCGCCTTGCGAACGTCGTACGAAACGCCGGTCGCGCGCAGGAGCGGACCCGTCAGCCCGTACGAGATTGCCTCTGCCTTCGCAAGGTTTCCTACGCCCGCCATCCGATCGATAAACACGCGATTGCGCGAGAGCAGCTTGTCGCAGTCGCTGAGCACCTCGTCGAGCCGCGCGAACGACGCTTTCATCCGATCGTTGAAGTCCGCCGGCAGGTCATGCGTCATGCCGCCGACGCGGCACCACGTTACGGTCAGCCGCGCGCCGGTGACCGCCTCGATCAAATCGTAGAGAAACTCGCGCGCCTCGAGCATGTAGAACGCGACGGTGGTCGCGCCGACTTCGCTCGACGCCATCCCGAGGCAGGTCAAGTGATCGGCGATGCGCGCAACCTCGCTCATGATCATGCGCACGTATTTGCATCGCTCGGTCGTGTCGATGCCGAGCAGGCGCTCGACCGCAAGCGCGAAGCCGACGTTGTTGATGCAAGGCGACGCGTAATTCAGTCGGTCAGTGTAAGGGAAGCATTGCGTCCAGGTTCCCTGCTCGCACATCTTTTCGAACCCGCGATGTAGAAAGCCGACCTCGACGTCGCAATCGACGATCCGCTCGCCGTCGAGCTTGAGGTTGAACTTGATGGTGCCGTGCGACGCCGGATGCGACGGCCCCATCTGCAGTTCCATGATCTCGTCGGACGGATCCGACGGCACGATTTTATCTTTCCAGCGGGCGGGCAGTGACATGATTTCTATCGAGTCGGGTCGTCAACGCGACGGGCGAATCGGATTCACGACCGGGTCGATCTCCGGAACGATCGGTTGGCGCTTGTTGTAGAGGTAGTCCTTGCGCAGCGGATGGCCCTCGAACGAATCGTACATCAGGATGCGGCGCAGGTCGGGATGACCCTTGAAATCGATGCCGAACATGTCGAAGCATTCGCGCTCGAGCCAGTCCGCTGCGCCCCACACGCCGACCACGCTGTTCACCCACGGCTCGGGACCGTCGACGCCAATCTTGACGCGGATGCGATGCGCCAGGTTGAGCGAGTTCAGCTGATAGACCACGTCGTAGCGCGGTTTGCGCTCGAGCCAATCGACCGCAGTCAGGTCGGTCAGGAAATTAAAGTCGAAATCCGGCTCGTCGCGCAGCGCGCGAAAAAAATCGTAAGCGTGCTCGCGCTCGATCGTGAAAGTTTCTTCGTCGCGCTCATTTTGCGCGCTGAGAATTTCCGCGCCGAACCGTGCTTTTAGTTTTTCTGTCAACATCAGAGAGCCGTCAATCCCAGTCGAGCGCGCCGCGCTGCCATGCGTACAGCAGTCCGACGGCAAGAATCGCGATGAAGATGAGCGCCTCGACGAAGCCGAACATCCCCAGGCGTCGGAGCTCGACCGCCCACGGATACAGAAAAATCACCTCGACGTCGAACAGCAGAAACAGGATCGCCGTCAGGTAGAAGCGCACCGAGAACCGTCCCCACGCCGATCCACTCGGCGGATTGCCGCATTCGAACGCCTCGCTTTTGATCACGCTGGGACGCTTAGGCCCGATCAGCATGTTGAGCACGCACATTGCGCCGACAATCAGGCCGGCGACCAGCAGGGTCACAACGATGGGATACCAGGTAGTCATTCTCAATCCGCCCTACAAGCGCTTCTTATGTTCATATGAATACCCGATGAGCGCGTCTGTTGGAAAGACTTTCAATTCGAGCCGCGCGAACGGTCAACGTTGAGCGCTGTCGGGTGCGTAGTCAGTATTAGCCAACAACCTTCCACCAAGCTGTATTATTTGTGCAGAAGTATCATGACTATTCTATTAATCGCAGTCATGATGCAGGATTTATTGCATAAACAGGGCAATAACTTGCGGCAATTTTGGACGATCATTATTGCTATTGACGATTTCAAGCAGTTAGACTAATGACCAACCAGTAGAGCTAAAGATTGTTGCGGCCGTAAAATTCCAGATGCCGGCGAATCAAGCCGAAAGAAGGAGTCAACATGAATCGCGCAATCAAACGGGGAACCGGGTGCGTGGCAGCTCTCACCGCGATGCTGCTCGCGGTCGGAATTTACATAGCGCCAGCATCCGCCCAGGTACAACCGGGTGATTTCATCACCCCGGACAATGCGTCGAAAGTCAAGGACCTCGTTTCTCCGGGGCAGTACCTGCGAGTGCTGCATGGGATGACGATTAAGGTCACGCCGACCGAGCGCATCGACTGGCCGCCGCCGTACAAGGACGCGACCGAGAAGTACTCGAGCCAGGTGCGGCTGACGCCCGACCATCGCAGCCTGGTTGGCTACGTCGCCGGCGAGCCGTTCCCAATCGTTGACGCAAACGATCCCGAGGCCGGGACCAAGGTGATGTGGAACGTGGCGTTCCGGCCGATCTCCAGCGACGAATACGATCTGCGCTGGTTCGACTGTGACAGCGTGTACTGGGGCAAGAACGCGGCCTTCCGCGAAATCACCGATATCGAAGTCGGCCACTATGCAGGCTACAACGAAGTCGGACGCACCGAAGTCGATCCGATGCCAATCGATCCCGACTTCAAGATTACCAACCGCTACTTTCTCGGACTGCTGTATCCGGTGCTCGCACCGCAGTCTGACCGCGGAACCGGGTTGATCAAGTTCCGCTATGCCGATCCCAATATTGAGGACGCAAGTTGGACCTGGACGCCCGGCGCCCGCCGCGTCCGCCGTCTGAATTACGCAATCCTCGATACTGCCAGCGGACCGCAAGCTTACGATCCGAATCACTACGAAGGCTTCAGCGGCAAGAACGAAAATTACGACTGGAAGCTGCTTGGCGAAAAGAACATGCTCGGTGCGATCAACGTGACCAGCGTGCCCGACGTTCGATGCCCGACTGACGGCGGCGCGAGCCACTGCCCCGACAACTGGCAGATTCGCCACGACTTCATCATCGAGGGCCGTCCGCGTCCCGGCCGTTTCAACTCGCTCTACAGTCACGAAATTATGTACATCGATTCGGAAGCGGATTTCGTGATGTCGAACGACATGTACGATCGCGGCGGCGAGCTGTTTAACAACTACACGTCCTGGATGCACTACGCGGACCGCGCCGAGCCCGACGCCCGGATCGCGATTTACCCGTTCAAGCGCGAGTTCCAGGTGGGTTCATCGACGGTCAACGTGCAAAGCGGCTTCTCCAGCGTGTGCTATCACCCGTCGCAAAACTCGCCATCGCGCGATTCATGGTTCATCAACATGGGCTCGGTCGATCGCAACTGGTTCACCCAGGAGCAGATGGCGCGGGCCGCCGAAGGCGGTCACGCGGTGGGCGGCGACTGATACTCGCATGATCCAGATCGCGCGTCGCGCGCGCGACCTCTCCGTAGAACAAACCGGCGCCGCCAGCGATGGCGGCGCCGGTTTTCTGTTGCGCGAGTCACACTCGCGCAAGCATGCCCCGCGCCGCTAGAATCCATCTCTGATGGATGACAGCGGCGCGTT
>DATNLS010000193.1:0-3137 GCA_035602775.1 Candidatus Acidiferrales bacterium | reverse complement strand
TCAATTAATTTTCCGAATTCAGTGCGGACGCTGAATCCGACCAAGTTGTCGGGTGCACACGTGCGTGGCTAGACTGCGATTTCGCGCGGTAATCGCCGCAGAATCATGCCGACTGATATTTCCGCCAAGACACGACTGTTCACCGAGTCAGTAATCCGCGAGATGACGCGGCGGGCGCTGAAGTGCGGCGCGGTGAACCTGGCGCAGGGATTTCCCGACTTCGCGGCGCCGGCAGAAATCAAGGAAGCGGCGAAGCGCGCGATCGACGAGGAATACAATCAGTACGCGATCACGCATGGCTCGCCGAATTTCCGGCGCGCGATCGCGGACAAGGTGCGCAGCTACAACGGCATCGCGTGCGACCCCGACCGCAATATCACGGTGACTTGCGGCGCGACCGAAGCGATGGTCGCGACGATGCTGGCGGTGATCAACCCGGGCGACGAGGTGATCATCTTCGAGCCGTTCTACGAGAACTACGGGCCCGACGTAATCCTGGCCGGGGCGACGCCGCGCTACGTGGCGCTGCGCGATCCGGATTTCTCGATTGACCGGGCGGAGCTCGAGGCGGCTTTCGGGCCGCGCACCAAGGCGATCGTAATCAACACTCCGCACAATCCGAGCGGCAAGGTCTTCACCCGCGCCGAGCTCGAAGCGATCGCAGCGCTGTGCCAGCGCCATGACACGCTGGCGATCACCGACGAGATTTACGAGCACATCATTTACGGCGGCGCGCGCCACCTCTCGATCGCGAGTCTTCCCGGGATGGCCGAGCGGACGGTGACGATCAGCGGGCTGTCGAAGACCTACTCGATCACCGGATGGCGGCTGGCGTACGCGATCGCCAGCGATCGGATCACGGCGGCGATCCGCAAGGTGCACGACTTTCTGACGGTTGGCGCGCCGCATCCGCTGCAGGAGGCCGGGGCGGTCGCGCTGCGATTGCCGGAATCCTTCTACGCCGAGTTGACCGCGATGTACGAGCGCAAGCGCGGTGCGTTGTACTCGGCGCTCACGCGGGCGGGTCTGGAATGCAGCAATCCCGACGGCGCGTATTACATCGTGGCGGAAATCGGCGGGCTTGGATTCAAGGACGACTTCGCAGCCGCGGATTTTCTGCTCGACGAAGTGGGAGTCGCGGCGGTGCCCGGTTCGAGCTTCTACCATCGCCCGGAGTTGGGGCATGGAAAAATTCGCTTCACATTCTCGAAGAGCGACGAGACTATAGCGGCGGCCGCCGATCGGTTGGAGCATCTTCAAGAAAAGATGTCGGCGCGATCGAAGTCCGCAACCAGGTAGCTATTTTTTGCGCCTGCGCTTCGGCGGCGGATTGTACACGTGCAGGAATGAAAATGCGGCGATCGTCAGCGCGTGCATGACCTTGCCCGACGCGATCAGCCCGCGGATTTCGCGCATCGGCACCATCACGACCTCGGTCTCTTCGTCGCCGAGCGATACCACCCGTTCGACCGCGCGCACATTCTCGGCCAGGAACGAAAAACAGATGTTGCCCTGGATCGCGGGATTCGGATGCACTTTGCCGAGTTCGACGATCTGGTCCGAATCGAATCCCGTCTCCTCGACCATCTCGCGCCGCGCCGCATGCATCGGCGACGGATCTTCGGCATCGACCATCCCGCCCGGCACCTCGAGCGTGAATTCCGAGATCCCGTGACGCCATTGGCGGATCATCACGACGTCGCCGTTTTTCGCGAGCGGAATAATATTCACCCAGTTGGGCGCATCGAGGATGAAGAAGTCGCGCTCGCCGCGTCGCGCATGCGTCGAGTGTCGCCGATGAAGATCGAAAATCGGCGTGCTGTAAGCGACGTCGCTCTTGAGCGTCTTCCACTTGCGCGGCTTCATCTGATCGGGACGCTTGCCGATTTCACTTTTGCGCAAATTCCGCTTCGACGTCGTGACCGTAGAGCCAGGCGTTCTGAGGCAGCGGCGCGGTCGCGGACGAAGCGAGGTTCGCATCGCGGCTCCGCTGCTCCTCGCCGTCGGCAAGATGGAACATGACGGCGTTGCGGCGCGAGCCGTCCTGGCATTGCGATGCGCGCGGCTTGCGCGTTTGTTCGTAGCGGATGAGCGCCGCGCCCACGTCGTGCGCGCCGGCATGCTCGAGACATTTCGCCAGCACCGCAGCGTCCTCGATCGATTGCACGGCGCCTTGCGCCATATACGGAAGCATCGGATGCGCCGCATCGCCCATCAGCGTGACGCGCCCGACGGTCCATCGCGGCAGCGGGTCGCGATCGTAGAGCGCCCACCGATTAGTCGTCTCGACGGCGCTGATGATCGCGCGGATCTGCGGATGCCATCCTTCGAACTCCTTGAGCGCGTCGGCCACCTGGCCCCTGGCGGTCCACGACTCGACGCGCCATTCGCCGGGAGTGAGCGCGACCCAGTTGTGGTAACGGGCGCCCGCGCCGACATAGTAGTGGACGAAGTGATGGTCGGGGCCCCACCATACGTTCGCCGCCATCTCGACTCCCAAGTCGGCCATGCGATCCGCGGGAACCAGCCCACGATACGCCACGTGTCCCGAAAATCGCGGCGACTCCGGGCCTATGATCGCGTTGCGCACCGTCGAGTGAATGCCGTCTGCGCCAACGACAAGATCAGCATCGGCGACCGCGCTGTTATGGAATTGCACTTCAACGCGGTCGGCGTGCTGGGTCAGGCCGACGCATCGATGATCCATTTGGATCACGCCATGCGGAACCGCCGCTGACAGAAGGTCGAGGAGATCGGCGCGATGGAAGTTGTAATACGGCGCGCCGAAGGTGCGCTCGCAGGCGTCGGCCAGCGGCTGCCGCGCGAGCTCGCGCCCGTCGTCCCATCGGCGGATGACGATCGCATGAGGCCGCACTCCCATGCGACGCATCGGTTGCTCGAGTCCGAGCCGATGGAGGATTCGCGACGCGTTGGGACTTATCTGGATGCCGGCGCCGACCTCGCGCAATTCGGCTGCCTGCTCGAACACCTGGACCTCGAAGCCCGCGCGTCGAAGCGTCAGCGCCGCAGCCAGCCCGCCGATTCCGGCGCCGATGATTATGATTCGCATGTGCGATCTCCGGCGATTGTGACTGGCAGATTGAAGATCATGGCGCCGCCGCTGACCGGCGGACGAG
>DATNLS010000200.1:0-10558 GCA_035602775.1 Candidatus Acidiferrales bacterium | reverse complement strand
TCGACCAGGCGATGTGCGCGCAAATCGACAATCGCGGCCTCGACGATTCGGATCGGATCGATTCCCGGGTGGTAGTAGAAATAGCGATCTTCGTTGGCGAGCAGTCCTTTGACCAGGTACGGCTTGAGCTGACCGAGTTGGACTTCGACGCGTTCGGCGGGCGCACCGGGCAGCAGGCGGCCGATCACTTCGGGCTCGAGCATCGCGTCGGACTTGGCGACGCCGAACGAGTCGGCGACGCCTGTGATTCGCGTGCCGTCCAGGCTTACACGCACCATCTCGGCAGGATACTGCTTCGCACCGACGTAAAAGGATCGCAGGTAAATCGCGATCGCATACTTCGCCCGGGTGTATTCGCCTGGAGTGTTGGCCGACGGCACCTGCGAATAACTCAACTGCGCCAAGCGATCCAGCAATCCGCTGTGATCGAGGTCGTCGCCGGCGACAATCGGAAAGGGCGCGGAGAAAATTGCGGAAGTCAGCGCGGCGCGACGCTGCTCGATCAGCGCGGAAATCTCGCCGTACAATTGCGCGACGTAAAATCCGATCGCGAAGAACAGCAGCAGAAATCCGCCGGCGGCAAGATTCCGCACGCGCCATCCGCGGATTCGCCATTCAGTCCGCTTCTGCTTCGGGGGATTCGCCTTCGCTTTCGCCGGCGCCTGCCGTCCACCGCCCATCGGCGTCACTAACCTCCTCTATCAGGTTAACCCCGTCTCGACGCCTGATCTATCGGCGTCATTTTTTGTAGCCGAATCGACGCAGCATCGCGTGCCGCTCCGCCTGATCGCTCGCGCCCTCGACACCCTTGGGCGAACTGCCGTCGATCACGCCGACGACACCGCGTCCGCCGCCGTCCTCCGCGACTATCATGCGCAACGGGTTCGCCGTCGCGCAGAACACCGTGCATACTTCGCTGACCGATTTGATCTGATTGAGCACGTTGACCGGAAACGCGTTGCCCAGGATCACCACGAACACGTGCCCTGCCCCGATCGCCGATGCCGCCTCGACCGCCGACTGCTCGAGTGCACCGTCGGTGCCCGTATGCCGAATCAGGCATGGCCCGGACGCCTCGCAGAACGCCAGCCCGAACTTGATATTCGGCACCGCCTGCACCAGCGCCTCGTAAACATCCTCGACCGTCTTGATGAAGTGCGCCTGGCCGACGATGACGTTGGCGTCGGCTGGTTTTGCGATTTCGACAATACTCAGTTGCATAGTGCTTGCCCCTTGTGACTATTGCGCGGATGATAGTTTCGTGGATGTGGCGCCGGGAAGTGAGTATCCGGCGATGGAGGCATGTGGCTAGCGGGCTGACCCTTCGCACGAATTCCGGGACGCGGCTGCCGTCGTATTTCTACCGGCTCTCGTCGCGCGCGCAGCGAACTTACCTGAAGAGCGAGAGCGTCGAGCGCTTCGATTTTATTGCCGGCGATGCCGCGCGCAACTCGCTCGACGCCCTGATGCGCGTGCTCGAGACCGGCAACCTTGCCGCGACCGCCACTTGCGCGCGCGCGTTGACCGCTGAAATTTGCCGGGGCCTGAGGACTCCGCCCGTCCTCGTCGAGGTCCGCGGCGTGCGTCCCCGCAACACGCGCGGCGAGCTGCACGGGCTGTTCTATCCTTACGATCCGCGGATGCGCCGGCAGCCGTACATTGTGCTCTGGATGCGCACGGCGCAGCGCCACGACGTCGTCAAGCCGAAAACCTTCGTGCGTACGTTGATGCATGAAATCGGTCACTACCTTGATTACGCTTACCTGCGGCTCGACGATTCATACCACACGCGCGGGTTCTTCCAGCGCGAATCGTCGCTGGTGCGCGCGTTGTTCAATTCTTGAGCCTCCCTTGACAGCGGCGCCTTCGATGCCAATAGCTATTGTCGCGATGCGCCTCGCATCCGCATACAACAGCGCGCGTCGGGTGGGAGATGGCTACAAGCATGGGATTTTTTCAGAGATTGTTTTCACCCGCTTCGGCGCGCGCGGAATTGCTCGAGGAACTGAGCGTGCTCGCCGGGCGCAATCAGGGTCTGGTCGAGCGTTTGAAGCGGCACGCTACGCTCAGCGCTTCGAATATAAAGGCGGGGGTCGAGGCGCTCGCCGAAAAGGAAGCCGGGCACGTCAAGGTAATCAACTCGATTCTCGCCGACCGCAACGTCTGGGCGAAACTGCCGGAAGCCGCGCTACATGACGGCTCGAACAACTGGGCGCGCCTGAGCGGCGACCTCGAGGTGCTGGGGACGCTCGCGGCCGATCTGCGGCTCAACGCGATGAAGTGGGAGTCCGTCGACGACGGCGTCGCGGCAACGCTGCTGGAACTGGCTATTGAAGATGAATATCGCGAAAGCGAACTGCGTAAACTCGCGATGATGTGCGACGCGATGGCGCTCGACTGACTACAGGTAGCGCTGCAACCCGCGGCGCCTGAGCTCCTCCGTGACGAGGCCGACTTGCGGAGATCGATCGCGATGCGCGACCAGGATCGCGTCACCGGTATCGACCACGATTAAATCGCGCACGCCGAACAGCACCATCAGGCGCGAATCCGAATGCATCAGCACGCGCTCCGATTCCAGCGCGATCGCACTCCCGCGAATCACGTTGCCGTCAGCGCCGCCGACCGCGTCCCAGAGCCCGTCCCACGATCCCACGTCATGCCACGAGAATCGCGCGCGCACGCTGAGCACGTTGGCGCTCTTCTCCATGATCACGCGGTCGAACGAATCATACCGCAGCATTCCGTATGCGCGCGCGAGTTTCGTCCGCGGGATTCGCGCGAGCTTTTCCGCCGCGATGCCAAGCTCTGGAGAGTGCGCGGCGAACTCGCGCGCCAGCGTCCGCGTCGACGCCACGAACATCGAGGCGTTCCATAAGTAGCGCCCGCTGCGGACCATCCGGCGCGCAGTTGCGAGCGGAGGTTTCTCAACAAACTTCTCGATACGAAACCCGGCGCCGACCTTCGCGCCTATCTTCTGGTAGCCGTAACCGGTTTCCGGCCGCGTCGGTGGAATGCCGATCGCGACAATCGACTCGTGCGTCGCGGCGAGGCCGATTGCGTCAGCGATGGTGCGCCGATATTGCGCGGCGGTCGTAATGTAATGATCGGCGGCCACCGACGCGATCACGCCGTCACCGAGCCGGCGCTGGATAATCGCGGCGCCATAGGCGATTGCGACCGCGGTGCCGCGCGCTTGCGGCTCAACGATAAAGTTCTGCGCCGGAATCAGGCCGCGCAGCTCGCGACGAAACGGGGTTTCGTGCGCAGCCGCGGCCAGCACGAAAATTCGCTCGCTCGGAATCAGCGGCACATGACGCGCAATTGTGTCGGCGAGCAGGCTGGTCTTGCCGTCGATCGAAAAAAGCGGTTTGGGCCTAGCCTCGCGACTCGCCGGCCAGAAGCGCGTGCCGCGGCCGCCCGCTACAATCAGCACCGAGGCGCGCGTTGGCGCGGACCTTCGAGCCATCGCGTCAGATCGCGCCGAGTTCGCGCAGTTTGCCTTCGAACAGGGCGCGAATTTCGGCCAGGCGCTCTTCGCTGGTCGCCTCAAACCGCGTCACCAGCGCCGGCTGCGTGTTCGACGCGCGCACGAGGCCCCATCCGTCGGCAAAATTCACACGCACGCCGTCGATATCGATAACCTCGTAGTGCTCGCGGAAAAACTCCGCCGCGCGCCGCACTACCTCAAACTTGCGATCGTCGGGACAGTCGACGCGAATCTCGGGCGTGATGTGGCTGGCTGGAAGATCGGCCAGGATCGCGCCAAGGCCGCGCCCCTCCTTGCTGAGAATTTCCAGCAGCCGGAACGACGCGTAAATCGCGTCATCGAAGCCGAAGTAGCGGTCAGCAAAAAACATGTGCCCGCTCATCTCGCCCGCCAGCGCCGCATGCTCCTCCTTCAACTTGCTCTTGATCAGCGAATGCCCGGTTTTCCACATAATCGGCCGCCCGCCGTGGCGCGCGATGTCGTCGTACATCCGCTTCGAGCATTTCACCTCGCCGATAATCGTCGCGCCGGGACGCTCGCGCAGAATCGCGCGCGAGAACGCCACCATCAGCTCGTCGCCCCACACGATCTTCCCGTTTTCATCCACCGCGCCGATACGGTCGGCGTCGCCGTCGTACGCGATCCCGATCGCCGCGCAATTTTTTTTCACCGCCGCGACCAGATCGCGCATGTTCTCCTCGACCGTCGGGTCCGGATGATGGTTCGGGAAGCGCCCGTCCATCTCGGTGTAGAGCTCGATCGTTTCGAGCCCGAGCCGTTTCATTAGAGGCGCCGCGATCACACCGCCACATCCGTTGCCCCCGTCAACGACGACCTTCAGCCCCGGCGTGAGCTTGAATTGCGACATGATGAAATCGTTGTAGTCGGGAATCACCGCGCGCTCGGTGAGCGAGCCTTTCGCGCCGGTCGTGACGAAATCGCACCGCTCGATTATTTCGTGCAGCCGCTGAATCTCTGCGCCGTGAATCGTCGTCGGCCCCACGCCCAGCTTGAAGCCGTTGTACTCGGCCGCGTTATGGCTGCCGGTGATCATCGCGCCGCCATCCATCTTCCAGCTCAAGACCGAAAAATAGAGCAGCGGTGTCGGCACCACGCCGATATCAACCACGTCGATGCCGGCGCCGAGCAATCCCTCGACAAGCCGGTCGCGCAAGCGG
The DNA here is from genome assembly GCA_035602775.1 of Candidatus Acidiferrales bacterium. Taxonomy (GTDB): domain Bacteria; phylum Desulfobacterota; class Binatia; order Binatales; family Binataceae; genus Binatus. The sequence goes on along the minus strand of DATNLS010000200.1, from coordinate 5,890 downwards.
TCCGATGAGAGCCGGCAATCGCGGCCGAGCGTGATGGTCTTCTTTCCCGCTTGATGCAGCAGGGTGGCGTAGCCGCGTCCGAGATCAACCACGAACGTGTCGTCGAAATCGTTGGCGACGATGCCGCGGATGTCGTACTCGCGGAACACTTGCGAATTCATTATCGTCAGTCTGTGCGAGCGAATACGTCAGTGCAAGATGGCTGCGAATGAGCGCCACGAGGACTTCGGGGGACATCGAAGCGGCCCGCGTCGCGATCGTCACCGGCGCCGGCCGCGGTATCGGACGCGCGGTCGCGCTCGAGCTCGCGCGCGCCGGCTACTCGCTATGCCTCGCCGCGCGATCGCGCGACGAACTCGAGGAAACCCGCTCCCAGAGCGGTCTTCCGCACGAGCGCGCGCTGATCGTTCTGGTTGACCTGGCCAGCGAGGACGCGCCCGACCTGCTCGTAGGCGCCGCGCTCGATTGCTACGGCAGTATTGACGTGCTCGTCAACAACGCCGGATGGGCGCCGCCGCGAACGCCCTTGCTGAAGATGCGTCCCGTCGATATCGACCGCATGATCGCGGTCAATCTGCGCGCGCCAATCGCGCTCACGCGCCTCGCGGCCGCCGCGATGACCCCGCAGGGCAAAGGCACGATCATCAACGTCGCATCCTCGGCCGCAATCAAGGCGCCCGCCGGCGAGGCCGTTTACGCCGCCACCAAATCCGCGCTGATCGCATTCACGCACGCGTCGTTCCACGAGATGCGCCAGAGCGGACTCAAGCTCACGGTCATCGTTCCCGGACTGGTCGATACGGCGCTGATTCCCAACAACAAGCGGCTCGACCGCGCCGCGATGCTTTCGACGTCCGACGTCGCCCACGCCGTGATGCAGATCGTGAGCTCGCCCGCCGGCGCGTGCCCGGTTGAAGTGACGCTTGAGCCGCAGCTCGACCCGGAGCGGCCGCGCTGAGAGGAACAAGATTTAACGTGAAACCCGCGGTGGGTTTCACACTTCCTTCGGCAGGGGCGACCCCTCCACCCAGTATTAAGAAAAGATGCGGGACTTCGTCCCTGTTAGAACTGGTTAGGGGGGAGAGCCGTTTTTGCGCGTCCGGTTCGCCTTCCCTCGAGGGAAGGGGCTAGGGGTTAGGTTAGCGTGCATCGATCATTCACGGGGCGATTCGTGCTCGTGCTTGTTGCGGGAATCGTCGCCGCGATCATTTTCGCGCCGCTTGCGGCAGTCGCCGTGTCGGCTGCGGGATGGCATTTCCCGTTTCCCCGAATCTTCGACCGCACCGTGATGGCGACGCTGCTGATCGCGATGCTGTTCGCCGCGCGCGACCTGAACCTGGTCTCGCTGCTAAGCCGCGGCTTCACACATCCCGCGGGGCCAAGCATCGCGCGCGCGATTCGCGGCTTCGTCGTCGCGATGCTCGCGATTGCGATCTTGTTCGGACTCGCACTCACAGTCGGCGGCGGCGGAGTCGGCGATCACGAAGCAGCAGTGGGGTTGATACCGAAATATTTTCTGTCAGCGATAGTGATCGCATTCATCGAGGAGGCTTTCTTCCGCGCGTTCCTGCTCGGCGGCATGAAAGCCGACTTCGGCAATCGAGTCGCATTGATCGCGAGCGCCGCAGTCTACGCGGTCGCGCATCTCGTGCGGTCTCCCGCGCGCTTCTACGTAACCGGCTACGAGCCCACTGCGGGCTTGCTCACGATCGGGCATAGCGTCGACCAATTCACCAATCCCGCAGTCGCTATTCCCACGCTGATAGGATTATTCCTGCTCGGCATCGTGCTCGGCGAAGCATATTTGCTAACGGGCAGTGTGTATTTCTCGATCGGGCTACATTGCGGCTTTGTGCTGGGGGCAAAACTGTGGCCGAAGATGATTCTGAACCGCGTCGCAATCCCATGGTGGATAGCAGGTGGCGGCGCAATCCCCCTGATAGGCGGCGCCGCCGCATGGGTGGTCGCGATAGCTATCTTCGCTGCACTCCGCCCCGTCACCGGCGTGCAGAAAGCAAGCGCGCAATGCGCGACTCATCTGTCACCCTGACGAAGCGAGCAACTCGAGGAACCTAACCCCTAAACCCCTCCCCCGCGCGAAGGGAACCGAAGAGAAGGCATCTTCGGAACGTTCTGCTACGCGTAAAGCGACGGCGTGCCTCTTACTGGACGCGTGCGGTAACGCCGATGCGTCCAAAGCCATTGGTCGGGATATTTTCGGACCATCTCTTCAATGGCTTTTTGGTAGCGGGCGGTGTTTACCAACGTGTCGGCGTTACGGTCGCCGGTGCGCTGTTGCGGGATTTCTTCGAAGATTTCTATTACGTGGCTGACGCCGTCGGGCTGACGAACGATGAAGACCGGGACGACCGGCGCGCCCGCCATCATCGCGAGGCGATCGAAGCCGCTCGGGGTTGCGGCCAGCTCGCCGAAAAATGGGACCCAGATTGCCTCGGATCGCTTGGCGTTCTGATCGAGCGGGATGCCGATGATCTCGCCGCGCTTGAGCGATCGCAGCATCTCGCGCGCCGCCGTATGCTTGCGGATTATTTGTACGCCCGCGCGCTCGCGGATGAACGACACCAGGTCGTCGCCCGCCAGGAAGCGCTGCGTATGATGCACCAGCCCTATCTGGAATCCGTGCAGCGCGTGGCCCGCGGGCAGCAGCTCGAAGCCGCCGAAATGGGCGGTCAGGATCAACGCGCCCTTGCCGGGGTACTTCGGATGGACTTTGTTCCAGATGTCGAGGCGATTGTAGGTGACGCGCCGTTCCAGCCGGCGGTAGAAGAATCCACCGAGCCGCACGTACTCGGCACCACAGCGGCCCAGGTTGATGTACGACGCGCGCAGGATGTGCGCGCGCTCGGCCGCGCTCTTTTCGGGGAACGCGATTTCGAGATTACGAATTCCAATTTGCCGGTGACGATGGTCGAAGCGATGGAAGATCAAAGCGCACGCGATTCCCAACTTGTAGAGGACGAAGTCCGGCAGCAGGCTGAACGCATGGAGCACCGCGACCAGTATCCAGAAAATGAGCCGATCCTTGATGCCGAGCTGGATGCGCGTGCTCTTGGGGGCTCCGTTCGACAGCGGAAAGACCGGCTCATGCTTCCCGTCGGCCGTGAGCGCGCCACGCTTCAATACGTCGCCGGTCAAATCCTGCGCGCCGTGGGGAGCAGATGTGGGTCGTGCTGACGGAGAAGCTTGTGCCATCTACAATACCGAGCGTTCGCGCTTGGGGCCCTTGGGGATGACGACCAGGCCCGAGTCGGTGACGAAGAATCGCTGCCGGTCGCGCTCGAGGTCGTATCCTATCTCTTCGCCTTCGGGAACGTACACGTTCTTGTCGATGATCGCGCGCCGGATTTTCGCGTGCCGCCCAATTTCCGCGTAGTCCATGATGACCGAATCCTCGACCACACTGTACGAATGCACGGTCACCGATCGCCCGAGCACCGAATTGCGAACCGCGCCGCCCGACACGATACATCCCTCGCCGATCACCGAATGCAGCGCCAGCCCGCGCCGTCCGTTCTCGTCAAACACGAATTTCGCCGGCGGCTGATCGTAGTACGCGGTCCGCAGCGGCCAGTACGGATTGTACAGGTTCAGATGCGGGCGCGTGTCGCGCAGGTCCATGTTGGCTTCGTAGTATGCGTCGAGCGTCCCGACGTCGCGCCAGTAGCTGAGATTGACCTCCGAGTCGCCGCGAATCCGATTGGTCATGAAGTTGTACGCGTAAACCGGCACGCGGTTGATCAGCGCGGGAATCAGGTCGCGGCCGAAGTCGTGATTACTGTCTTCGCGAATCGAGTCCTCGATCAACGCCTCGCGCAGCACTTCGGGACTGAACAGGTAATTACCCATCGACGCCAGCGACCGTCCCGGCGCCCCGGGCATCTGCGGCGGATTGTTGGGCTTCTCGACAAAGCCTGAAACGCGCAGCCCCGAATCGACCTGCACTATCCCGAATTGATCCGCCTCGTCGACCGAGACCGGCAGCGTCGCGACCGTGACCGCCGCCTTACGCTCCATGTGAAATTCGATCATGTGCTGGATGTCCATCCGGTAGATATGGTCCGCGCCGAAAACTGCGACCAGGTCCGGCTTGGTGTCGTCGATAAGATTGAGATTCTGAAAAATCGCGTCCGCCGTACCCTGATACCACAACTCGCCCATCCGCATTTGCGCCGGCACCGGGATGACGAAGTGATCCGGCAGCATCCCGCCGAATTGCCATCCGTCCTTGAGATGCTCGATCAGCGATTGCGATCGCCATTGCACCAGCACGTAGATCGCGTAAATGCCCGAATTGACCAGGTTGGAGAGCACGAAATCTATGATGCGGTATTTGCCGCCGAACGGGACGGCGGGTTTGGCGCGATCCCGGGTCAGTGGATGCAGCCGGGTGCCCTGCCCCCCCGCCATCACTAGCGCCAGTGTTCTCATTTGGACAAAAGGGCTCGAATCGTCATTTCATAACCAAGTTCAGCGAAATTAGCCCGCCAAGTATAGGTGTCTCGCGGTATCATCGAAAAGTCCATCTTCGTCCGGCACCAAGGCACAGGTTTCTTCGCGAAATCGGCGGATTGTAGCAGGTACCGCAGGAATTTCCGGGTTATCGCCAGAGTCGTTCAGAAGACGAGGATGCGCCACGGCAAATTCAGCTTGATTTTACTCGATTTTGCTGTCTGCCGCCAATTGTATCCCGAGGCACACCATTTGCTTGAAACTTCCTAGAAGATCTTACGTCTAAGTTGCTAGTCGTGGTTACTTTAATCGGATACAGCCTCTCACGCGGTGGCGCGGGAGCGGAGGATAAACAAAATGGAAACAGCACTCAGCCGACATGAAACCAAAAGCTCCAGCATCCCTGGAATCGTTTACCGCACCATATGTCAGAATCCCGGATGCGGATTCAAATTCGACCTCAGGATTACACCTCAGAACGCCAGCCTGCTGGGCGGCACGATGCCGTGTCCGCACTGCAAGCGTCATGGCGGCCAGTTGAAATCCCAAGGCCGAATCAGCGAAAAGCTCTTCGCCGCAAAGCTGTTGTTCCGACCAACCGGCATCGGCCCGACTCGTAGCGATGAAGACGAAATGGGAGCAGATTCCCGCTATTAACGTGGCCGCGGATCATCTAATCTAGGTCGGCCGTCACCAGATCCGTAGCTTCATCAGTACCGCGCGCGCCGTCCGGAAACCCGGACGGCGCGCGCGTTTTTTCTTTTCAGGAAAGTAGTTCCCCCAGTACGTCGATCAGCCGCCGGCGACCGGCACGGCGGCAACTCCTTGCAGGTTGCGGATGCTTGGGCGCTCCATCATCCGCTTGATCCAGGCGTCGATGTTGTTGCGGTTGTTGCCCATCACGTCGATTCCGATTTCTCCCAGTACCATCATCCGAGGCGCGAACGCGATGTCGGCGACCGAGAACTCGCCGGCGAGGAAATTGTTGCCCTGCAATTCGTGGTTCAGGTAGTCGAGCACTCGCTCGACCGACTGATGGAGCCGCTGAACGCGAGCCTGGTCGCGGTCGCCTTCGGGCTTGGAAACCTCGGCGATGAGCTGGCCAACCGGCGGCGTGAACGAGGTGTCGGCGAAATCCTCGAACGACCGCGCGCGCGAGCGCATCGCACTGGAACCCACCGGCGGCAGCACCGGCGGCTCTGGATACTCGTCGTCGAGGTACTCGTTGATGATAGTCGAGTCGTAAATCGTCGTGTCGTCATCGACCAGCACCGGCACCCGTCCGAAGGGGTTCAGGCGCACGAAATCGGGCTTGCGATTTTCGTGCTGGGTCAAATCGACATTGATGAGGTCGTAGGTCAGCGCCTTCTCGGCCAGCACGATGCGGACCTTTTGACCGAAGGGGCAGGACAGGAAGTCG
>DATNLS010000206.1:0-3522 GCA_035602775.1 Candidatus Acidiferrales bacterium | reverse complement strand
CCCCGACGTCGCGAACTGGCGTTGCAGATGGGCGCGGACGTGGTCGTCGACCCAAAAGAAAAATCGCCCTACCAGAGCTGGCGCGAGATGGCGGTTTACAGCGATCCGTCGAAGGCGCCGATGCTGCCGCCGTGGATGCCTGGACCTGCGGTCAGACCCGCGGTGATTTTCGAATGCGTCGGAGTGCCGGGCGTCATCGAAGGGATCATGTCGGCGGCGCCGGGAAACGCGCGAATTGTCGTTGTCGGAGTGTGCATGGAGCGCGACCAGATCGAGCCGCTGATGGGAATCAGCAAAGAGCTGAACATCCAGTTTGTGCTCGGCTACGCGCCCGAGGAGTTCGCGGCGACGTTGAGCCATCTCGCGGAAGGGCAAGTCAACGCCGACCCGCTGATCACGGGCAAGGTTGGAGTCGAAGGAGTGGCTAAGGCGTTCGAGGATCTCGCGTCACCGGAGACGCATGCGAAGATCCTCGTGGAGCCGTGGCGTAGCTGACGGCCGGTCGCGCTTCAATGAAACAAGCGGTGCGAGGCTAGGTCGGCGCCGGCGCGCATGGCGCGCAACTTTGCCCATACGATTTCCTCGGCAACTTCGCCCAGTCCCGCCGAGGTCTCGAAGCCGCAGTCAGTCCCGGCCATCACGCGGCGCGGATCACCGATCGCATCAGCGGCGCGCTCGAGGCGGTCGGCGATGACTTCGTGGTGCTCGACATAGTTAGTCTTGGTATCGATCACGCCGGTCACCAGGCTCATGTGAGCTGGCAGCGGAAATTCCTTGAAGCATCGGTATTCGTGCTGATGGCGCGGATTGGCAGCTTCCAGAACGAGGGCGCCGACGTTGGCGTGGTAGAGCAGCGGCAGGATCTGCGCGAGCGGGACGTCGAGGTCATGCGGCGCTTCGTAGTTTCCCCAGCATACGTGCATGCGCACGCGGTCGGCCGCGATTCCGTGCAGCGCGCGATTCATCGCGGCGATATTCAGCTCGACGTACTCGAGAAAATCGGTGAGCGGGCGATCGGCGTACGACGTGTGCCGCTCCATCGCGAGGTCCGGGCAATCGACTTGGAGTACGAATCCCTTCGATACTATGTACTCATACTCAGTATGTAATGCTTTAGCTACTGCGATTACATACTTCTCGTAATTCTCGTAATACTCATTGAGCATTGCCGAGGCTATTATTCCCGGCGACGGCGCAGTCATGAACGGTTCGGCGAATTTGGTGGGCTGATCGTCGAGGATGCGCAGAGTATCGGCGCACTCGAGATCGACGCCGGCGCGGTCTCGGTACTGAACCTCAGCAATCGCCTTCGGCGCGTGCAGCAAATCGACCATCGAGCGCTGGAACATCGGCGCCATCAACTTGCGAAAGCTCGGGTAGCGGACGAGATCGCGCATGATGGGCCGCTCACTTCGTCCGCCGAAGCCGGTCATTCGATGCTGCACGTAGGTGAAGAAACTCTCGCGCGATTGCTCGCCATTGTTGCCGACATCGATTCCAGCTTCGAGTTGCTTATGTACGACGTAGCGAGTGGAGTCCTCGATCTCGCGGAGCATCGCGGCACGATCGACGTCTTCTCTGCGACTGCTTTTAACCAGCATCGCCGTCAGGCTCTCGCGACGCGGCAGACTCCCGGCGTGCGTGGTTAGAATACGGTTCTCGCTGCGAAGCATCGTCTTACCTCCGGGTTCGTGCGCTGGTTCGCGCTGCAACATATTGGTAGATCACGAGCAACGGGGCCGCAATCGCGGCACACTCAGAAGGAGGCTGCCGATGCCAACGTTCAAGCGCAACGACGTGTCGATATACTATGAGGAGTACGGAACTGGCTATCCGATTCTGCTCTTTGCGCCCGGCGGGATGCGCTCGAGCATCGAGTTCTGGGCCAACAGCCCATTCGATCCGACCAAGGAACTCGTGGCGAACTTCCGCGTGATCGCAATGGATCAGCGCAACGCCGGCAAGTCGAGCGGGCCGATCAGCGCCGACGATGGATGGGACACTTACACGGGCGATCACCTCGCGCTGCTCGACCATCTCGGGATCAAGCAATGCCACGTGATGGGCGGATGCATCGGCGGATCTTACTCTCTCGGAATTATCAAGGCCGCGCCGGATCGAGTCAGCGCCGCGATTCTGCAGAATCCGATCGGACTCAGCCCGCGCAATCGCGAGATGTTTTTCAATATGTTCGATACCTGGGCGGACGCTCTGAAGATGGACCGTCCAAAGCTTACCGACACGGCGCTGCGGGAGTTCCGCGACCGGATGTACGGCGGTGATTTCGTGTTCAATGTTTCGCGCGATTTCGTGCGCTCATGCAAAACCCCGATGCTGATTCTTTGCGGCAACGACGACTATCATCCGATGGAAACCTCGAAGGACATCGCCGCGCTCGCACCGAACGCCGAACTGGTCGAGAATTGGAAGGCGCCCGAGGTCATTGGCGCGACGGTTAAGCGCGTGCGCGAATTCCTGATCGCGAACACGCCGAAGAGCTAGCCGCCGAGCTCCAGCTTCAGCCGATCGGCGAGTCCGGAGAATCGCTCGACGCAAGTGGCGATGGCCTGTTTGAGCGTAGATTCGTCGCCGACGATGACGACCGACGTTCTGCTGCGGCTGACCGCCGTGTAGATAAGCTCGCGGGTCAACACCGCGACCGGTTTTTCGGGCAAAACGATCGCGATCGAATCGAACTCGGAGCCCTGCGCCTTGTGCACGGTCATCGCATAGCTGAGCTCGACGGAATCGCGCAGTGCCTCGAATCGGAACGCGACAAAGTTGTCGCCGCGCGGAAAGATCGCCATCGGGATTTGCGCGCCGGCGCCGCGCCGGACCCATAGCCGGATTCCGTTGTCGCCGTTGAAGAGCCCGCGTTCGTAGTCGTTGCGCAGCACGATCAGCGGCTCGCCGACCACGAATGGAGTGCGATCCGCCGCGACGCTCACGGATTCGGCGGCGCGCGAATGAAGCCGAGCGTTAATTCGATCGGCACCGGTTTCGAAGACCCGAGTCACGCACAGGATGCGCGACTTTGCGGCGTGCGCAAACAGTAGGCGAAGCCGCTTGCAATCGGCGTCGTCGAAGTGGCCGTCGCGTTCCACGTATTCATGCTCAATTAGTTGCGCGATTTCCTTTCCGCCGCGCACTCGATCTGCGTACCAGCGATCCAGAAACGAGCCCAGCTCGCGCGGAGCCGCTGCAAGAAATTCAACGCCAGAGAAGGTCAGCTCTTCCGGTGATGAGCGCCGCACGACAATCGGAGAATTCGCTTCGTCGGCCGAGCTCATCAGATCACCGCCATCGTTAATCGTCCGGGCCGCGAGCAAGATCGAGCGACCCGCTGCATCCCCGCTCTTCATTCGATGATTTACTTCGAGCCGCATCGATGCCGCCGCGAGCAGACCAATCCGATTTTCGGCCGACGGAACCAGCGCGCGGAACACGGAACCCGCGGCGACCGACGGCAACTGGTTCGCGTCGCCGAACAGGATCAACCGCGCTCCCGGCTGAATCGCGTTC
>DATNLS010000245.1:0-37217 GCA_035602775.1 Candidatus Acidiferrales bacterium | reverse complement strand
AAAATACTGTTCGAGAAGCGCAGCGCCAGCAGGTTCTGTACGGTTTCTTTGCCGAGGTAGTGATCGATTCTGAAAATCTGCGACTCGTCGAGATACTTGACCAGCACGCGGTTGACCTCGAGCGCGCTCGGCAGATCGTGGCCGATCGGTTTTTCGACCACCACGCGCGAGAAATGCGGCGCGTCGGGCTTGTAGATAAGGCCGGCTTCGGACAGACGCTGGACCGATTCGGGAATCGCTTCGGGCGGTATCGCCATATAGTAAACGCGATTGGGCGGGATGCCGCGTGCCTTCTCGATAGCTTCAAGTTTCACTTTAAGTTTCGCGAAACTGTCGGGACGGTCGAGCCCGGACAGGTAGTCGAGGCTGTCGGCGAAATTCGCCCAGCAGGTCTCGTCGACTTTCAGGCGCGAGAAGCGGGTGGTCCAGTCGTGCGCGCTTTTGCGGAAATCGGCGATCGACATTTCGCGCCGCGCGAAGCCCACCACCGCGCTTTTCGCCGGCATCATGCCCTCGCCGCACGCGACCAGGTTGTACAGCGACGGAATCAGCTTGCGCTTGGCGAGATCGCCGGACGCGCCAAAGATAACCACGGTGCATGGCGGAGCCGGCTGCGCTCGTTGTATAGTTAGGAGGTTGTCCACGTTGCTTTCCATGCTGCCACCTACCTTGTCTCCGCGCGGGCGCAATTCTAATCTTTACTCGCAGCGATGATTCCCAAGTTTGACACGTTTACTAGCTTCATGAAAAAGCGCCTGGCCCGAAATTCCAGCACGACTTTCGACTGCAAGTCTTGTGCAGCCGTCGTGAAAACGGCGGCCAACTGATGCCGGCGGAGAAATCCCTGGAGGCCGGCGGCTCGGAGCTCGCTCCGATCGGCGAATGGATCCCGGTACTCCTGTGGGGCGCCTTGATCTTCACGCTCTCGACCTCGGCGTTTTCCGCCGCCAACACGGGCCGCATCATCGATCCGATACTGCGATGGCTGATCCCAGGCATCACCGCCGCGTCGGTCGATGTCGGCCATATGCTAGTCCGCAAGGCCGCGCATTTCACCGAGTACGGAATTCTTTTCTGGCTTCTGGTGCGCGGACCAATGAAGGAACGGCCGTACCTCGCGCTGATGCTGTGTGTTGTATATGCGCTGACCGACGAGGGCCATCAGGCGTTCGTGCCCGGCCGCACCGCGTCGTTATATGATGTAGCGCTCGACGGGACCGGCGCCCTCTTCAGCCACTTCCTGACAACCGCAATAGCCGAAATCGCCTAACTTCTTCCCCAACACTTCCTACCAGGGACGAAGTCCCGCATCTTTTTTTTTAACACTGGGTGCAGGGCTCAGCCCTGCCGAAGGAAGCGTGAAACCCACCGAGGGTTTCACATTCAATTAGTCTCTTCGACTATCGAGCTAATCCGATCAACGCGCCCGAAAAACGCGCGCAAATTCTTCATCTCGGCGGGAATTTTCAGCTCGCCCGTGAACGCCAGGTAAAACAACTGCCCGTACAGCGCGAAATCCGCCAACCCGATCCTGCCGGTCAGAAACGGCGCGTTGCCGAGTTGCTCCTCGAACGGTGCGAGCGCGCTACGAAACCGTTCCCAGTTGGCTTTATGATCCGCGATAGTTCGATCGACGAAACCCTTGCCGTACTTGCGCTCGCGGATGAAGCGCCACAGCGCGCCACGATCAGCACCCTCGCGGCTGTAGTAAGCAAGTTCGTCGGCGAGCGCGAGTGGGAATATCGAGTCCTCGAGCCGATTGTCGATATAGTCGGCGAGCGCCAGATGTATCCCGCGCCATCGGGCGGGAAAAAGCGTCGGCTCGGGATAAAGCTCCTCGAGGCGCATCGCGATTCGCGTGGAATCGACGATCGTCTCGCCACTACCATTGTCCAGCGTGACGGCCGGCACCGTTATCTGCCCCGACGCGAGCAGCAATTCCTTGCGCTCGAGGTAGTCGACCTCGACCACTTCGAACTCGATGCCCTTGAACGCGAGCAGCTTGCGCACCTTGGCGCAGAACGGGCTGCCGAGAAACTGGTAGAGCTTCGCCGCCATCATCGTCCCCTGAGTGCGTGGATTACATCGTCGAGATCCAGATTGGAAATCGATTCGCGTACGACGTCAGCGCCCGCCAGATCGCTCGCCGGCGCCATATGACATAGCGCCAGCACCTTCATGCCCGCGCGATGCGCCGCCTCAACCCCGGCCGGCGTGTCCTCGACCACCAGGCATTCGTCTGCCAGCACCGGATCGCGCTGCCGCAGCAAATAACCGATCCGGCCGAGCGCCGCGATAAACCCGTCCGGCTCGGGCTTACCGCGCTCGACGTCGTCGGCCGCGATAATGTCGAGAAACAGATCGCGAAGTCCCGCGCGCCGAAGAATCGTCTCAGCCTCGACACGCAACGTGCCGGTCGCGATCATCAGAGGAAATCTATGCGCACAATCGCGCACAAATTTCTCCGCCCCGGGATAGAGCACCTCGCGCTCAGCGATGGTCGCCTGATAGACGGCAGTCTTGCGCGCGATCAACTCCGCGACATGCGCCTCGCTTGCATCCTTGTGATTCTCGCTCAGCACGGTCGAGAAGCAATCGTGATCATTGAACCCAATCAGCCGTGCCGTGTAATCCTCAAACCCAATCTCGATCCCGTCAGCACGCAGAACCTCGTTGAAAGCGGCGAAATGCAACGGCTCAGAATCAACCAGCGTCCCGTCAAGATCGAATATCACGGCGCGAATCATACTGGAGTACTGTCTTACACGCGCGCTTGATCATTGGAAGCGGGTTCGCACGACGAAGCTCCGCCCCAAGAGTTCTAACAGGGGCGAAGCCCCGCATCTTTCTTTTCTTATCAACTGGGTGCAGGGGTCACCCCTGCCCAAGGAGGCGCGGAACCAACGGTGGGTTCCGCATTCAATCAAGTGACCTCTTCAACAGCGCGACGATCTCACGCTGGCGCGGCTCGCCGCTCACCATCGCGCGCCCGCCTTCGATTGTCATGTCGAGTTCGCTGCGCACACCGAATTTCCCCGCCAGATAAATCCCAGGCTCGACCGAGAAACATGTGTTGTCGATAAGCGTGCGGTCGTCCAGCGTCTCGAGCGAATCGAGATTCGCGCCGGTGCCATGAACTTCGCGGCCAATCGAATGGCCCGTGCGATGGACGAACACGTCGCCGAAGCCGGCCGCCTCGATTACCGAGCGCGCCGCGCGATCGGCTTCGCGTCCGCTGACCGGCTCTCCGGCCGTGACCCGGCGATAAACGAGATCAACCGTCGCGTCGCGCGCGTCCGTGACGATCTTGAAAACGCGCGCATGCTCGGCGGGAACCTTGTCTCCTGCGAACGCGACCCAGGTGAAGTCGGCGTAGATACTGTCGGGCGCGGCCTCCTTGGCCCACAGGTCGAGCAGGATAAAATCCCCGCGGCGAATCGCGAGGTCATTGTGCGGGGTCGGGCCGTAATGCGGGTCGGCGCTATGCTCGTTGACGGCGACGATCGGCGGTGCATGCGTCACCAGACCGCGCGCGGCGAAACGCGCCATCACGGATTCCTGCACCGAGACTTCGCTAATTGCGCGATCTGCTGAAATCAATTGTGCGATCTCGATAAAGGTTTCATCGACGATCGCTCGAAGCGCGCGCGCGGCACGCTGATGACTCCCCAGCTGCTCTTTCGTCAACGTCGCTTCGAAGCGCTGGATCAGATCGGCGGCCGTGACGACCTCGATATTCATTGCCCGGACGATTTCGACCGTACCCGCGTCGACGCGCGACACGTATGGAATCGCGCACCTGGGCGAATAGTCCATTGCGATTCTGTGCGCGCCGCCGAGCACCGTGCGCAACGCCGCGAGCATCTCCGTGTGCGAGCGATAGACGATCTTTTCCGCGGCGATCGCGTCGAGGCGATGCGCCTCGACGGCCGACACGATCGCCCGCGGCTTGCCGCGCGCCGGCACGAAGCAGAACCATCGCCGCGTTGCGATGCCGTCGTCGGACAGGCCGAGGATTCGATACGCGAGCGGGTCGCTCAGCCGGAAGTCGTAGAACAGCCATCCGTCGAGCCGCGCGTCGCCTAGCGCCGAAGCGATTTCGTCGAGCCGCGCCGTCACGAATCTGAATCCATTCTGAAGCGCGCGCCCCAGGTGTGCACGCTCTCCGGTTCGATCTTCACGATCGGATTTTTCTCCGGCGTCAGGTTCATCCCGCGGTACTGCAGGTACTTGTCGCGCAGATGGCGCATTGCGCCGAGATACTCTTCGGGGTCTTCGACCACGCGCGCGATTCCGCGAATCAGCACGAACGCGAGCTGCGACCAATCTTCCTCGTAGTGATCGATCACCACTGAGACGCGCGGATTCTCCGCGATATTGCGCATCCGCTTCAGCCCCAGACCCTTCTGGCGTTTGGGTTTCTCGTCGATCGCGAAGTAGAGGCGCTCGCCGTCGAACCAGTAGCAGAACGGCACGTTGTGCGGCGCGCCGGCGGCGTCGGCAGTCGCCAGATGAGCGACTCGCGCCGCGGCGAGAAACTCGCGCACGTGCGGCTCGCCAAATCGAGTAGCGGGATCATTTGCCGGGGCGCGCACCGGCTTTGATGCTCTCATCGCGTTTCTCCAATCGATCCAAAGCGCCGCGCGCCGCTCGTGCGAGCGACTCGTCGTCGAGGTCGGCCGCTGCGGATTCGAGCGCAGCGGTCGCGTCCGCGCTCGCAGTTCGAATATTGCCCAGCGCAGAGGCTGCGGCGCGGCGCACGCCCGCATCGGAATCGGATTTCAGGCATTCCAGTATGATTCGCACACTCTCACCGGACGCGTCGCGGGTTCGCGACAACACCGACAGCGCCGCAAGCCGCACGTGAACATCGGGGGCATGCACCGCGCGCTCGACGACGGCGAGCAGTTCGGCGCCTACCATCTCGAGGTCGCGAATACAGTACAGCGCCATCTTGCGCGCGTTGCGATTGCCATTGCCGGCGAGCTTGAGCAGGCGCTCGCCAATCTCGACCAGATTTTCGCGACCGAGCCGGACCATCAGATTGGTGGCCGCCCAACGGATATCGCCGTCGTCATCCGCCATCGCCTCGCACAGCACATCCGCGGAATCCATCGCAAACGCAGTCGATCCGATTTGTCCGAGCGCATACGCGGCAGCCCATCGCACGTGCCGATCGGCGCTCGCCATCGACTCGCGAAGTTTTTCAGTAACGATTGGGTTGCCCGACCCGGCAATCGCCACGAGTTCATCGATCGCTTGCCGCTGAATGGTCTTGTGCGCGTCGCCGAGTTCGCGAATCAGATTCTCGACCGTCGTGGCTGCGATGTCGTCGGAGTTTTTCAATTCACACCCGCGATCAGGCGCACCAGATTGGACAGTTCGCCCGCGCCGAGAAAGAAATTGTCGTGATGCCCGAATGTGCCGGTGACCGCGTTCGAGATCGACGGCAGGTCTAGCGTGCGGCCGCGAAGAGCGCTTTCGAGTTCCGCGATTCCCGGTGAGTTCGCGATAAAATCGCCGCTGAGACGCGTGGCCTCGATCATACGATCGGGGTTGAGCGCAACCGCGGCTTCGATCGCCCCGAGCTGCGACGCGATTCGATTCTTCAGTGTCAGCGTTGCTCGCGGGGTCGGCCCGTTAAGCCTGTTCGAGATAGCCAGCTCGCGACCGCGATGCTGCGCCTGCGCAGTCTCGGCCGCCGTCAACTCGCGCCGCCGCGTCTCTCCGAGCGTGCCGCGGTAGCCGGACTCGATCGCGTCGGCGAGTTCGTCGAAAGAGACGTCGCGCGCCAGTTCGCGCACCATCTTGGTGGCGGACCCGGCGTCGTACATGCTGCATGAAAGCGCGCCGTCTGGGTCGATGCGTTCCAAATCGTGCACGACTTCTTCCATCCCGCGATTGTGCGCAATCGACGCCTCGAAAAGCATCGCGCCCGCCGCGTCAGTTTCGAACGTGCACATCGCAATCTCGCGCTGTTCAAAGGTTATCGCGTCGCGGCCCGGGTAGAAACAATCGACGCCGAGCGCGCGCATCGCCGACAGCAGCCCGCGTGCGTAACGATTCATTAGCTGATCGGGTTTCAGTCGCGTGACGTCTTCCTTCAGCAGCGCGGTCCGCGTCGGAAGAATGAGCGCCAGCCCTAGCCATCCCTCGCCCGCGCCGACGACGCGCCCGCCGGTCAGCCGCCGCATCACGCCGATACCGTCGCGCTCGGGCGGTCCGCTGTATAGATTATAGCGCCCGATCGAGATCGAGCGCCCGGGCGACGCCTGAATAAGCAGGACCGGCGCCGTCTCGCGCCTGCCGACCGCGTCGAGAAAGTGAAGCTCGAGCCCAAGGAGATCGTCGTGCGCAAGCACAGGCGCGAGAATTACGTCGAGGTCGGCCACACAACCGATTATAGCAGGGCCGCGCGGCCCCTCCGCCCCACCACAACTATTCCAAGTCACGCTCCGCTGGCCGAAACCCCGAGCGGGTTTCCGACTTCCCGTCGCTAAATCCAACAGGGACGAAGTCCCGCCTCCCTTTCTTAACGCTGGGTGCAGGGGTCACCCCTGCCCAAGGAGGCGTGGAACCCACGGTGGGTTCCACATTCAATCAGTACGCTCACTCGCGCGATCTATGCGGTGCCTCCGACGGCACGATCTCCAGCGCCACTTGTTCAGTCCCGCGAATCACGGTGACCGGCGTACGAACTCCAACCTGGCTCATCGTTAGATGACGCTGCAAATCGTCGATGCCGGCGATAGGAGTCTCGCCGATCCGCACGATCTGATCGCCTTCCCTGATTCCGCCGAGCGCCGCCGGACTGTTCGCCTCGACCGACGCGACTCGCACCGCGCTCTCCCCCGGCAACCGGTAGAAGCGCACGAAGCGCCGCGGCAGCTCGACGTTGTGGCCCGCGATTCCGATATAGCCGCGACTCATCTTGCCGTCCTTGATCAGATGGCCCGCCACCAGTTTGGCGCTGTTGATTGCGATCGCGAAGCAGATTCCCTGCGCGGGCAGGATGATCGCCGTGTTGACGCCGATAACCTCGCCGCGCGAGTTGACCAGCGGTCCGCCCGAGTTGCCGGGATTCAGCGCGGCGTCGGTCTGGATCACGTTGTCGATCAAGCGGCCCGAGCCCGCGCGCAGCGAGCGTCCAAGTGCGCTGACCACGCCGGCGGTAACCGTGCATTGGAAGCCGTACGGATTTCCAATCGCGATCGCGAGCTGCCCAACGCGAATCTCGTGCGAGTCGCCGAGTGTCACTGCGGCCAGGTTCGAACCGCTGATTCGGATGACGGCGAGGTCGGTCTCGGGATCGTCGCCGATCAGCTCAGCTTCCGATTTACGGCCGTCGGAAAGCGTGACCCAGATTCGCGACGCGCGATGCACCACGTGGCTGTTAGTAATGATGTAGCCGTCGGGCGCAACGATGAAGCCCGAGCCGCTGCCCGCCGGCGCGTCAGGATTGCGTGAATTGCTCCGCGGCCCGGTCGCATGTGCGACTTCGATATTCACCACGGCCGGACTGACGGACTCGGCGGCACCGGTCACGGCGCGCGAGTAGGCGTCGAACAGTCGATCGTCGGACGAATCGTGAGAAAGCGGACGGCTGCTGTCGAGTGCGGCGGCGCCATCCGAAACCAGTTTCACAGATGAACGCATTTTCGTTTGCTCCTGGAGACTAAAAGTAATCACGATTCCCAGTTGTGGTGCGCCTCGAATCCCTATAAATCCTTTGCGACGGTGGTGGAACGGACGGTGGCGGAACGGATGAAGGTGAGGGAGGGAAGTGTGATGAGGGGAAGCTCTTTACGACTGGCGGCGGCAGTGGTGTCGATGGCGGCGATCGCGCTTTCGGGATGCTATATTTTCTCGCCCTCGCAGGCGCAAGAAAACAAACTTCAGACTCAGCTCCATTTCAATCTCGCGCAATGCGAGCAGACGGCGCCGAACCTCTACAAATGTCCGGGCGTGGACAAATCGATTTGCGGCGCCTTCTATTCCGGCCAGCAGGTCGATTGCCTCGCGCTGGATAAAGACGGCAACGTGCTCGTGATGAAGCAGTAACCCCGTTGCTCTGTCCGGGGATGAACTAGGGAAGAGGTGCGTACGCGTCTGCGCTTCCTTGTTCCCCTCTCCAGAAGGGAGAGGGGTCAGGGAAAGAGGCGCACCGTCTGAAAGTAGTATTCTCAGTCACTCAGTAGGGCGTACGTCTGCCAATAAGTACCGGCAATTGCTAACTAACCTACACGCCCAATAAATAGATATAGCTCGCATTGACGTAACCCGGTCCCTCTGCCATCTTCGCCCGACGGGGGCTTCAACTCGCTCAGGCTCGCGACGGTTGTCAACGATTCGCATTTCGCCGCTGTCCTTCTCTGGTGATTAAATTTTGGGCTTGGCCATAAACTCTAAATGGCGCTACTGTCCTGACGCTATCTATCTTGCCCCACGACGGGCATTGGAAGTCTCAACCTCGTAACCAGGCCATAGAGCCGGACTTGGAGAGCAAGGGAGAGCAAGATTGAGCACTGGGTTTGAAATCGCGCTGACCCTCTTGTCGGCGTTCATCGTCGCCACGGCGACGATGCCGGTGGCCAAAGCCGCCTCGCTCTACTTCGGAATTCTCGCCCGACCCTCGACCGACCACCCGCATGCCAAGCCGACCGCCTTGCTCGGCGGCTTGGCCGTGATGGCCGGTTTCGTCGTCGCAATCGGACTCGTCGGCAAGCTGTCGCGATTGCCCTACCACAGTATTCCGTGGCTCGGCGCCTTCGCGATCGCGATGTGCCTGGTAGGATTGCTCGACGACATCGTGGATCTCAAGCCGCGCCACAAGCTGATATTGGAACTGGCCGCGATCTGTGTCCTGGTCTGGTGGGGCCCGCATCTCGACTTCTTCCCCTACCACGCCTTCAATGTCGCGCTGACGATTTTCTGGCTGGTCACGGCGACCAACGCGTTCAACCTGATCGACGGCATCGACGGCCTCGCCGCCGGTGTTGGAATCGTCGCCGCCTTGAGCATCGCGACCGTCGCCGGTCTGCATCAGCACACGGGAACGATGGTCGCGGCGCTCGCTATCGCCGGCGCGCTCGGCGGCTTCATGGTCTTCAACTTTCCGCCGGCCTCGGTCTTCATGGGCGACGAAGGTGCGCTCGCGGTCGGACTCGTGCTGGGGGTTTTGTCGATTCAAGCGAGCCGGGCAGGTGAGGGTTCTCTGCCCGCACGCATTGCGATGCCGCTGCTGGCGCTGATGGTTCCGATCCTCGACACCGTGACGGTGACCGTGACGCGGCTGGCAACGGGAAATCCAGTCTCGCGACGCGGCCTCGATCATTCGCATCACCGGCTGACCCGAATGGGCATGTCTAGCAACCGCGCAGCGGCGACCTTGGTCGGGCTGCAGGTGATTGCCGGCGCTTGCGCGATCGCTCTCAGCCTGGTGCCGGGCTACGACGCGATCCTGTTGATTCCCTTCATTGCGCTGTTCTTTGCGCTAGTGGCGCTGTTCCTGATGGATCGCTCGTTCGACGCCGAGGCGCCCGGCCAACTCGAAGACCTGCCGCCGATTGCGCGCGTCATCTTGAGCTTCGGCTACAAACGCCGCTTCGTCGAGGTGATCCTGGACATGGCGCTGGTTGCGGCAGCGTACTTCGGCGCGATGCTCCTACGCTTCGACTTCGATCTCAGCATCGCGCAGGTGAGTCATATGCTGGACGGGCTGCCGTGGATCGTGGCGATCGGCTGTGCGTCCTTCCTGGTGTCCGGCGTCTATCGCGGAATATGGCGCTACACCGGACTCGCCGAGAGCTTGCGCTTTGCGCTGGCCGCGATTCTGGCCGGACTCGCGGTCAAGCTCGCATCGCACGTTCTGCCTATTGCAATCACCCGCTCGACCGCCGTGATGTTCGTCCTGCTGCTATTCAATTTCCTGGTCGGGACACGCTGGTCGTTCCATATGTTCCAGCGCATCGGCCGCTTCCTGGCGTATTCCGCCCGCCGTCTCGTAATCGTCGGTGCTGATGCGCGCGGCGCCGCCGCCGTCCAACATCTCCACGCGACGATGGGCGCCAACACCGAGCTGCTGGGCCTGGTGGACGACGACAGTTTCAAGCACGGCAAGCTATTCCACGGCTATCCGGTCCTGGGCTCCCTCGACGACCTCGCCGACATCATGGCGCGCACCCCGTTCGACGAAATCGTGGTAGCGCAGGAAACCCTCTCCGCTGCTCAACTGGCATCGCTGGAATCATTCGCCCAAAGCCATCGCATAACCCTGCGCCGCTTCATGCTAGGCGTAACCGACATAACCGCCCCCCCAATCGCCGACCGCCAACTCACAACCGCCTGACTATCTGGGGTGCACGCTGCACTCGACCGCACTGAAAGCATGAAGTCCCGCCACGCCGCCGCGCTCGCGCTTTTGGCCTGGTATTTGTTGGTGCCGCCGCTGGCAGCCTCGGACGGCCTATCGATCGATACAACCGCCTCGCTCACTGGATGGTACAACATGAAGCCGTCATTCGGGTCTAAGCAGGACTGTGAGACCACGAAGGCCAAAATGATCGCACTTCACCCGCATCCGTCAAATTCGTCCGAGCAACTAAGGCATGACGGCGCGAAAGCGGCCCTTTGCGTCCCATCCGACGACCCCCGGCTCAAAGGAAACTAGGCCACTCGCACCACCGCTTGTTTCTTCCCCCCTCCAGAAGGAAGAGGGGTTAGGGGAGAGGTTCCGCGCACGATTCAGGAGATTCTCCCCGCGATTCCTACCCTCCAACCTCAAACCACACCTCTCTTCTAAGCGCCAGTTGACACATTGTTGGGCGACATATAGCTGATTGTCCCACATCTGCGCTGTCCAGCTTATGATTGCTCTTTTCGGGACGTGGGGATTGCAATCGTCTCGATCATTATGCGCAGAAGCATCGCCCGCGTTCAGATGTGTAGGGGGGAATTGATTTGAAAATATCAGGGTTCTCGAAACTCGCCGCGATATCCATGATGATCATCGCCGCGGCCCTGGCCCCTCCTTCGATCGCGATGCAAGGCGACACGATCGCGGATATTGTGCTGGGTCAGCCCGATTTCACCGACAATCCTGAGAACTTCACCAGCGCAGCCGGCCTTCATAGCCCTACAGCAGTAGCGGTTGATACTAGCGTGGTTCCGAACCGCCTCTATATTAGCGACAGCGCGAACAACCGGGTGCTCGGTTACAACGATGTAGCAACTCTGATGACTGGCGGTCTGGCCGACCTGGTAATTGGGCAGCCCGCCTTCTCTTCAAACGGCTGCAACACCGGCGGGCTGAGCGCCGGCAGCCTGTGCGTGCCTGACGGGGTCGCGGTGGACGCGAGCGGCAACCTGTACGTTACGGACACCAACAACAACCGGGTGCTCGAATTCGATACTCCGTTCGCGGGATGCGGTTCTTTCCCCTGCGTAGGCGGGTCCGCCAACGAAGTGTTCGGCCAGGGCGGCAGCTTTTACTCCGCAACCTGTAACAATGGCGGGTTGAGCAAGAACAGCCTCTGCAAGCCGTTCGGAGTTGCATTGGATACGAGCGGCAATCTCTACGTCTCGGATTCAAGCAATAACCGGGTGCTCGAATACAACACTCCGCTTAGTAACACCTCTGCCGACCAAGTGTTCGGGCAAGGGGGCAGCTTTTCCTCAGACTTGTGCGAGAGCCTCAGCGCGCACAGCCTATGCACTCCGTACGGGATTACATTAGACGCCGGCGGCAATCTCTACGTCGCCGATGAAGGCAACAACCGGGTGCTTGAATACAACAGGCCGTTCAATACTAATCCGGCCGCCGCTACCGTGTTCGGGCAAAGCGGCAGTTTTACTTCAAACGCGTGCATCCCCGGCGAGCCCACGAGTAGCAGCCTGTGCAAGCCCTACGGAGTTGCGGTGGACTCCGGCGACAACGTCTATATCGCGGATTACGGAAACAACCGAGTGCTCTGGTACCAGACTCCGCTCTCCAGCGGCACGGTCGCGGATAGAGTGATTGGCCAGGAAGGACGTTACACTACCGCCGATTTCGGCGGTCCCAAGGCGAGTGATTTGTATGAACCAGCGGGTCTCGCGCTGGACACTAGCGGAGATCTATATGTGGCCGTCTACGGTGAGAACAGCGTGTTCCAATACACTACGCAGATTGGCACCAACCCTAGCGCCAATTTAGTCATCGGTCAGGACACGTTCTCACTTGACGACGAGAACCTGGCCCCGACCACTGCCAGCTCGTTTTCCTATCCCGCCTTCGTTGCGATCGACACGAGCGTAGTCCCCAACCGACTATATGTTGCCGACCAACTGAACAACCGTGTCCTGGGCTGGAAGGATGTGACGGCTCTGTATAATGACGCGCCGGCCGACTTGGTGATCGGTCAGCCCGACTTTATCTCGTCCACAGGCAACAACGGCGGGATAAGTGCAAACAGTCTCTACGGAACCGGCCCCCTTGCCGTCGACGGCAGTGGCAACCTCTATGTCGCGGACGAAGGCAACAACCGGGTGCTGGAATACAACGCTCCATTCGCCGGCTGCGGTTCGTTCCCCTGCGTCGCAGGTCCGGCCAACCTGGTGTTCGGGCAGGGCGGCAGCTTCACTTCAAATTTTGCGAACAACGGTGGAGTAAACGCTAACAGCTTGGGGGGCCCCGGTGGGATTGCGGTGGACGCCGCCGGCAACCTGTACGTGGTTGATGGGGAAAACAGTCGCGTGCTCGAATACAACACTCCGCTGACCTCAACCGCGATTCCGGGGAGCGGCGACACCACCGCCGACCGGTATTCGGGCAGGGCGGCAGCTTCACATCGAGTAGCTGCAACAGCGGCGGATTGAGTGCGTCCAGCCTGTGCGACCCGGTCGGTCTTGTGGTGGACGCGAGCGGCGACGTTTTCGTCGCCGACACAAGCAACTGCCGCGTGCTCGAATACGACAGCCCACTCACCACGGACACTATCGCGGATCAGGTGTTCGGTCAGCCTGGTTTTGTCTCGAATACGTGCAACAACGGCGGGATCAGCGCTAACAGCCTCTATTACCCGTTTGGGATTGGTCTCGACGCCCTTGGCAACCTGTACGCAACCGACAACAACAACAATCGCGTGCTGGAATACAACACTCCGCTCACCAACAATACTGCCGATCTGGTGTTTGGACAGTTCAACAGCTTCACTTCCGGCACTGTCAATACGGCGGCGTGAGCGCAAGCAGCCTGTGGGGGCCCCTGGATGTTAAGGCGGATATCAACGGCAATATCTACGTCGCTGACGCACTCAACGGCCGCGTCCTCATATACGACAATCCCTTGGGGCCGACCGCTACGCCGACTCCGACCTCAGGCGCTACCGCAACTGCAACGCTGACACCGACGGCCACCGCCACGGCAACTGGTAACGCCACGGCGACCCCGACAACCGGATCGACGGCTACCCCCACAGCGACCGCGACCGCCACTCCCACGGTTACTTCGACCCCTACGTCTACTGCGACTCCCGCGCCCTCAGCCACTCCGACGCCGACAGTCCCTCCTACTCCGACCGCCACGGCAAGCGAGTCGGTTCTCTATTCATTCTGCAGCCAGGGCGCTGCCAACTGCACCGACGGCGCTCTGTCCGCAGCCAGTATGATTCAAGCCCACGACGGCAACTTCTACGGCACCACTTTATCCGGAGGTGCCGTCAGCCCGATCTCCGGTGGCGCCGGCACAGTCTTCCAAATCACTCCTTCGGGTGCGCACACCACGCTCTATTCCTTCTGTAGCCAAGGGGGAACGAATTGCACTGATGGCGTGATCCCAAGAGTTATGGTCGAAGGTCCGGACGGTAACTTCTACGGCACCACCGAAGAAGGCGGATCAAATGAGCATGGGACGGTTTTCAGAATCACTTCCACAGGTACTCTGACCACCCTTTATCGTTTTTGCAGCCTTGGTGGCAGTTCTTGCACTGACGGGTCTGACCCTGTCGGAGGCGTGACCCTCGGCAGCGACGGCAACTTCTACGGAACTACCGAAGGCGGAGGCAGCAACGGGGGCGGCACCATCTACATGATCACGTCATCCGGCGCGCTGTCGACCCTGTACAACTTCTGCAGCCAGGGCGGCAGTAGGTGCACCGACGGCGAGAATCCGTTTGCGACCCTGGTCCAGGGCAGCGACGGCTATTTTTACGGCACCACTTCTGCCGGTGGTGCGAATGCCGAAGGCACCGTCTTCAAAATTTCCCCCGCTCCAGGTTTCACATTTACCTCCCTATATAGCTTCTGCAGCCTGGGAGGTACCGCCTGCACCGACGGCAAAACTCCGCTGGGCGTCGCCGGCCTGGTCGAAGGTACGGACGGGAACTTCTACGGTACCACCGAAGGCGGAAGCGGCAGCTTCTTCAAGATAACCCCAACCGGCTCTCTGACTACCCTGTACAATTTCTGTAGCAAGGCAAATTGCGCCGACGGCTCCATACCCAACGGCGTGCTCGAGGGCTCGGATCTGAATTTCTACGGGACGACGGAGAGCGGCGGCAGCACTTCAGCTATAGCCGGCACCGCTTTTATGCTCTCCCCTGCCGGCGTCCTCAGTACGATCTACAACTTCTGCACGCAACAGATTGGCTCGAAACCTTGCACCGATGGCATTTTTCCTCTCGCAAACTTGATCCAGGGCAGCGACGGGAATCTCTACGGCGATACCCAATTTGGCGGGAACGGAGATCTAGCCGCAAATTTGGCGGTAACGGCGGGGTAGCGTTCAAGTTGGCCGTGTCGCCCGCGCTCGCTGCTCCAGTGAATTTGTCCTTGTCCCAATCGCAAATCGGACTGGGCAATCCGGTTACACTCTCTTGGAATGTATCGCCCGCGCCTTCTCTCACCCAGCAGCAGTGCTACGCGTTCGTCCAAGGCGGCGCGTCCGGCGCCGGCACATGGACTGGGATACAGACCGGCACCTTGTCGGGCGCAGTCTATTCCGGATCTCGCTCGATCACGCCGACCACGAGCGGAACCTATACCTATGCGCTGACTTGCGGCGGCACTGAGTCGGGCTTCGTGACGCTCACAGTAGCGCCCGCCAGCCCCACTGCTACTCTTACGGCGACCAGCACTCCGACCGCGACCGCTAGCGCAACTCCCACATCCTCTCCGACCGCCTCCTCAACCAACACGCCCACGCCTACGGTCACGGCAACTGCAACTAACACAGCCACCGCGACCGGCACCTCGACGCCGACTGCCACCGCTACGAACACGTCGAAGGCCACGGCGTCCGCCACCGCAACGCCTACGCCCACTTCAACGGCGACAGCTACTGCCACCGCGACTGCAACCGCAACAGCAACTGCTACGGCCACCGCAACTCCGACCGCGATCCCTACTACCTCAATGAGCGTGACCGCATCACTTGCGTTCGGCAATGTCGCGGTCGGGCAGAATCTGACGAGGACGGTGACGGTCTATAACACCGGGGCTACCCATCCGCTGGTCGTCTCGAGCGCGATACCGTCGGACTCCGAATATGCCCTGAGCGGCACCAGCACCTGCGGCGCGATTCCAATCACCATCGCGCCCAAAACGAATTGCACGATGGGAGTGTCGTTCACTCCTGATGCTGTAGGTGCGCGCCCCGCATCGTTAACACTGAGCGACAACGCGACCACCAGCCCCCAGCACGTAACGCTCACCGGCACCGGCATCGCGGGTCTGACGACCACCAAGAGCAGCCTGCTATTCGGCGACGTGAAGTTCGGCGCCAAGGGTACCGAGGCCTTCAGCGTGACCAATCATCAGAGCCAACCGGTGGCCCTCAACGAATCCTTCAGCGGTGCCAACCCCTCAGACTTCTCGGTGAGCGGAGGGACCTGCGGCACGACCCTTGATGCGCTCACGTCGTGCTCGATAATCGTCAGCTTCTCGCCGAGCGTGCTGGGAACGGAATCCGCGACGCTGTCGGTCGCCGACAGCCCTGATCCGCTGAGTCCCAACCCGGTTGCTATCACCACCGGCCCGACGATCCCCGCGACCGTCCTGCCGGCCACGCTGGCGTACGGCTCGCTGACCACGAAGGTCCCGTCAAAGACGCTGAAGACGACGGTCACCAACCTTTCCGGATTCGCGCTGCCGCTGAGCGAGAGCATCAGCGGCACGAACGCGACCGACTTCTCTGTAACCGGCAGCGGCACCTGCGGACCGATGGTGTCGCCCAACTCCTCGTGCACGATCGCCGTGACGTTCACCCCAACGGCCGGCGGCTCCTCCGAGAGCGCCATCATGGCGGTAACCGTCGGCAACGATCCAACCAGCCCGCACAACATAACCCTCACGGGGACGGGCCCCTAGAATCTCCCACGGCCCTGAGAGCAAAGTAGCGCGCCGCGCACTACTTTGCTCTTTTATCACTGGGTGCAGGGGTCACCCCCTGCCGCCCGCCGCGCAGGCGACTATTCTCCCCCCCTGAACTTTTCCGCCTTACGCTTTCCAGATTATGATGGGATACTATCGTCGATGTTCGAGTATTTTCGATCACCGCCCGCATTGTTTACGATCAGCCTTTGAGTTCGCTCCTTAACCGCCCGACAGTCCGCTGCAAGGTATCATTGATGTGCTCGAAACGGACTTGGCGGCCGGTTCTTTCAATGTCTGTATTTGCGCTAGTAGCGCTTGCGCTCTCGAGCGCAAGCGCGCAGAACATTCCGCCGCCCGGAGCGTACCAACCGATCCCGAACTTCACCGGGGTCGGGGCCGGCCTCCAGTTCCGCGAGGCCATCAACAATCGCCTCTCGGGAACCCAACCTATCTTGCCGATGGTCGTCGCTCCAAGCTTCGCAAATTTGCCGGCCGAACAGGACGGCGTCATCCTCTACTGCAACGATTGCAAGCGGACGACACCGTGCGGAAACGGGGGAGAAGGCGCATGGGCGTTGGGAACCCGCGGACAGTGGTCGTGCACGATCAACACGCTTGAATCAAGTCTCAACGCGAATGGCAACAAGGTCACGTCGTTGGCCAATGGGACGGTCACCGGTGATGCGCTCCCATTCGGGCAGACCTCAGGTGGGGACTTAGGCGGCTCGCTGCCGAATCCCGTGGTAAGTACGGTGCTAGGTGGTCAGGTACCGGTTTCGACCTCCACCGCGTTGACCGGCGGAGACCTGAGCGGAACTCTGCCGGCGCCTACTGTGCAGACCGTGCTGGGCGGCAAGGCTCCGGTTTATTCGGGTCAGACGGGCGCGCAGGTCAATACGATGGCGGGGGCGAAGATGGACGGGTCGGACACGCTCAATAGCTTCAGCGTCAACGGAACTTATAACGTAACTGACTTCGGCGCGACGGGCAGCGGCGTGTTCGGCACCGACGACGCCTCCGCTCTGCAACGCACAGTGAACGCTGCGTGCCTTGGTAACAACGTATCCGACGCTCATGTAAGCGCGACGACGGTACTATTTCCTCCCGGTTCTTACAAAATGACCTATCCGCTCTGGGTCAACTGCGCCGCACTCACTTTGCAAGGCAGTGGGATGTACTCCTCGGCCCTTTCGCCAACCTACGACTTCGGTCCGACCGTGGCTTTTGCGGCGCAAGCTTATGCTGGAATACCGCTTGCGACTCGTCTCCTGAGCGGCGATCCTTCAACCTACAACAGCTTCGATTTCACGGCCGACCGAACGCATCAGGAATGGATTAACCTGCGCGAGTGGGACGGTGTGAACGGCCCCGCCGGCTCGCCGAGCGGAATGAATCTGAACGGCCTGCCGGCATTCACGGTCGAGCTGTTCTTTACCTCACCTTCGCCAAGCACTTCGGGCGTGATGGTTGGGAGCGGTTCCATACCTTCCGCGTCGGTCGGGCAGGTATCGGCATTTTCCTTAGGCCTCAACTCAGGCCAAATAGCTGCTCACCTTCACACTACTGGCGGCAACTTTAGCGCCGGATTCAACGGCGCCCCTACCGCTAACACCACCTACTATGCCGCCTTAACCTATGACGGCTCTCATCTCAGAGAATACTTCTGCCTACCCGGTGCTTCGAACTGCAATGCGGACGTGACGGTTGCCGTGACTGGCACGATAGTACAAGACCCGACTGAAGACGTTGACGTTGGTGCAGTGCCGGAGGGATGGCCGGATTCAGCCAGCTTTAGCGAAGGGGCAATCGACGGCAAGGTGTACTCGGTACGCGTCTCAAATATCGCGCGGTACACGGGAACGATCGCGACCGTGCCGAGCGCGGCCTTCACAGGCGACTCTAACACGCTGATTCTCACCAACGGCGAGCAGGCGCCGGGCGGCGCGCCCTTTATCAAGGCTTACGACACCGCCTATGCGACCTTTGGTTACGGCTGGCTATTCGGCTTCAACACGAACCGGCCTTCATCGGGAAACTATTTTATCGAGTTGAATGGGATGCGGCAGATGGGTATCCGGCCCGGTGGCGCCGACACTTCGGGTGTCATGTACGTTAGCGGGCATGACAGCATGTTCGATTCAATTGCGATGCAGCCGGTGGACGTTGGCTTCGAGACCTTCAACCTGGCCTATGAGAACCGTTTTTCAAACATCACGGTGTTCAGCAACGGAGGCCGCTACGGAATCGCGGATGGAACGGGCCTCAATTCATGGTCTGGCACCAAGGTAAGCACTGAATGGGCCTGCGAGGTTGCTCCTTCGGGCACCTATGTCAATCCGATTTGCATTCAAGGCAATAATACAACTTCGCGCTATGGCTTTGTGCAGAATTGCATCAGCGGCGGCGCGAACGGAGTGACCTTGCAAGATCCGGTGGATGATGCCGAGGATAGCGCCAACCTCTTCACGTCGCTCGACGTGCTGGCTAACTCTGATACCTGCATTCTCAACGTCACGGGTGGCAATCCGCAGGCCGAGGATTCGTCGGCAGTAGCCGATCTCGACAGCGGTGGCACCGTCAACTTCTTCGGCACACTACTAACCAGCAACGGCGGATCGCCGACGCAGATAATACAATCGACCGGCACCGTACACGGCACGGCCGTGATGATGAGTCCGACCTTCTCCGGATGGGGCAGCGCGCCACTATCCTCAACCGCCGGCGCCGCGGAGGTAATTCCGTGCAAAGGCCAGATTACGCTGTCGTCGGGCAGCGCGACGTTCAGCAACGTATGCGTGACGACCACGAGTGTTTGCGCCGCGCGTGATGCGACCACTCCGTCAAATACGGTGACGCTGGGTGTCCCAAGCAATGGCAGTATCTTGCTCACCGGCACCAACACCGACGCGGTAGTGTTGAGCTGCAATTGAGACTCTGCGAGCGTTCTCGCGTCGTACTATATTTCGTCTACACATAGGAACACTTCACTTGCTTTAGCGTCTGTGAAGTTGATAGCATCCGGGCGATCGATCCGGGCCGATATAATTTCTCTCAATGCAACCAGATTGGCGCTTATTCTTCCTTCCTTGAGCTGAGGGTCGAGGGCAGTGTTGCGGTCGTGGCGTATTTCCGTTTTCCTCAAGGTTAATTTTCTTAGAAGATCACCGGCCAAAGCGATGCGCGATCAATTTGCGAGACCGGATGAGATCGCGGCGTGGGCGCGGATGGTTTGGCGACGCTGAAGCTCGTTCATTTTCGCCGAAACGAACGGGTAGGAAACATGGATTCTAAAGTCTTTTATGCGAGCGCCCATATGACGGGAGGGCGGACGCGTGCCCGAACAAAAGTGCTATCGGCATTGGCCTTCGCCGGAATCTTCGCAATAATACGCCCTACGCCAGCAACGTGCGCGGATTTAGTTGGCCGTGTTGCGACTGACAGCGGCGAACCGGCGGTCGGGGTCAAGGTTTCGGTGATCGACTCGTCGGGCGCGGCCGCCGGATTGGGGGTTTCCGATGCTCAGGGTTCATACGAGATTCGCGGTCTCAAGCCGGGAATCTACACGCTCGGGTTGAAGGGGCAATCGGTGATGTCGTACGTGCCCGCGGATGGCCTGACGGTGAATTGGGGATTGTCCAAAACGGCGGCACCATTGGCGATTGCGAAACTGGGAGCCACGCCGGACGCGAAGGTTTCAAAATAGAAATGATCAGACACGTGACTCGTTGGTCATTACATGGAATTAGCGTGATCGCGGCCGCTGCGGTGATCGGTTGCGCGAGCGCGCCGCCTGCTCAAGCTCCTCAAGCCGCGGCATCGGCCAGCACCGTATCGTCAGGGCCGGCTCAAGCGGGCGGGGCGCCCGCAGTGTCGGAAGATCGCGTTCCGAGCGTTGCCAGTTCGCCCAAGAACCTCGAGCGGTTGCAGGCTCTGTGGGCTGTGCGGTCGCAGCCCTCGTCAACCGACTACCCGATTGGCGTCGGCGACGTGATTCAGATCTCAGTGCCCGGCGTGGACGACTTCAAGGAGCGCACGGTGAGGGTCGGGACCGAAGGCAACATCGACTTGCCCTTGATCGGAACGGTTCGCGCGGCAGGACTGACGGAACAGGACCTGCGCGACAAGCTGACGCACGCGCTCGACAAATACATGTACGATCCGCAGGTCGATCTGTTCGTCAAGTTTTACAAGAGCCGGCAGGTTGCCGTGGTTGGGGCGGTCCGGTCGCCCGGGTTGGTTACGCTCAGTGGAGCCGGGGAGACGATTATCGACGTGCTGACGCAGGCGGGCGGCACGACGCCCGCGGCGGCCGACGAGGTCGTAATCATGCCGCAGGTCAGCGGCGAGGCGCTCAAGCTTCAGCGGATCTCGCAGTCGATTTCGTCGCCGGCCTCGGACGCGGGCCGCCCGGTGAGCACTGCGGATAATGGCGACCCGCATGCCGATCCTCCCGCCGATGCGCCGACTGTGCCGCCAGCGCAAAACGCGCCGACTCTCGACGATCTTCAGAACAGCGTCAGCAACGGCCCGGCGGTCGTGATTCCATTGAAGGCCACCGCGATGACCGGAAGCGGGCGTTTCATGAACATGCCGGTGGAGCCTGGCGATATAGTCGTGGTCCCTGGAGGCGGCAACGTTATGGTGACCGGGTGGGTACAGCGGCCGGGTTACTTCCAGGTCGGTTCCGGACTGACGGTGCTGGGAGCGGTCGGGTCGGCAGGAGGAGCGATGTATGCAGCCGATGAAGCTGACGCGACGCTGATGCGCAGCGACGCCAATGGCAACAAGGTTGCTATACCTGTCAACCTGGACAAGATTGCCACCGGTGCGGATCCCGACATCCCGGTTCGAGCGAATGACGTAATCGACGTTCCATACTCCGACGCCAAGATTGGTCCGTACGTCGTGTACAACATACTGAAGGGCATCGCGCCGACGCTGCCGGCTATTGCTTTCTAGGGCGCGAGTACTGATATGACGCAACCGTCACCATACTTCATTCGGCGCACCGGACAGCTCGACGATCCTCTTCGCGTGCCCGGATTCAGCCCGGGGAACTTCGACGAGGAAGAAGGCGGGATCGATCTGGTCGGCTACTGGCACGTAGTCAGAAAGCGGCTGGCGCTGGTGATCGGGGTGGTCTTCGGGGTGATGGTTCTGACCGCGATCTACGCTTACATGCAGACGCCGATGTACACGGCGCAGGCGACGATACTGCTGAAGCCGGGAACTCCGCAGATCATGGAAGGCAAGGACGCGTCGCAGGATCAGTTACAGGACATGTACGACAGCGACATGTACGAGAACTTCCAGAAAACTCAATACGAGATTCTACGCAGCCGGACGCTGGCCGCATACGTAATTCGGGCCGAGAACCTGGAATCCAACAAGGCGTTCATGGGACCTGCGCCGCAGCCGGGCCTGATTTCGTCGGCGCTGTCGTCGGTCAGTCAATGGCTCAATCACACCAAGGGGCGCAAAGCGCCGCCGCCAGTGGTCGATCATACGGTGAGCAACGGAGTTCCGCCGAACCTGATCAGTGCTTACCTGAGTGGCCTGCAGATCAAGCCGATTACCGATACCGATTTGGTAGCGATCGGGTACGTTTCGTCCGACAAAACTCTGGCGGCCAAGCTCGCCAACGCGCACGCCCACGGATACATCAGGCTGGGAATCGAGCTTCGCAGCCAATCCAACGAGGAAGCGGAGAATTTTCTCAAGGAGCGGCTCGGCGAGCTGAAGGACAGCCTCGAGAAGTCGGAGGTCGCGCTCAACGACTACCGCCGCGCGAAGGGAATAATCCCCGGGCTGATGTCGCTGGACGGCAAGGAGACGGTGGTTCTCGACCGCGTCTCGGAATTGAGCAAGGACCTTACCACGGCGCAGGTCGAGCGGATCGGACTCGAAGCGCAGATGCAGCTCATCAACAGCCGCAAGTACGATTCGATGCCGGTGGTGATGAGCGATGGCGGTGTTCAGACGGCAGAAGAGCAATTGAATTCACTCGACGCCGACTACGCCAGCATGGGGAAAAAGTTCAAGCCCGACTATCCGCCGATGATGCAGTTGGCGGCGAAGAGGGCGGAGTTGCAGCGGCGCCTCGACGCCCAGATTTCGCGCGTCGTCTCAGGGATCCAGGGCTCTTACCAGGCCGCGTCGGACAAGGAAAAAAAGCTCCAGACCGAGATGGACAAGGAGCGCCAGCAGGCGCTCGGGCTCAACGACGCCGCGGTCGAATACGCGATTCTTCAGCGCGAGGTTGATACCAACCGCGAGCTCTACGAGAGCGTGCTCGAGCGCATGAAGGGAATCGGGCTGGCGGCCGAGTCGCAGACCTCGAACATCATAATCGTGGATCCGGCGGAAACGCCGGGCGCGCCGTCGAGTCCTAGAAAATTCAGCATGACCATGCGCAACTCTGCGCTGGCGTTGGTCGCCGTGATTGGACTGGTCTTCGGACTGGAATACCTGGACACGACCCTCAAGACGCCGGAGCAGGTCGAGCGCTACCTGCGGGTTCCGAACATCGGAGCGATTCCGTCATTCGCCAACCTTCGCTTGAAGGCGAAGGGAACGCCCCTGCTGCCGGAGGATCGCCTGAAGGCGAAAGGAGTTCCCGCGCTGCCGGACGACAACAGCGTCAAGAAAATAGGCTACGGGCGCGAGCTGCTCGGAGTTGCAAACCCGTACTCGCTGGTCGGCGAGGCGTATCGCAGTTTCCGGACGGCGCTGATGCTGTCGCGGGCGGGCGCGCCGCCAAAGACGATACTGTTCACCAGCGCGCACAGCTCGGAGGGCAAGACCGTAACTGCCACCAACACGGCGGCGATGTTCGCGCAGACCGGCGCACGAGTGCTGCTGATTGACGGCGATCTCAGAAAGCCGCGTTGTCATCGCGTGCTGGCGCTCGAGAACTCTTCCGGATTGACCGAAGTGCTGACCGGCACCTGCGAAGTGCAGGACGTGATCAGGACGACGGTGGTCGACGGCCTCTCGTTCATGAGCGCGGGCTCGCTGCCGCCGAATCCGACTGAATTGCTGGGGTCAGAGCGGATGAGCCAGGTGCTCGCGATGGTTTCTCATCAACACGACGTCGTGATCCTCGACTCGCCGCCGGTGATGCCGGTGAGCGACGCGCTGCTGCTGGCCACGGTGGTCGACGGAGTGGTGTTGGTGGTGAACAGCACCAAGACCTCGAAGCATCACGTGAAGATGGCGTGCGCTAAGCTGGAATACGCGCGGGCAAAACTCTTCGGCGTGCTGCTCAACGAGATAGATTTGAAACATCCGAATTACGGGCACTACTCGCACTACTACAATCACTACACGCAAGCCGATCCCGAGTTCGATATGCCCTACAAGGATTCCGACGGTCCAGATCCCGCCTAGTGTCTCCGTCGGGCGCTCGATTTGATCGGGCGCGCCGCGCGAAAATCCTCATCCTGCGTAAAATCCGCAAAATCCAATGACCGACTCGAGTCGCGTGCCCGAAAGCCGCAGGCGCCGGACGCTGCTGATGGCCGGCATTGTCTTCCTGGCGGTGTTCATGCCGCTGGCGTTCGGAGCGGTCCATCCGTGGGCATATAAGATCGGGGAAGCGTTGGCGTTCGCGCTGATGCTGTTGTGGCCATTTGGACGGGCGGCGCGCGACGGGCAGCCGGAGGAGATCGCTATACAGCTTCGAACCTTCGCGATTCCAATCGTGGCGTTTCTCGCGTTTGCCCTGCTGCAGTTGATCCCGCTGCCGCCGGTCGCGATTCATGTCCTTTCGCCATCGACCTACCGGCTATACGAGCAGGTATTTCCCGGATGGCCAGCGCAGACGCCGTATGCCGGGCTCGAGGGTTCTCTCAAACCGGTAGCCGCGGGTGCTGCGTCGAGCAACGCCGCGACGGTCGTGCTGCCTACGGTCAAGGAAGTGAAGGCTGGGGCGCCGATTCCATTCGCGCCGAAATCGGAGACCGCACCGACTGCGCCGAACACCAGCCAGACAGGCGGCACTTACTCAGATCGAAGCTCACAGCGGCTTTCGAAAATTTACTCGACGCGATGGCGGCCGCTTTCTATTGCGCCGGAGCTGTCGTGGTCGGGGCTGATCATGTTTGCCGCGTGCGGGGCGCTGTTCGTGCTGGTGGCGTTCCTGCCGATCGGCGCAGCCGCGTCGAAGGTCGAGCGCAATTGGCTGGTGGGGTCGGTCGTGACGGTCTTCATAGCGGTGGGTTTGGGGATCGCGACAATTGGACTGATTCAGCAGGCGACCTGGAACGGCAGGATCCTGTGGTTCTTCGTGCCGCTCGATTGGGGCGCGCCGATGCTCGACGTGGTGCCGCGGGCGAGCGGCCCGTTCGTTGACCCCGATCATTTCGCCGGCTTCCTGGCGATGATTTTCCCGCTCGCGATTTCAGGGACGTTCTTCGGCAGTCCGCTAGTGTCCGCGCGATGGTCGAACGGGTACCGGATTGCATGCAGCGTGACGTCGTTCGTGCTGA
Organism: Candidatus Acidiferrales bacterium; assembly: GCA_035602775.1. Classification (GTDB taxonomy): domain Bacteria; phylum Desulfobacterota; class Binatia; order Binatales; family Binataceae; genus Binatus. The sequence goes on along the minus strand of DATNLS010000245.1, from coordinate 12,378 downwards.
TGGCCGCGATCATATTGAGCCAATCGCGCGCGGGTTGGATCGGCCTCGTCCTCGGGGTGGCGATGGTGATGGTCCTGAATTCGCGCGGAGAGGAGGACCGCGAGCGCGCAACCCGGTCTCGACGCATTGCGGTGGCGGGCGCGGTTGGCATGCTGTTGCTCGCGATGCTGTTCATCGGAGCCAGCGGCCGCAGCCAGGTGAGCTCGCGGGTACAGAACTCGGTCGATGCCGACGCCGGTTTGCCTAGCCGGGTGAATACGTGGCTTAACGGACTCAGAATGGTCGAGGATTTTGCCGCGGTGGGGACAGGACTGCGGACGTGGCCTGAGCTGTTCACCCGCTACCGGGCGCGGCCGTGGTCGGAACTTTATTTTTCAGAGGCGCACAACGACTACCTGCAGATGATCGCCGAGACCGGGATCGTCGGTCTGGCGCTGGTGGCGTGGTTCCTGCTGCGATCGGCGATCTTCATCTATCGCAGGTTCGCGCAACTGCCGTTAGGAATTTTACCGATACAGGCGGCGCTGGTGGCGGCGCTGGTCGTCATGTGCGTGGTCGAGTTTTTCGATTTCGATTTGCAGATTCCGGCGATCGCTTTTTTCTTTGCGATGATTCTCGGACTCGCGGTCAGGGTTTCGTGGGCGTGGACTATCGACGACGATCCCAACGGCGGCGAATTCCAGCCGGCGCGCGGAAAGTTCGCGCGAACCTGGGTGCCGATAGCGGCGATCGCGATGCTGATGGCGACCTTCGTGCAGCCCTCGGTTGCCTATCCGTACAATCTGCTGCCGCCGGTTTCGCCCGCGCAGGCGAAATCGATCCTGCTGCTGTACCCGGCAAACACCTTTTCCCATGAAGCGACGGCGGACGCGCTCGGCTCCCGCATGCCGCTGGCAGACCGACTGCGCGAGAGGCAGATCGCGCTCGCGCTCGACCCGATGAATCCGTACACGCGCGACGCCTACATGCGCGACCTGGCGGTCGCCGGCCGCGGCAACGACGCGCTCGAGCAGATGGAGCTTTCAGTGTACAACTCGCCGGCGCCACAGACGCATCCTTATATGTCGGATCGGCTAATCGGATGGCTGTCGCCGGATGAACGCGACGCAATCGAGCGAGGAATCACGCGCGCTACGGCGGAGCAGGTTCCCGGCGCACTCGAGGCTGCGGCCACATTCTATGACGGGGTCGGAAAATATTCCGACGAAGCGTCGCTCTATGCCAGCGCGGCGCAGCACGCGCGCGACTCTCACACGCAGTACACCTACCTGCTGAACGCTGCGTCGGCGGCGTCGCGGGGATCCGATTTCAAACGCGCGGAGTCACTTCTCCAGCAGGCGATAGCAATCGAGCCCGACGACACAGCCGCGTACTACGCGCTGACGATGAATGTGTATGTGCCGCAAAAGGATGTCGCGGGGGTCAAGCACACCGTCGCGCAGGCGATCGACAACGGCATCGACAGCTACGCGATGGAGACAATGCTCGCGGGCGCCGCGCAATCAATGGGCGACTTGCCGTCTGCGATCGCCGCGACCAAACAGATCGCCGCCGAACGTCCTGACTCGTTCGACGTGATGATCCGCCTCGGCGGACTCTACAGTGAGAATCATGATTTCAACCAGGCCGTGACCGTGCTGACCACGGCGATCCAGTTACGGCCGGATTCGGCGGTGGCTTACGAAATACTAGGCGGCGCGGACGAGAAGGCATACAACTACGCCGACGCCGACAAGGCGTACGCGCGCGCAGCGCAACTCGCGCCGGACAACGCGGCTTACAAAGCTCACGCCGACGATTTCCACAAAAGGTTCGCCAACGCCTCCGCGCCGGCAGGAACCCAGACGCCGTAGCGGCACCGCGGTCGCCTCACGCGCGTGAAGATTCTCTACCTAAATCCGAAAGCGCAGTTTGGCGGCGGTGAGCGCAGTCTGCTCGACGTCATGACCGAGGTGCGCGCGCTGCGGCCGGACTGGAAGCTGTCGCTGATAGCGGGCGAGGACGGCCCGTTGATCGAAGCCGCGCGCGAAATCGGAGTCGCGGCCTGGGCGCTCGAGTATCCGGCGGGGCTGGCGCAATTCGGCGATTCCGCGGTGGCCAGCTCGTCGGACGGCGCGATGCGGACCACGAAAGCGAAGTTTGTTGTGGGACTTGGCCGCGCGGGGATCGCGGCGCTGTCGCATGTGCCGGCCTTGCGCGCGGCGATCTCGGGGGAGCGTCCCGACGTGGTGCATTCCAACGGCTTCAAGGCGCACATCCTGGCTGCGTGGACGGCGCCTGAGTCGGTGCCGATCATCTGGCACGTGCGCGATTACGTGGGGAATCGTCCGGCAATGTCGCGCCTGCTCGCGATGCATTCGCGGCGATGCGCGGTCGCTGTCACCAATTCGCGCAGCGTCGCCGACGACTTACGCATGGCGTGTCCGCAAATTCCCAGGACCGTGGCGATTCTCAATGGCATCGACCTCGAGACGTTCAACCCCGCGGGCGCTGCGGCCAATCTGGACGCGCTGTCCGCGCTGGCCCGTCCGGCGGGCGAGCTGGTGCGAGTCGGTTTGCTCGCGACGATGGCGCAATGGAAGGGGCACGAGATTTTTCTGCGCGCGCTTGCGATGCTTCCGCGGGATCTGCTCGTGCGTGGCTACGTCATCGGCGGCAGCCTCTACAGCACGCGCGGCAGCCAGGCTGATTTAGGGAAACTGCGTCGTCTCGCGGACACTCTCTCGCTCGACGGCAACGTGGGCTTCACCGGCTTCGTCGACCAGCCGGCGGCGGCGATTCGCGCACTCGATATCGTAGTGCACGCCAGCACCAGTCCTGAACCGTTCGGCCGCGTGATCGCGGAAGCGATGGCATGCGGCAAGGCGGTGATCGCGGCGGCGGCGGGTGGCGCGCTGGAAATCGTGACCTCCGGACAGGACGCAATCGCGATCGCGCCGGGTGACGCGGCGGCGCTGGCGGATTCGATCCGTCAACTGGTGTGCGACGCGCCGATGAGAGCGCGCCTGGGCGCGGCCGCGCGCCAAACCGCGGAGGCTCGCTTCGATCGCGCCCGCATGGCGCGCGAGCTGATCCCGATTTACGAAGGACTCGACGCGGCGCGGAACTGAATCAATGCGCGTGCTGCATATCGACGCGGGCAACATGTTCGGCGGGGTCGAGACTCTGCTGGCGACGCTGGCGCGCAACCGTGCTCTCACGCCCGAGGTCGAGCCCGAATTTGCGCTGTGCTTCGAGGGACGCCTGAGCCGCGAGCTGACCGGCGCGGGCGTTCCGCTCCATATGCTGGGCGAGGTGCGCGTCCGTTATCCACTTACCGTGATGCGCGCGCGCCGTCGGCTGCGTCAAATCCTTTCGACCGGCAGTTACGACGCGGTCGTGTGCCACATGGCCTGGACCCAGGCGCTTTTCGGTTCAGTGGCGCGAGCGGCGCGCGTGCCGGTTGCGATGTGGCAGCACATGGCGTCGAACGGACGCCATTGGCTCGAACAATGGGCTCGCTACGCCGGTCCCGAACTGGTCATCTGCACCAGTCACTTCGCCGCGCGGGCATTCAGCGGCGTGTTCTCGACGTTCCCGGTCGAGGTCGTGCACTGCCCAGTCGCGGCGCCGTCGATTAGCTACTCGCAGTCCGATCGCGACAGGGTGCGATCCGAACTGACTACTGCGGCTGACTCAGTTGTCATCACTCACACCGGACGGATGCAGGAATGGAAGGGTCAACGGCTACTGTTGCAGGCCGCATCGATTATCAAGTCGAATAGTCAGTGGACTATCTGGTTAGTAGGCGGCGCGCAGCGCGAGTCCGAACAGCATTACCTGAACAGCTTGCGCGCAACTGCTACTGAACTGGGTATTGAGGATCGAATTCGCTTCGCGGGCAATCGCGACGACGTTGACCGGCTGCTCGCCGCGTCGGACATCCATTGCCAGCCGAATATTTCTCCCGAGCCGTTCGGGATTGCCTTCATCGAGGCGCTCTATGCCGGACTGCCCGTGGTCACGACGCAGCTTGGCGGCGCGATCGAAATCGTGAATGACTCATGCGGCGTCACGGTTGCTCCGAACAATACGGTTGCGTTGGCTGCCGCGCTCGGAAGGCTGGTCGGCGACGATAGAGAGCGCCGGCGGCTGGGAAACGCAGGCCCGGCGCGAGCGCGTGAGCTTTGCGATCCGCAGCAGCAGATGAATCTCCTGCGCAGGGCCCTGCTCAATCTGTGCGGCGAGAGTCGGAAAATCCGAAGCCAAGGGTCATAGCTGGTGGCCGAGTTTCGACCTCGCGTGCTCCACATTTCGGCGGCGGCTTTTGGTGACGACGGCATGTTCTTTGGCGGCGCCGAGCGATACGTCGTCGAGCTGGCACGCGCGATGGCGCGCAAGGTTCCGACCACGCTGCTGACTTTTGGATCATCGCCGCGCCGCGGAATCGATGGCGCGCTCGCGACTCGAACGATGCGCAACTGGATAAACTTTCGCCGATTTCGCTTCGATCCGATGAATCCGTTCCTGTTCTCATCAATAGCCAGTGCCGATTTCGTTCACGTTCACCAAACCTACACGATGATAGCCAGTTACGTAGCTATTCTCGGCAAAGTGATGCGCAAGCCGATATTCACTACCGATCTTGGCGGCGGCGGCTACGGACTGCATCGCGTTACCGATACGCGCGACTGGTTTGCGCAGCATTTGCACATTAGTCAGTTCGCCCGCCGGCTCGCGGGTCACGACAGTCTGCCGAACGCGCGTGTGATCTATGGTGGCGTCGATCCCGAGCGGTTCCATCCTGATGCGAGTGTGCCGCGAACCAACGACGTCGTCATCGTCAGCCGTCTGCTGCCGCACAAGGGTATCAACTATCTGATCGATGCGATCGAAGGCCCGATGCGCCTGCGCGTGATCGGGCGTCCATACCGGCATGCCGCGGATTACCGCAAGCTGCTTACCGAGCGAGCGGCCGGGAAAAACGTGATCTTCGACGAGCACTGCGACGACGCCGAATTGCTGCGAGCGTACCAGGGCGCGCTCTGCGTCGTCAGCGCCAGCGTCTACCAATCGGTCTTCGGCGCGTCGCATCCGAATACCGAGCTGCTCGGGCTCTCCCTGCTTGAGGGAATGGCGTGCGGACGGCCCGCAATCGCGACCAACGTCGCAAGCCTGCCTGAACTAATCGAGGACGGAGTCACCGGATTCATCGTGCCGCCAAATGATCCATCGGCGCTCCGCGAGAAAATCCAATGGCTGATGACGCATTCCGTCGAAGCCGATCGAATGGGCGAGGCGGCTCGTCAGCGCGTACTGCGTTTGTTCACCTGGGACGCGGCGGCTGAAAAATGTTTGGAAGCTTATCGCGAAGCGATGATCGGAAATCAGAGCAGCCGGTCCGCCGACTCGACGACTGCCATCGCGAACCACCAACGAGAACTGTAATTGGAGGCGCAAAACGCGGATCACGTGCTATCGGATGCCGTCGTGATCGGAGTGGGAACGACGCTCTTTTTTCTCGCTTTTCTCTCGCCGGTTATCTACTCAGTTGACGGCCTTTCGATGCTGGCGGTATCCGAGTCGCTCGTCACGCACGGTAGTCTCACGGTTCCACAGTCAATGGGATCGGCCGGTCTTGGAGGGTTCTACTACTCGAACTGGTATCCACTGCTATCACTTCTGGCGCTGCCCTTGGTCGCACTGGGAATGATCTTCGCCCACCTGATGCATCTGCCGCCGCATTTTACAGTCGAAGCCTTCGCCCTGATCTTGCCGCCGTTTTTGATTGGGACCACGACGGGCATGGTGGTCATGCTCGCTTCACGGCTAGGAGCTTCGCGGCGCGGAAGTGTCGTCGCCGCGACGGCGTTTGCTTTCGGCACCATAGCTCTCGTATACGCCCGCGAGTTCTTTGCCGAGCCGTTACTGGCGCTGATAACGTCCGTGGCGATCTACCTCGAGCTTGGCAGCCAGCGTGAACGCTCCAAGGTCGGCCTTTGCGCGGCCCTAGCCGTACTGACGAAACCTACCGGTGCCATCATAGGAGTTATCCTTGCCGCGCATGCGGCGCTAAAGGACCGGTCGCTCAGGTCCTCGCTTCCTGCCTTGATCGGGACCGCCAGCGGTATCGCGATTTATTTCCTTTACAACTACCTCCGCTTCGGTAATCCACTCACTTTCGGTCAGAACGCGTCGTTCGCCCTTGGCGGCCTGCCCCGCGGAATAGCTGTACTGCTGGTAAGCCCCGGCCGGGGCATCGCATGGTATTGCCCCGTGGTCCTGGCGCTCTGTGGGCTGAGTGCGAGCTATCTAAAGCGGCTGGACATCCTGCTTATCGTGTCAATCGCAATCGCCTACCTTGGCGTCTATGCGGTCTGGCGCGACTCGCCCGGGGGATGGTCATGGGGCCCGCGGTATCTGCTGCCGGCATTGCCGGGTTTGATGGCGCTCGGTAGTCTGCTCGAAGGCAAATCCCGCAAAGCATTGATCGCGCTCACCGCCCTCGGCTTTCTTATAAACGCCCCGACCCTCGTGTCATACTATGAGCGGCTGTACCAGGAAGAATTGATTGCCCACCAGATGCCCAAGGACACCCTTTGGTCGTTGACCCAGGCGCCGTTCGTGCGGATATGGGGAAGTATGTCGCGAGAGTTAGGCGACGCCCGGCAAACCGACGTTCGCCAGTTGGTCCAACACGCGGGCGAACCCGAAAATTCCGAAGGCTCGTGGAGGACACTGCGAATCGTCGCCGTGTGGTGGTGGATGCTACCGTTGGCACGCATTCCGAGAGCTTTCGGCGCTGCCGTCGCTGCGCTCCTCGCCACTGCTGGACTCGTGCTGATCTGGTGGGCCTGGAGAGAGACCCGCACCACTGCCCCAGTGATTCTGAAATGAACCCTGGAGCAGACTCATACACCTTTGCGCGCGGGTGCGGACATTGATGCGTCTTTATCCGCGCTGGCGGCTCAAGGCTGCCCTCGGAATAGGTCCGGCCGGACCTCCGGGAGACGGGCCAGTGTCCTATCTGGCTCTGAGATATCCGGTGCGGTTTCTACCGCGCTACGCATTGGGGCGGCCTCACAAGCAGTTCAAGGCGATGCTGGACGCACGGCGTGAAGTCTTCGCGAACGAGCTTCGAGATATCGCTTCGATGGCGGATTCTCTCCGCTTGATATCCGTCCACGAGCAAACTGCCGGCGAGCCATGTTGGGAAAACGCCTGGCTGCCGCGTCTTGACGCCGCAGCTCTGTACGTCCGTCTGGTGAGGAACAATCCCAAGCTCTACCTCGAGGTCGGGTCCGGATATTCCACTTCCTTTGCTCGACGCGCCATCCGCGATCACCAACTGCGCACCAAAATAGTCTCGATCGATCCGCAGCCCCGCGCTGATATCGATGCGTTGTGCGACCAGGTCATTCGCCATCCGGTGGAAGAGATCGATCTGGGGATTTTCCAGACGCTCGAGGCCGGCGACATCCTGTTCATCGACAGCTCGCATTGTTCGTACCAGAACTCCGACGTCACCGTTCTGATGATGGACGTTCTACCGGAACTTGCCGATGGCGTGCGTATCCATTTTCATGACATTTACTGGCCGTACGACTATCCCGCCGGTTCGCTCGATCAGTTTTACAACGAGCAGTATATTCTTGGAGCCCATCTGTTAGCCGGCCGCGGTTCCGACATTAGCCTCGCCAACCAGTATGTAACGCGGGATGCCGATCTCGTGAAAATAGTGTCGCCGGTCTGGGCGATCGACGCGAAAGTAGAAGGAACTTCAATGTGGCTGATTTCTTAAGTGCAGCAGCAGCACTCTAGGGATCAGCCTCCATCGAGAGAGAACTCGGATCTGAGATGACCTCCAATGTTGCCCGAACTGTGGAGCGCCCCTGACACCTACGCCCCAGGAATTTAAGCGGCTGGGTATCCCACTTTAATGAAGAGAGGCAAGAAGTGATGCACTCGGACTCTGAATCGCGAGCCACCGGTACTCCCAGGCGCTTGAGGGATTTGATGACGCTCGGCAGCCGGATGCGTTACATTGGATGGCGATTGGCACGATTGAAGCGGGAAATTAACCTGACCCTTAGTAGCGGGCAACGCATTACTCTTGAAGCCGAGCCATCTACCGACGTAAACGTCGCCTACGAAGTTTTCGTCATGCAGTGTTACAAGTGGCCCTTATCTATAAATTCCCGAAACGAGATCAAATGCATAGTTGACCTGGGCGCTAATGTCGGCTTCAGCGTTCTCTACTTCGCGCAAATCTTTCCGACGGCGCATATCGATGCTTTCGAACCTCATCCTGCACATCTGATCAGACTGTCGCAAATCGTCGCGAAAAATCATTTGGAGGAACGCGTTTCCATCCATCCAACCGCGGCTGGTGTTACGCAAGGGCAAGGCCTGTTAGCAAACGACTTCGGTCATTCCACTACGACGCTCGGAACAAGCACCTTCGGAATAAAGATAGAGATGTCAGACTTTCTTGAGTTCGCCAAAGAAAGACGAATTGATCTGTTAAAAATGGATATCGAAGGCGCCGAGTATCCAATTCTAATGGATCCACGCTTTTCCGGATTAAACATAGGCTGGATCGTTTTCGAGTGGCATGCGAGCGCGACAGTGCCTGAGATAGATCGTGAACTTTTTCGGCGCCTGACGGATCTGGGATGGCTCGTAGAACGGGGGCCTCAAGGGAGCTATCAAGGGTATGCTGTTGGCTTGGCGTATGCCCATCGCCAGAATCCAGTGCCGGACTCGCGCTGATCTGGTGGACCTGGAGAAAGACTGGCACCAGTAGATAATCTCAGCGTTGCTCGAAATCGATCTCATCCGAATCGCGCGGGACTGTGATCTCGGCGACGCTGCGATCCTATACTCCGACAATCGACGAATTCCTTTTGCGCGATCGCATTGGCCAACGGCATTTAGAGGAAGAGCGTTCAGCGACAACCTCGCGCTTGTGGCCCGGCGACCCTAAATCGCGGAGCAGTAAATTTTCGCTCGGCATTCCGGGAAGTTCCAGAGTTTGCGACTCATGGCATCAACCAAACGCAGCGATAGGGGGTATGAAAAAGCCGCAAAAATCGATCCCTACTACGCGGTAATTCCCCATGCTCATTATGTTCGGTCAAAACTGACCGACAGTTCCCTGCAGGAATTTTTCAAGACTGGAGAGGGGCATGTCGAATCAGTGATGGCAACAATTCGGTCGCATTTCGATGCCGGCTTCGCGCCGCGGCGAGTTCTCGACTACGGCTGTGGCGTGGGCCGTTTGCTGGTTCCCTTAGCCAGGGTTGCCGAGCGGGCAGTTGGTCTCGATATCTCCGTTAGCATGCTCGAGGAGGCAGGAGCCAATTGCGATCGGCTGGGTATCAGGAATGTCGAGCTGTTGCTGGCAGACGACGATCTCACCAGCTTGAGAGGAAAGTTCGATCTTATTCATTCGACCATAGTGTTTCAGCACATACCGCCGAAGAGAGTCGACAAAATTTTGAGAGGCCTGCTAAGCCACCTGGAACCTGGTGGATTTGGATCCTTGCACTTCGTCTTTTGGTCTCCGCCTAAACTGAGGGCCGCGCGGTCGCTCAAGAAGATCCTACCCTTGGGCAACGCGATAGCAAACTTCATTAAGGGACGCCCACTTGGTTTCGGCTACATCGGACTCTACGAGTTTTCAATGGATCAAATCGCGGCTGCCCTTTGCGATTCCGGCGTGCGAATGATGATCGCGAATTTTGACGATGGAAAGTCGCGCGGCAACAGCAGAAGCGTAACCGTGACTTTTCAAGGGCGCTCAGCAGACCGAAAACAGCTCACTAGCTACAATGTCGATGATGGCTGATAGAAACGGGTTCGCTGGATGACCTCCGGAGCGGCCTCATACAGCGACGACCGGTACGCCCTGGCGCGCCGGCGCACCTCGGCGAGCTTCGTCCGCACCCATGCGGTCGAGTTGATGTTCGCGCTCGGATTCGTGTGCCAGATAGCGCTGCTGTCGGGTTCGATCGGACAGGTCCGGGTGCTGGTCAGGATGGCGGTGTTCGGCACCAGCATCGCGGTGCTGTTCGGGCTGCGTGGCAGAGGGCGGCCGTCGCCGGCGCTCATGCCCGCCAAAATGATACTGGCAATTGTTGTGCTGGAGTTCTTCAATCCGACCGGCAACACGATGGCGGCCAGCGCGGCGCAAATCGGGATGTATATCGCGATTCTGAGTCCGCTGTTCTGGGTCCCGCGCCTGTCGATCGACATATCCACTCTGCGCCGCGTCTTGCTCATGATTTGGATCTTCCAATCGATAAGTGCAGTGGTCGGCATCCTGCAGGTGTACTATCCAGGCCGATTCTCTCCCGCGATTTCCACCATCATCCTCAATCAGGGCAGGGCGTACGTAAAAGGTCTCGAGTTCCAGAATGCCTACGGGGAAACAGCATTCCGCGCGATGGGGCTGTCGGACATCCCGGGCGGGGCAGGAGGAGCGGGCTTTTACGCGACGCTGTTCGGCGCGGGATTTATGCTGACGTACAGGAAGTGGAGCGGCAGGATGTTGACGATTGCCACGATGGTAGTAGGCGTGGCTGCCGTTTTTCTCTCTCATGTGCGGGCGGACCTGGTGACATTGATCATATGCTCCGCGGTACTGGTCGCAGTCCTGGCAATCAGGCGTGCCAGGATTCGGGCTACGCTGCCCGCATGGCGCCGGTACGAGGCGGGAACCCTGACCCGGCTGGTGACGGTGATCGGGGTGGTGGCGTTTTTCGGTTTCACCTGGGCGATCGCGGTGGGAGGCAACGAAGTCGCCGACCGATTCGCCACCCTCACGGCGTCCGACCCTGGCACCGTCTACCATGTGAATCGCGGCCGCTTCATCGAGACCTCGATCGAGGAGCTGTTACCCCAGTATCCGCTCGGCGCGGGCCTCGGCCGCTGGGGCATGATGAACCATTACTTCGGCGACAATTCCGATCCCAGCACGGCGATGATCTGGTCGGAAGAACAGTTCACGGCGTGGCTGGTGGACGGGGGACTGCCGCTGATCCTCGTTTACCTGTTCGCAATCTCGGTGGCCATTCTGTTTGCCTTCAGATTGGCGCTCCAGCCGATCGATCCGGAACTGGCTATTCTTGCGGCTGTGGTTTGCGCCTACGACGTCGCCGCGGTGGCGAGTTGCCTGGGCTATCCATATTTCGGCAGTCAGAGCGGAATGGAATTCTGGATGCTCAATGCGACCTTGTTTGCGGCGGCGAGTTCGAGCGGGAAACCGAGTCCCGACCAAATGCGCGCCCGACCAAATGCGCGTTAGATGAAGCCGTACCTGATTGTCACCGGAGACTTCGTAAAGACGGGAGGAATGGATCGGGCCAATTACGCACTGGCGCGATATGTTGCCGAACGCGGCGCCGAGACGCACCTGGTCGCATACCGCGTCGATCCTGAGCTCGAAGCGATGCCGAACGTCGTCGTGCATAAGGTGCGGAAGCTCATGGGCTCGTACTTCGTAGCGGGACCGCTGCTCAGCCGGGTCGCAAAAAAATGGGCGGGTATCGTCAGCGGTCGCGGAGGCCGGGTGGTGACCAACGGCGGCAATTGCCGATTCGACGACATCAACTGGGTGCATTACGTGCACGCGGCGTATCGGCGCGAGTCGTCGCCGGCGATGCTGCCGAGAATCAAGAATCGCGCGGCGCACCTTTATTTCGTCGCGCAGGAACGCGACGTGCTGCCGCGAGCGCGGATGCTGGTGGCAAACTCGAATCGCACGCGGCAGGACGTGGTCGACCAGCTCGGAATCGACCCGGCCAAAATCCACACGGTCTATCTCGGCACCGACCCGATGGAATTCAAGGCGGCGACCGCCGGCGATCGCGCGCGGGTGCGTCGAGAGATCGGACTGCCGGCGCAGCATCCAGTGGTACTTTTCGTCGGCGCGCCGGGTGACCGCCGCAAGGGATTCGACATCGCGATGCGGGCTTGGCAGATGCTCGCCGCGAATTCGGCGTGGGATGCGCACCTGGCGGTGGTCGGGCACGGCGCGGAACTTCTCCTCTGGAAGCGGCGCGTGTCGGAAGCCGGCCTGAGCGATCGCATTCACTTCCTCGGCTTTCGCAGCGATGTCCCTGACGTGATGCGTGCGTGCGACGCGATGCTGGCGCCGTCGCGATACGAGCCGTACGGACTCGCCGTGCATGAGGCGCTGTGCTGCGGACTCCCGGCGATCGTGTCGGCGAATGCGGGCGTCGCGGAGCGGTATCCTCGCGAACTCGCGGATTTGTTGATTCCGAATCCGGAGGACGAGCCCAACGTCGCGGCGCGACTCCGCCTGTGGCAGGCGAACCCGGAGTTTTTCAGGAACGCGGCCGACGCTCTCTCGGCCACGATGCGCGCATACAGTTG
>DATNLS010000176.1:0-13789 GCA_035602775.1 Candidatus Acidiferrales bacterium | reverse complement strand
TGGATCGCCGCAGACCTGATCGCGCAGGCCGAGCATGGTTCCGGCGACGAGGCCGCCGTGCTGCTGACCACCAGCGCGAGCATCGCAGAGCGGGTCGCCGAGGCGGTTGAAATTGCACTGAGGAGCTTGCCGCGCGCCCGCCAGGTCGAGACCGCACTGGTCAAGCGCGGCGCGATAGTCGTGGTTGATGACCTCAACGAAGCGTTCGACCTTGCCAACCAGATTGGTCCGGAGCATCTAGAGCTCGACGTGCGTAATCCGTCGCGATGGCTGCCCAAGGTCAAAGCTGCCGGCGCGGTTTTTCTCGGGCCGCTTACGCCCGCGCCGCTTGGTGACTACCTGGCGGGGCCCAATCACGTGCTGCCCACCGGCGGAGCCGCGCGTTTCGCGTCGCCGCTGGGTGCATACGATTTCCTGAAACGAACCAGTATAATCGAGGCGTCGACGGGCGCGATTGCGACGCTCGGCCCGACCGTCGCGCACCTGGCGCGGATGGAAGGGTTCGAGGGCCACGCGCGCGCGATAGAACTTCGCAGCGGCGCGACCGATGGAAAAGTGAAGCCGGCAGGCGGGAATCGAAATGTAGAAGCAGGGGGCACCCCTGCACTCAGTACCAGGAAAAATGCAAAACAAACGCAAAATATTGCGAAGCGAAGCTAAGACTGTGGGACCGGTCGCGCGGCTGGCACCGGCCAAGGCCAAGCGCAGCGCCGAGGTCGAGCGCAAGACGCGCGAGACCTCCGTGACCGCCGCGCTCAAGCTCGACGGGACCGGGCGCGGCGAGGCAAAGACCGGTGTGCCGTTCCTCGATCACATGCTCGAGAGTTTCGCGCGGCACGGATTCTTCGACTTGAAGGTCGCGGCCAGCGGCGACCTGCATATAGATGACCATCATACGGTCGAAGACGTGGGGATCGTGGTCGGCCGGGCGTTTCGCGATGCGCTCGGCGATCGTGCTGGAATCAAGCGCTTCGGCGAGGCAACCGTGCCGCTCGACGAGGCCGTCTGCACCGCGATTGTCGATATCAGCGGTCGCGCGTACCTCGGCTACAACGTCCCAATCAGCCAGGAGCGGGTCGGCAACTTCCAGACCGAGCTGGTCCACGACTTCATGAAAGCGCTGACCGACGAGGTCGGCATGAACCTGCACCTCAACCTGGTGAGCGGCCGTAACCCGCATCACATCATCGAGGCGACGTTCAAGGCGTTGGCGCGCGCGATGGACCATGCGACCGCGCGGGAGCCGCGGCTTTCAGGCGTGCTGTCGACCAAGGGTACGCTCAGCTAAATCGCCGGCCTGGAATAGTCCGCTTGTTCGAGAAGTTCACAGTAATTCCCTCGATTGACCTGAAGGGCGGCCAAGTCGTGCGCCTGCTGCACGGCGACATGAACCGGGCCACTGTCTATGGCTCCGATCCGGGCGCGACCGCGCGTCGCTTCGAGGAGGCAGGCGCGGAACTTTTCCACATAGTCGATCTCGATGGCGCGATTGCCGGGTTGCCGCGGAATCTGGATGCGATCGCGAAAATTCGAGCGGCAGTGAAATGCGCAATCGACGTGAGCGGCGGTCTGCGCACGCTCGACTCGGTCCGCGCGACCTTCGCGAGCGGTGCCGATCGCGTCTCGATCGGTTCGGCCGCGATCCTGAATCCAGAACTGCTGCGCCACGCCTGCGCCGAATTCCCGGGACGGATTTTCGGATCGATCGATATTCGCGACGGCCGGCTGGCCGTCAAAGGATGGGTCGAGACGAGCCAGCTCACCGTCGCCGAGGCGGCCGAGCGCTTCCGCGCCGCCGGTGTCGCGGCGGCGATCGTCACCGACATCGCCCGTGACGGCGCGCAGTCCGGCGTCGATTCCGCCCGCATGGAAGAAATTGCCAAAGCGGTGTGCATCCCGGTGATAGCGTCGGGCGGGGTCGCGAGGCTCGACGATATTCGCGCCCTTCGGACACGATTCGAAGCCGGAGTCGTAGGTGTGGTAGTAGGGCGAGCGCTTTACGAGGGAAATTTCGGTTTAGCTGACGCAATCGCTGCCGCTATCGGATGATACCTACTGGTTGCCATCTGTCGTTATAGCTATCTAGCTCTCTCACATGCTACCTTCGCGCTTCTTTTGATCTTGTAGGCTTCTTACAGTCTTCATATACAAGCATTAGACCACTGTCGCTTGGCGTATAACGTAACGGTCGCCGCTTTGATGGGTTAACCTACTTCAATGGGCTGTATCGAGCCCTAATGCCTGCGTTCTGGCCCTTAGAAGTAGAATCAGGAGGCCATGTATCACTTGACATATGCTTGACGTGCGTAGAGAATGCCGGAGCTGGATAAAGACATGAATTTAGTGTCTCAACCAAGCATAACCAAACAAAAGCAAGTAGCGATAGAGATTGGATGGATTATCAAGTAAATACTCGCAGTAGGTCTTTTTAACTAACTAGGAGATAAATCCTACAAATTGTAAAGTCGTCGCAAGGCGCGGGTGGTATTGGACCTCCGCGTTACGATTGGTCTGAAACACTCTAACGGACGGAGGGACACGAAAATGGATCTGATCAGGAAATTGTACGTGAAGGCAGACGGAATGGCGCGCGGACAGACGATGGCTGAGTACGCGCTGATTCTAGCGGCGGTCGCGGTCGTAGTGTTTGTCGGCTACCAGACCATGGGTACGACGATCACGACGTTGCTGAGCAGCGTGGACACCAAGCTGTAATCGACTGAGCAAATGGCCGGCGGGCGGGCCTTCTACCCCCGCCGGTCGTAGTCCGGCAAAGGCATAACTCAATAAGGGAAGCGGCCACCGAATCGGCTGCCAGAGGGGAGAACAGGATGACGAAATTGTATTTGAAGGCTAGTGATTTTGCGCGCGGACAGACGATGGCTGAGTATGCGCTGATTCTGGCGGCGGTCGCCGTCATTGTTTTCGTCGGCTACCAGACCATGGGTACGACGATCACGACGATGCTCAGCAGCGTGGACACCAACCTATAGTTTTTCTTAGCCGGACTGATGCCGATTCTTAACGGATATTTGGAGAGTTGTTCGTATGAAACTGTTAAATAGAGCAGCCACGCTTCTTCGGTTGTCGAAAGGGCAAACCATGGCCGAATATGCGTTACTTCTGGCTTCTGTGGCCGTCATCGTATTCGCCGGCTACCAGAAAATGGGCACAACAATTACGACTTTGTTGAGCAACGTTGACGGCAAGATGTAGAAGGCCCTCGACGTCTCAATGGAAAATTAGCCATTGCAGACAAAACGGAGCCAACAGGTGATGAAGACCAATAGAAAGAACGGGACCGGCGCGCCGACTGGCGTGCGCGTCGAAGCGCGGTCCGGCGGTCACCATGCGCGCGCTCGAAGCGAGCGAGGCCAGTCGGCTGTTGAGTTAGCTCTGTCCTTGCCGCTGCTGCTTGGCTTGCTTCTTGCCATTACGGTGTTTGGGGTCGCTTTCAATAACGAATTGACCCTGACGGCCGCCACAACCGCCGGGGCTCAACAACTTTCGATTAGCCGTGGGGATACCTCAGACCCTTGCGCTACGACCAGTACTGCGGTCGCAGCCGCTTCCTCAGGCCTCACAACATCGAGCATCTCGTACTCGATTAAGTTCGGGACTGGAAATCCGCCTACGTACGGAACTGCGTACACGGGGACATCGTGCACTAGCGCCGCCTCCAGTCTGGTCTCTGGTAATAGCGCCCAAGTAACCACTACTTACCCGTGCAACGTCACAATCCCCATCATTCTCGAGAATTTCACGGGTTGGAGTCCTCCCAGTTGCACGTTAACGGCCCAATCGTCGGAGCTCATACAATGAAGCAAAGCAACGAATCTCCTGTTCGCAACAACGCATGTATTCTTCAGAGGTTGCGCGACGGCCATCCAGGGCAGTCGATTGTGATTATAATGGTCGCCTTGGCCGGCATTCTCGGAGTGACCGCGTTGGTGTTTGATGTGGGCCGTGTCTATTACGGCTATCAACAGCTCAGGGCTCAAACGCAGGCCGCAGCGTTGGCGGGCGGGTCGGTGATGTCCAATGACGGTGAGACTGCAAGCGAAGTAGAAACAACTGCAACGGACTACAGCGGCAACACTGGGGATGCAAACGCCAGTTCCAGCAATCTGCTGACCAACGTTACGGTGACGGCTACGCCGGTATGCCTGACGAGCGCCGCTGCCACCGCCGAGGGAGTCCCCACCTGCAGTACCTATTCGCTAGCAGACAATGCCCTCCGCGTGACGGAGACGGCCACTGTGGCGACGACCTTCGCTGCTGTGCTCGGCTTCCCCACATGGCATCTCTCGTACACGGCGCTGGCGAGCGCCAAGGGCGGATTTAACGGCCCATACAACGTGGCAATTATCGTCGACACAACGGCTTCGATGAATACGGCGGACGGCGGCACCAATTGCAGCGGATCAAGAATCTCCTGCGCGTTGGAGGGTGTTCAGACTCTCCTGGGCACGCTATCGCCATGCCCCGGAGGGCTGACCAGCTGCGGCGGAACCTCAACCACCTCGGTCTCGGTTCCTGCGCCATCGACTGGCGAGGAGACTGCGACTAACGTCTCGACTACTACGACCACCAATGCGGTCGATGAAGTCGCCCTGTTTACGTTTCCAGGACTGGCTGCGGACGGGGTAGATATCGGGAACGTCGCGGATGACACGTCGTGTCCTAGCTCGAACCCTCCAATCACCTCCTACAACGCACTTTTCCTCAACACTTCATGCACAGGCAGTAAGACTCCGGTTTCTTGTTGCACCAGCCGCGGCGAGGGGACTTGCAATAGCACCGCTATATATCCGGTGTACCAGATCGTTCCGTTCTCGAGCGATTACCGCACTTCCGACTCGGCCACTTCGCTGAATGCCAGTTCCACCCTCGTGATCGCATCCGGTGGTGGCAGTTGCAAAGGCGTGGCCGCTCCCGGCGGTGAGGGGACCTTTTACGCGGGCGCAATTGCAGCAGCACAAAGCGCGCTTACCACCGCCGCCGCCAACCGGCCGAACACCAAGAACGTGATGATTCTGATCAGTGATGGTGATGCGAGCGCTACGACAGCCGAAGGGTTGGCGGAGCCATCTTCATCTCCGCTGCCGTCACCGGTTTACTCAGTTACCGCGCAGTGCCAGCAGGCAGTGACGGCGGCACGCAACGCAGCGTCAGCGGGAACCACAGTTTATGCGGTCGCATACGGCGCTGAATCGTCGGGATGCACCGCGGGCGACACGTTGACCCCAATCTGCACGATGCAGCAGATCGCGAACTCGCCCGGGTCCACTGGCGGCTACTCGCAGAACAACCAGAACTTCTTCACCGACGCCACATCCACTAGATCCGGCTGCGCCGCATCAGCTCGATCGACTGGTACTCTGGACGAGATCTTCAAGGCAATCTCGGGCGATCTGACGGTCTCCCGGCTGATTCCAAACAGCACCACCTAGAGTCTCACCGGCGTCGATCGGACACACGGTCAGGCTGCGTCACCTTAAGACGCAGCCTGACCTTTTCATTTACGCGCCAGCGCAAGCATCACTTAATCTACGATTCCGCCTGCCGTCGTCGGCGCTACCTCGCGGCCGCCGATGGTGCGACGCAGATTTGCCGTTAGCCAAAGAACAATTTGAAGCCGCGTCTGTTTGACTCGGCGGCCGCGATGTCTCTCCTCGATGTGGCTTGTTTGCTACTTGAAGTAGCAAAAATGTCAAATTTGGAGTAATTTACGTCCAACGGGCGAGATAACTTAAGTGATTTAGACTGGCACATCCGTTGCGTAACGCGTCAGGGCGCTGAGGGGAGTGTATGGAGAGATCTAATCAAGGCAGGGTTACCGAGCATGGCCAGTCGGCCGTTGAGTTCGCTTTATCGTTGCCGCTGCTGCTCGGCTTGCTTCTTGCGATTACGGTGTTTGGGGTCGCTTTCAATAATGAGTTAACGCTGACGGCCGCCACAACCGCCGGGGCTCAGCAACTTTCAATTAGTCGCGGAGATACCTCGGACCCGTGCTCGACCGCGAGTACTGCGGTCATAGCCGCCGCCTCGGGCCTAACGACATCGAATATCACGTTCTCGATTAAGTTCGGGACTGGAAATCCGCCTACGTACGGAACTGCGTATTCGGGGACCTCTTGCACTGGTGCCGCCTCCGATCTGGTGTCTGGTGACAGCGCCCAATTAACCACTACTTACCCGTGCAACGTCTCAATCCCCATCGTTCTCGAGAATTTAACCGGCTGGAGTCCTCCCAGTTGCACGTTAACGGCCCAATCCGCGGAGCTCATACAATGAAGCCAGGCAACGAATCTCCTGTTCGCAACAACGCATGTATTCTTCAGAGGTTGCGCGAAGGCCAGTCAGGGCAGTCGATCATGGTTGTGATGATTGCCTTGGCCGGCATTCTCGGAGCGGCTGCGTTGGTGTTTGATGTCGGCCGTGTCTACTACGGCTATCAACAGCTCAAGGCTCAAACGCAGGCCGCAGCGTTGGCGGGCGGGTCGGTAATGTCCAATGACGGTGAGACCTCAAGCGAAGTACAAACAACCGCAACGGACTTCAGCGGCAACACTGGGGATGCAAATGCCAATTCCAGCAATCTGCTGACCAGCGTTACCGTGTCGTCTACGCCGGTCTGCCTGACAAGCGCTGCTGCCACGGCCGAGGGAGTCCCCCCCTGCAATACTTATTCGATAGGCGATAATGCCCTTCGCGTGACGGAGACAGCCACAGTGGCGACGACCTTCGCTGCTGTGCTCGGCTATCCTACGTGGCATCTCTCGTACACGGCGCTGGCGAGCGCCAAGGGCGGATTTAACGGCCCATACAACGTGGCAATTATCGTCGATACAACGGCTTCGATGAATACGACGGATGGCGGCACCAATTGCAGCGGATCAAGAATCTCCTGCGCGTTGGAGGGTGTTCAGACTCTGCTGGGCTCGCTATCGCCATGCCCCGGGGGTTTGACCAGCTGCGGCGGGACGACTGCCACCTCGGTCGCGGTTCCTGCGCCGGCGACTGGCGACGAAACTGCGACTAACGTTACGACTACGGCGACCTCCAACGCGGTCGATGAAGTCGCTCTGTTTACGTTTCCAGGACTGGCTGCGGATGGGACAAATATCACTAATGTGAATGATGATGTGGTGTGTCCTACTTCGAATCCTCCAATTACCTCTTACAACGCACTTTTCCTCAACACTTCATGCACCGGCAGTAAGACTCCGGTTTCTTGTTGCACCAGCCGCGGCGAGGGGACTTGCAATAGCACCGCTATATATCCGGTGTACCAGATCGTTCCGTTCTCGAGCGATTACCGCACTTCTGACTCGGCTACTTCGCTGAATGCCAGCTCCGATCTCGTGGTCGCGGCCGGTGGTGGAAGTTGCGCAGGCATGGCCGCTCCGGGCGGCGAGGGAACCTTCTACGCGGGCGCAATTAAAGCAGCACAAAGCGCGCTTGCAACCGCCGCCGCGAACCGTCCGAACACGAAGAACGTGATGATTCTGGTCAGCGATGGTGACGCGACTGCTACGACCAGCGAAGGGCTGGCGGAGCCATCCTCATCGCCGCTGCCATCGCCGGTGTACTCAGCAACCGCGGAGTGCCAGCAGGCAGTGACGGCGGCACAAAACGCAGCGTCAGCGGGAACCACAGTCTACGCGGTCGCCTACGGCGCGGAGTCGTCAGGATGCACCTCGGGCGACACGTTGACACCAATCTGTACGATGCAGCAGATCGCGAACTCGCCCACGTCCACTGGCGGCTACACGCAGAACAACCAGAACTTCTTCACCGACGAAACATCTACGACATCTGGCTGCGCCGCATCAGCTCGATCGACGGGTACTCTGAACCAGATCTTCAAGGCAATCTCGTCGGATCTGACCGTCTCCCGGCTGATTCCCAACAGCACCACCTAGAGAGCATATTGCCACGATCAGAAACCGGTCAGGCTGCGTCGTTCGACGGACGCAGCCTGACTTTTTTTGTTTTGCGGCGCCGTACCGCGCGCGGGCGAGTAGGATTTTCTGAAGATTCGGACCATTCGCAGGTTCAAATAGTCCTTGGGCTCTGCTATACGCGACAAGCGTGGCTGACTCCATCGTTTCATCGGTAATTTCGTCCGCTCGTTCGAGCGGGCGATCGGTTCTCACGGAAATCGAGAGCAAGCGGGTGCTGCATTCGCTCGGCCTGCCGGTCGTCGTGCCGGAAGCGGCGGCTACGGCCGACGACGCGGTGCAGGCGGCCTCGCGAATTGGCTTCCCGGTCGTGCTTAAAGTTCTGTCGCCGGATGTGAGTCACAAGAGCGACGTCGGCGGGGTCGAACTGAATCTGGACTCTGAAGCCGCAGTGCGCGAAGCGTTCGCGCGGATTCGCCGCAACCTCGCCGCCAAGGCCCGCGACGCGCGTTTCGAAGGTGTCGCCGTGCAGCCGATGGCGCGCGCCGGCATCGAGCTGATTGCCGGGACCTTCCGCGACCCGCGCTTCGGCGCGATGGTGATGGTCGGGCTCGGCGGCGTGCTGGTCGAGACGATGAATGATACCGCGCTGGGGCTGGCGCCGATTGGCGGGCGTGAGGCGTCGGCCATGCTCGACCAGCTTCGCGGCGCGCGGATTCTGCAGGGCGTACGCGGTCAGCCCGGTGCTGATATCGACGCGATCGTCTCGCTCCTCGAATCCGTTTCTGGAATCGCGGCGACGCATCCGGATATCGCCGAGATGGATCTCAATCCGGTGGTCGCGTACGAGGACGGTCTCGCGATCCTTGACGCGCGAATCGTGATTGCTGACACCACGGCGGGAACGCCGCATCATGAGGACCCGCATCGCGCGGCGCGGCGCAAAAATCTCGAGCGCGCGTTCAACCCGCGCGCGGTTGTCGTAATCGGCGACAAGCGGGCGGGCGGGTACATGTGGCTCCGCGCGATGGCACAGCTCAAGGGCAAGCTCTACTCGGTTCAGATCGATCCCAACGAGATACCCGGAATCGAGGCGATGGGTGTCGAGAACCGCAAGAGCCTAGCTGAAATTGCCGAGCCGATCGATTACGCCGTCAGCGCCGTCCCGCGGCAGATCGCGCCGCGAATCCTGAAAGACTGCGTCGCCAACCACGTCGGCTCGATCGGGTTTTTCACTTCGGGATTTTCGGAAACGTCGGAGGAGCTGGGAATCCGGCTCGAGGCCGAGTTGCGCGACCTCGCGATCAACTCGGAAATCGCGCTGATCGGGCCGAATTGCATGGGGCTGTACAGTCCGGGCGCGGGCCTGCGCAATTTTCCCGAGGAAAAGGTCGGCGAGGCGGGAGACGTGTGCTTCATCTCGCAAAGCGGCACCCACACGATCAACTTCTGCCTGCAGGCGCCGATTCACGGCATCAAGGTCAACAAGGCCGCGTCGATCGGCAATGTCCTGGTGCTAGAGGCGGCGGACTATATCGATCTGATGGCGGCCGACCCGGCTACCCGCGTGATCGGGATGTATATCGAAGGCGTGCGGGACGGGCGCCGCTTCTTCGACAGCGTTCGGCATGCGGCCGACCGGCATCCCGTGGTTATCTGGAAGGGTGGGGTGACCGAGGCGGGCGCGCGCGCGACGTTTTCGCATACTGGATCGCTCGCGACGGCCGAGGCGACCTGGCGCACGGTCGTGCGGCAAAGCGGCGCGGTCGAAGTGGCGAGCCTCGACGCGATGCTCGACGCGGTCGAGCTGCTCGCGCGCGCCAAGCGCATCGACGGCCGGCGGATGGGCCTGGTCGCGATGACCGGCGGGCAGTCCGTGGTGATCACCGACACCTTTGCGACCGCTGGCCTCGAAATTCCCGCGCTGTCGGAGGCGTCGTACGACGAACTCAAAACGTTCTTCAACATAATCGGCGGCAGCTATCGCAATCCGCTCGACGCGGGCGGCACAATCGGCGCGGGGCATCATCAGGGGAATCTCGATCGCATCCTCGAGATTCTCGAACGCGACCCGGTCATCGACGCCGTCGTGCTCGAGGTCGGCACTGGCCTGCGCGCCGCGCGATGGGCCACGCACGAAGATGAAATCACAGGCCTGCTCGACAAGCTCGCGGACTTTGCCGGCCGCTCGACCAAGCCGTTCGCGGTCGTGATGCATCCGGCGCACGTCGAGGGGATTGTGGCGCGGGGCAAGGAACTCGCACGCGCGCGCGGTCTGGTCGTGTTCGACAGCTTCGAGCGCGCCGCGTCGGCATTCCACACCGCGTCGGACTACTGGGCAAATCGCGCGCGTCTGGGGAGCTGAAGTCAGCTCTGCGATAGCGCCGCGGATCTATTGCTGCGTGGGGACGACTGCGTTGACAGCGCGGCGCTGTGCCTCCAAGACTTGCAAAGCAGAGGTGTTGAATATGGATCGTCTTCTATCAGAAAGTGCGAAACCTTATTTGGAGAAGGCTCAAGCGCTCGCACCGATAATCCGCGAGCACGCCGATCGCGGCGAGCGCGACGCGCAGATGCCGCGTGAGGTTGCCGACGCCTTCCGCGAGGCCGGGCTCTTTCGGATACTGGTGCCGCGCGACATGGGCGGCGGCGGACTGACGATCCCCGATTCGCTGCGGCTGTGCGAGGAGGTCTCGCGCTTCGACGGATCGGCCGGATGGAACCTCGCGATTTGTGCGAGCGGTGCGCTGTTTGGATACAACCTTTCGCGCGCGGCATTCGAAAAGATCTACGGCGATCCGCTCGGCGCGACCGCCGGCTCGCTGAACCCTATGACCACCCAGGTCGTTGCGGTGGAAGGCGGATGGCGTTTCAGCGGCAAGGCTACCTATGCCAGCGCCTCGGCTCACGCGACCTACCTGATGGCGGCGGGGATTGTCATGCGCGACGGCGCGCCGCATTTTGTCGACGGCATCCCGACGATGCGCGCGGGACTGTTTCCGATCGAACAGGCGAAAATCCTCAGTACCTGGTCGACCGCCGGAATGCGCGGCACCGGCAGCAACGATTGCGTGTTCGACAACGTCTTGATCCCCGACGAATACACCTTCGACTGGCTGAGCTCGAAATCACCCTGGAAGCTCGGACCGCTCGGGAATATTCCTCTGCCGCTCCAATTTGTCGGCAACCTGGCCTCGGTGGTGCTGGGCACCGCTCGACACGCCCTCGACGAGCTGAAGGAAATCGCGCAAGCCAAAGTGCCGGCGGCCGCTCGGGGCACGTTGCGCGAACGCCCCATCGCCCAAATCCAGTTCGCGCAGGCGGAGGGCCTGCTGAACGCGGCGCGCGCCTACTTCTACAGTTGCAACGATGAAATCTGGCGCAAGGGCGAGGCCGGCGAGAGCTTCAGCATCGAGGACCGCGCGCACGCGCGGCTCGCCGTAGTCACGGCCGCGAAACTCGCAGTGCAGGCGGTCGATCTGGTTGCGGATGCGGCCGGGATGAACTCGGCGCAAACCTCGTGTCCGATCGAGCGATGCTGGCGCGACGTACACACCGCGACGCAACACGTGCTGATGAATACGGCCCGCTTCGAGGTGGTAGGCCGCGTGCTGTTTGGCTTGGACCCCGGCTCGCCGGTGATTTGAAGGACCGCTGCGCGATCTCAAAAAACCGGAACCGGCTTCGCTGGCGCGAAGCTGTCCGGAGGCCCGTTTCCATCCGCTCGCGACGCTCGTTTCGTCAGGATGACGGAGATTTCGCATCGCGTTGCTCGCTTCAGCCAGGATCACACAGCGAAGTGCTGCCTACCGCGGCGGTTCGAGGACGCTCATCACCGTGCCTGCGGTGGCGTCGCCGTCGAGGAACGCCAGCCAACGACCCTTGAGCGACCAGCTCATCGTGACGACGCCTTGGGCCGGTCCTTCGGCCAATAGAAACCCACTGTCGTAGCGGAGCGAGTACGTGACGATTTTTCGCCAGGGCACTGGCTTGCTCGGTGCGTAGACTTGCATCGCGGCTTCGTCCGCGCCCTTCGAATACGCCATCGTGCTCTGCGCGAGCATGTCGGGCCACGTGTCGAAGCCCAGCGATTTCACATCGACTTCGGTCAGATCAGCTTGGGCGACCGCAACTTGTGCGACGACTGGATCTTCGGGACGATCGATCGCGCGTGTGAACGTGAGCTCCCGGTTGCCCAACGTGAGCGTATCGCTGCCGGCCGCAAACGATGCCGCGCCCGTCGATACCCCCATCAAATGTTCGGCGCCGGTCGCGATGTTGTACTTGAACACGCCAATCGTGTGACGCGTCGGGTCGGGGCCAACGTAAAGAAACGATCCTTCGTCGGCCGTGTCCCAATCGAGCACGCGGATGGGTTGGGGGACGTGGAACCTGGTGCAAGTCGATGCGCGCCGATCGATTATCACCGGCGGGGCGCCCGCGTCGCCCTGGCCGATCGCGTAAACGCCGTGTGCGCTCCAACTGAGGCGTGACATCGGACACGACAATTTCATTGGCAGGACGGAACCCGCTCCTGTAATGACGACCAACTGCAGTCCGTTCGACAGGCTTGGCGGTGGCTGGACGTCCGGCTGATCCGGATCGAACTTCGGCGGCTCGTTGCTGACGACGGATTCATCCGGCGGCGTGGGATGCTGTCGCAGCGCGAGCGCAATCGTCGCGTCATTGATCCAGCTGATCGAGATCGAATCGAAGCGGCCGTTGAAGTTCGCGATCGCGCTACCCGAGCCACTGGCGATCAGGTCACGAATGATCAGGTCGACTCGATTGCCGTCCGGAGTGACCATCGCGGTCGCTAGCGTCAATCCGTTGGGGCTCACTGCCACGTCGGCGATGGTTCCCTCCTCGGCGGCAGCCGGGCCCGACTCCGCCGCGAGGATCCGGCCGGTTCGCCACCCGGCGCCACCGAGGCCGTACATGATCGTATGTCCGTCCTGCGTCCCAACGACGCCGATCTCCTCGCCGCCTTGCATCCAGATCGGAGCGCGCGAGGGAATCGGCGCGAACCCATTCGGCATCGCGACATTGGTCAGCACCTTGATGCCGTTGGTGACGGCGAGCGTCGTCGAACGCGCGAGAAACGGCGGCGGCCCCGGCTTGGGCGTCGTATTCGAGCACGACGCGACGCTCACGATGGTGAGGGCGAGAATCAAGATGAGGACAGACCTGGGCATCGAAAAGCGGTAGTCTATTTGGACCGTTCAAAAAAGGCGACCGATTCAAAGAATGAAGAACCCGTTTACTGAACGATTGTGGATAAGTCGCGAGGTCCGCCTCGCGCTTATTGTTTTGATTTTATATATCGCCGGTTCGGTTGCGTTAGCGGCCGGAGACTGGAAGGTCGGGATAGCCGCCTTCGGAATCGGGCTGGCGTTGGTGGCGGCGTTTCATTTCGCCATCGTCAGACCAGCGCAAATTCCGCATGACGCCGTTCTGGTAGTTCGCTTGGCGGGTCCGATTGAAGAGGACGTGACGCGTTCGCCGCTCGATCAAATCATGCGGCGCGGCGCGACTAGCCTCGATCATCTGCGCTATGCGTTCGAGTCGGCGGCCATCGACAAAGAGGTTCGCGCGATCATTGTCGAGATCGCGGGCTTCGGCGCCGGCCTCGCGACTGCGCACGAAGTCCATCGCCTGATGCTCGCCGCTCAGGCCGGCGGCAAGCGCGTGATCGCGCTGCTGCGCGGCGACGACGCCGGGCTGCGCGAATACCTGGTCGCGGCGGGCGCCACAGAGATCGTCGCCAATCCCGACACGATGCTTACGATGCTCGGAGTCGCGACCGGCGGCGTCTTTCTGAAGAACGCGCTCGACAAGCTGAAGATCCAGGCGCAGACGCTGCAATGGAAAGAATACAAGGG
>DATNLS010000119.1:0-2862 GCA_035602775.1 Candidatus Acidiferrales bacterium | reverse complement strand
AACCTCCCGGCAAGAAGGTCAAAGAGATCGGATTGCTGTCGGGCGGCGAAAAAGCGCTATCCGCGATGGCGTTGATCTTCTCGTTGTTCCTGTTGAATCCGAGCCCGTTCTGCGTGATGGACGAAGTCGACGCCCCGCTCGACGAGTTCAGCCTCGCCGCGTTCACGACGCTGATGGGCGAGCTGAAAACCCGCTCGCAGTTCATCGTGATCACGCACAACCAGCGCACGATGCAGCGCGCCGATCAGATTCACGGCGTCACGATGGATCGCCCAGGCGTGTCGCGAATTATCTCGCTGCGAATCCCGCAGGCAGCCTAAATCAAACTATAGCCGCTGCCTTTGCGCTCGAATCCTATGCCCAGGCTGTTCACTTTCACGCCGAACTGCTTGAGCAATGGCTGACTGTACGTCACCAGTCCCGTCACCATGTCGAGCGGCTCGGTCGCGAGGATCAGCGCCGACTGCGCCATCCATTCGACCGGCTCGCCAGTGGGATCGTCGGGTCCCGTCACCAGATGGTGATGCACCGTGCCGGGAGTCGCGACCACTTGCGAAGGCGATACGCACGTCACCGAGATTCCGTCGTCGTAAACCTCCTCAGCCAGTCCCTGCGTGAAGCGTTCGAGCGCCGCCTTCTCCGCGCCGTAGCATACGCCGCCGCGAAACACGGTCGCGCTCTTGTATGGTCCTCGGCCGGGGCCGATCGCCGCGCCCGACGAAATGTTGACGATCGCTCCCGACTTTCGCGGCACCATGTCCTGCAGCACGAGATGGCTCAGCATGAACGGGCCGTGGAGGTTGACGGCGAACGATCGCATCCAGCGTTTCGGCGGGAAATCCTTGACCGGGATGAAGTAGGTCAGTGCCGCATTGTTCACCAGCACGTCGACCGGTCCGTAAAGCTTGTGCGTTTCTGCGACCAGCTTCTCGCAATCGGCCTCCGACGAGACGTCGCAAATGACCGCCTCGGCCTCGCCGCCCGCTTTCTTGATTCCGGCGACGGTTGTTTCGAGCGATCCCTCGAGCGGATGCTCGCCTTCTTTCAGCGTGCGCGCCGAGCACACGACCTTCGCGCCTTCTTTGGCGAACAGGTCCGCGATCGCCTTGCCGATTCCGCGGCTGGCGCCCGTAACGATTGCAACCTTGCCCTTGAGCTTGGCCATTCTAAAGATCTCCCTTCATGATGAGTCCGCGTGAACAAGTTTTCCTCGCGGCCCACATTTCTTATAGCTAGGAACCTAATCAAATGTGAAACCCGCGGTGGGTTTCACGCTTCCTTCGGCAGGGGTGACCCCTGCACCCAGTATTAAGAGCAAAGCGAAGAATCCCGGTTCCGGTTTCGGATCAACACCACTACTGTTATTCTTTTCCTCGAAGTTTCTTCAGGATCTATTTCCCCTGTGACTCCTCTCGCTATCGCATTCATTCTGACTATCGCCTTCGGCGGCGCTGCGGGTCTCGTTTTCATCGGAGTCCTGATCCAGTGGAGTCTGCGCAAGGCGCTGCCGTCGCGTCCGGTCCATCTGGAGATTGAGGGCGCGCCCGAAGCCGAACCGCTCACGCCGCCGCCTGAGTTGGCGGCGGAACCGGCCACCGAGCTCACCGAGCAGGTCGCGGTCGCCGAGGCTGAGCCAGCCCCGGCCGTTGAGCCTGAGCCGTACGTCGCCCCGTCGCCACAGGTTCGCGAGCCGGTACGAATTGGCCTTGGACTGCGCAAGACGCGCGAGAACTTCCTCGTGCGCATCAGGGCGGCGCTGACCGGCAGCGCGAAGATTGACGAAATATATGAAGGCCTCGAGGAAGCGCTGATCGCCGCCGACGTTGGCGTCGATGCGAGCATGAAGATTTCCGCCGCGGTGCGCGCCAAGCTGGGCAACGACAATCGCCCCGACGCGATTCGCGACGCGCTGAAGGCCGAAATCGCCACTATCATGATGTCCGCCGATCGCGCACCCGCCAACTCGGGCGACGCGCCGCTGGTGATCATGCTGGTGGGTGTCAACGGCGTCGGCAAAACCACGACCGTCGCGAAACTCGCGGCGCGGCTCAAGGCTGAGCGCGGCAGCGTGATCGTCGCGGCGGCGGATACGTTTCGTGCGGCCGCGATCGAGCAGCTCGAGGTGTGGTGCGATCGCGCCGGCGCCGACATTATCAAGCAGTCGCAAGGCTCCGATCCCGCCGCGGTCGCCTTCGACGCGGTCAAGGCGGCGGTCGCGCGCAAGTCGGGCGCGGTGCTGATCGACACGGCCGGGCGCTTGCAAACCAAGGTAAATTTGATGGAAGAGCTCAAGAAGATTGCCCGCGTCGTCGCGCGCGAGTTGCCCGGCGCGCCGCATGAGACGTGGCTCGTGCTCGACGCCAACACCGGTCAGAACGCGCTCAGCCAGGCGTCGATCTTCGGCGACGCGGTCCCGCTCACCGGAGTGGTTCTGGCGAAGCTCGACAGCACGGCGAAGGGCGGGGTGGTGGTCGCGGTGGCGGATCGGCTCAAGATTCCGGTGCGATTTGTGGGCTTGGGCGAGGCGCTCGAGGACCTGCGCGAATTCGACGCGCGCGAGTTTGTCGACGCGCTGTTTGCAAGTGACGACGCGGGGGAGCAGAGTGCGAGCGGTTCTTATGCAGCTTGACAGCGTAGTTTATCGAAAATTAAACTAAAGGTAGAAGATTTTCTCTCATGGCCACAGATGTCTTAAAGCAACTAGACGAACGAATTCAGGCTTCGGTGGCGCGTATCCATCAATTGCGCAAGGAAAATGATCAGCTCGCGCAGAAGCTCGCGGAAACCGAAAAAAAATATGCTGATGCGGCGGGCATGGTGAAACAGTTGAACGCCGAGCGCCAACAGCATGAAAACGAGCGC
>DATNLS010000209.1:0-3614 GCA_035602775.1 Candidatus Acidiferrales bacterium | reverse complement strand
GTCGTCGCCGGACGCGGTTCAGCGAACTTTCTGCCTGAAGGCGGATGCGGCATCAGGGTGCGCACGATGGCTCCAGTGGCCGTTCGCATCGAGCAGGTCGCGAAAGACGAGCAGCTCGCAGCGACCGCCGCCGACAAGCGCGTCCGCGACTTCGACACCGAAGTGAAGGCGCGCATTCACAGTCTGTTCGGACAGGACATCGAAGACCCCGCGAATTATGACCTGGTGATCAACACGTCACGGCTTCCGCTCGCGGCGCATGCAAACACGCTCGCAGTGCTGGCGACTCATCTCGACAGCGAAGGGACCCCGGCGCGAACCAAGTGCATGCAGGACGCTTCGATCGCCGCGCAGGTGCACGCGGCGTTGGTCGCGCATCCGAAAATCGGCGAATCGCAAATGTCGGTGAATTGCTCGGCGGGATGCGTGCGCGTGAGCGGCCCCGGACTGGTGCCGCCGTGGGACGATCTGGTGATCGGAGTCGCGCGCACGATCGAAGGCGTCGCGTCGGTCGAGGTCGGCGCCGAAGAAGATCCTATAACCTTGACTACCAGTTGACAGCCCCGGAATGCGCGCGCTGATCATCTTTTTTGCCACTGGAATCTATTCCGGTTACGCTCCGATTGCGCCGGGAACGGCGGGCTCGGTGGTCGGCATGGCCATCGTGTGGCTCGTATTCGGCCCGCTCTGGATGCATTCGCCGGAGCTGTGTTTGATAGTCTTCGCGATTGCGTTTGCAATCGCGTGCTGGATTTCCGATCGCGCCGAGAAAATCTTCGACAATCACGACGATTCGCGCATTGTTATAGATGAAGTGCTCGGCATGGCCGCGACCATGTTTGGCAATCCGATCACGTTTGTCTGGCTGATGATTGGATTTCTGCTGTTTCGAGTCGCAGACGTGATCAAACCGTGGCCAGCGAGCCTGATCGATCGTCGCATGCGCAACGGCGCGGGCGTGATGCTGGACGATTTGGCGGCCGCGATCTATGCGAATATTGTGTTGCACGTGATCGTGCGCGTGCTCTGAAGGTACACGCCCGCAAGGAGTTCCCGATGATTCAAAACGCTGTGATCCTTTCCACTGGCGACGAAATCACCACCGGCAAGGTCGTCGATACCAACGCCAACTATCTCTCCGACAAGCTCGCCGAAATTGGAATCGATCTGATTGCAGTGCTCACCGTCGGCGACGTTTCCGACCGTTTGGAGTGGGCGTGGCGCACCGCGATAGAAAAGGGCGACGTCGTTATTTCGACCGGCGGCATCGGCCCGACCGCCGACGACCTGACGACTGAAACCATCGCGCGCGTCGCGGGCGTGAAGGTGCGGCGCGACGAGGCCGCGGTCGATCACATGAAGCGATTGTTCGCGTCGATCGGACGCCCGATGCCCGAGAACAATCTCAAGCAGGCGGACTTTCCCGAGGGCGCGACCATCATTCAGAATCCGCTAGGCACCGCACCAGGCTTCAGGATGCCGGTCACGCTGAGCGGCCACACCGCGCATCTGATCGTGCTTCCCGGCGTACCGCGCGAGATGAAACCGATGATGGAAAACACGGTGATACCGTGGATCGCGGCAAATCGCGGAACCGACCAGGTCTATGCGGTGAAGATTTTCCAGACCTTCGGGATGAGCGAGTCGGCGCTTGACGAGGCAGTCGCGGGATTGATCAAGCCGAACGAGGCGAAGGTTTCGTTTCGCGCCAGCTTCCCGCAAATTTCGCTGAAGATCAGAGTCGAGGGAGCGCCCGGCGAAGTCGATCGCAAACTCGAAGGGCTGGCACATCGCGTGCGCGAGAAAATCTCGCAGTTCATTTACGCCGAAGGCGACACCTCTATGGAGGAAGTCGTCGGCCGTTTGCTGATCGAGAAGAAGCTCAAACTGGCGGTTGCGGAATCATGTACTGGCGGGCTGATCGGGCATCGCATCACGAACGTTCCCGGTTGCTCGCAATATTTTGTCGGCGACCTCGTCACCTATTCCAACGACGTGAAGTCGGGCGTGCTCGGGGTTTCGCAGGAGACGCTGAACGCGCATGGCGCAGTGAGCGAAGAATGCGTGCGCGAGATGGCGGCCGGCGTCCGCAAACGCACAGGCGCGAACGTGTCGGTCGCGACCTCGGGAATCGCGGGCCCCGACGGCGGCACTCCCGACAAGCCGGTCGGCACCGTGTGTATCGCGCTGTCGGCCGACGATCAGAGCTTCACGCGCCGCTACCAGTTCCGCGGCACGCGAGACTGGATCAAGCTGATCACGTCGCAGGTTGCGCTCGACTGGTTGCGTCGCTACGCGCTGGGTCTGCCGATTGCGGACTCCGCGGCATTCCGCCGCTAAGTAATCAGCGGACGCGAGCGTAGTTGATCTGATCGCTGCCGTTGCCGGCCAGCATCAGCTTGCCGTTCGCCGCGGCGCATTGGACTGCGTTTGCCGATGACGCGTCGGTACAAAGCACGACGTTGGTGTCGCCGGTGAAGCACGTATCGTTGACGGTCGCGTTGCCTTGCGCGAGTTGCACGCGCCCGGCGCAGACATTGGTCGTCTCCCTCACATCGACGGAGCCAAACACGCTGTTGGCGATGACGTCGCGCGATTCTCTCGACGTCGCTCCGTGTTCACGGGGTCCCGATGGAGGCTCTGGATACGGCCCGCGACCGCATCCAGAGCCAAGCAGCGCGAACAATGAGAGTGCCGCAACGATTGCCGTTCCTGTATTCATGTTTCCCAATCTTGGTGATTGATCAAACAAATTCAGCACTCGCCCGCTTTACGCTGACGCCTCCGAACATCGAGTACGCAAGAATGTCCAGTGGTAGAGGGGCGTCCTCGTCGTCACTCATCGTAGCGCTCGACTCCGAACTGTTCTGCCGGCTGCGCAGATCGATCTTGCGCCCTCCGAACACGCTAAAGCCTTCGCACACCACTTCTTCGTCGGGGCGCACTGTCACTTTGGCGCCGCCGAATATCGCGACGACGGTAACGGCAAGCTCGGGCGGCGCATTGGTGAGGTCCAAATCAAGTCCGCCGAAGAGAGCAAGGCCAAAAAACGACTCTCCGCGGCGGAGCATGCTCCCATCGATCTTGTTTCCGGAAAAAATGGCTAGGCTCACCATGATCGCACTCAATTCGCGTGCTTGATGTCGCCGTTGGCTGCCGCGTTGGCCGCTGCTGTGAAAATATCCATCGGAGCGAGCGGCGGGCGACGCTTGCGCTTCAAGTCCGCGAGCTCGGCCTGGGCCTTGGCTTCGGCATTGCGCTGGCGGATTGCTTCGAGCTTGTCGCCGAGCTCGGAGCCGGCGATTTCGTGATTGACGCCCGCCTGCGCGAGCATCCGCTGAATCGACTCGCGCACTTCCTCGAGCGCGCGGACGTCGTCATCGTACGAAATCTCCTCGAGCGCGCGCTGGATTCGCACCCGCGCCTGCGCGTTCCGCATCCGCGCGATCATCCGAACTTTTTCGACCTTGAGCTTTTCGATCTCGCCCTTGAACGAGATCAGATTCTTCTTCGCGTCCTCGGCTTCCGTAGTCAGCTCGCCGAGCTCTTCGCGCAACCGAGTGCAATCGCCGTCGAGGATATGTTTGCGCTGGATCAGAATCAGCGCGCATTGA
>DATNLS010000010.1:0-12279 GCA_035602775.1 Candidatus Acidiferrales bacterium | reverse complement strand
CCACCGCCTCCATATCGACCAGCCGCGCCGCCTCTTCCGCCGTCAGCAGCTCGAGCGCCTCGGGGATCTTCACTTTGCGCGTGCGCGTCTTCTTGGGCATGAGCTGATTCATCAGCTCCTTCATGTTGAGGCCCATCTCTTCCATGCCCTGCGGCGTGAAGACCTCGATGTTGGGCGCTGCGTTGGCACTGACTTCGAGCTCGACCTCGCGATCGTCAAGGTGGCCGGTGTTCAGCAGCTTGCGCAACTTCTCGCGCGTGTCCTTATGCGAGTCGTTGTCGACCACCTCGATATGCCCCTCGGGCGTGATACCGGCGGGACGGCGGACTTTGGTCGGCGCCGGAAACAGGAGATCGAGCAGCCGCTCTTCGGCGTTCTCGCGCGCCTTGACCGCGACGCGATCGCGCGCCTCGTCGCGCACCATCTTGACCGCACACTCCGCCAGGTCGCGAATCATCGACTCGACGTCGCGCCCGACATAGCCGACCTCGGTGTAGCGCGACGCTTCCACCTTGACGAACGGCGCCTGCGCCAGCCGCGCGAGGCGCCGCGCGATTTCGGTCTTGCCGACGCCGGTCGGCCCGATCATCAAAATATTTTTCGGCGCGATTTCGTCGCGCAAGTCCGGCGCGACATTCTGCCGCCGCCATCGGTTGCGCAGCGCGATCGCAACCGCGCGCTTGGCGTCATGCTGCCCGACGATATAGCGGTCGAGCTCCGAGACGATCTCGCGCGGCGTCATCACTTGTGGAACTGGCATCTTGGATTCCAGGGGTTGTGGCTACAACTCTTCGAACACGAATTGGTCGTTGGTGTAAACGCAGACTTCCGACGCGATTTTCATCGCGCCTTCCGCGATTTGGCGCGCCGTCATCCCCGAGCCGTGGCGAATCAACGCGCGTGCTGCCGACAGCGCATAGTTGCCGCCCGATCCGATCGCCAGGATTCCATCGTCGGGCTCGAGCACGTCGCCGACGCCCGAAATCAGCAGCGAACTCTCCTTGTCCGCGACCACCAGCATCGCCTCGAGCCGCCGCAGGATTCGATCGGTGCGCCAGTCCTTGGCCAGCTCGACGGCCGCGCGCCGCAGCACGCCGTTGTACTCCTGCAGCTTCGATTCGAACTTGTCGAACAGCGTCAGCGCGTCCGCGGTCGATCCCGCGAATCCCGCCAGCACGCGATCCTGATGCAGCCGGCGCACCTTCTTCGCCTTCGACTTCATAATCGTTTGGCCAACACTGACCTGCCCGTCACCCGCGATTACGACGTGGCCCTCGTAGCGCACGCTTAGAATCGTCGTGTGGCGAAATTCGGCGCCCGGCTCGATACCCCTGTCAGACTCGTGGGAAGGCACGTCGATAAACCTCTTTCAGATGATTCACACTGACATGAGTATAGCGCTGCGTGGTCGCCAGGCTCGCATGACCGAGCATCTCCTGTATCGACCGCAGGTCGGCGCCATTGCCCAGCATATGCGTTGCGAAAGAATGGCGCAGCCCATGCGGCGTGACGCCCGCGGTAACTCCCGCCGCCTCGATTCGGCGCTGCAGGATCATCTCGACGCTGCGCGTGGTCAGCCGTCTGCCGCGAAGATTCGTAATCACGGGACCGTCATGCTCCCACGCAATCGGCATCGCGGTCTTCCACTTTTTCAATGCGTCCAGCGCCGGCTCGCCCAGCGGTACGAGGCGATCCTTGTTGCCCTTGCCCGCGCGGATCATCACCATCCCGAGCTCTTCGTCGATATCGCGCCAGTCCAGCCCAACCAACTCACCGACGCGCAGCCCCGACGAGTACAGCGTCTCGAAAATAGCGCGATCGCGTATCGCCGCGGGCGTCGAGTCATCCGGCGCCGGCGAAAATTCGAGTAGCTTGCGAACTTCGTCCTCCTGCAATATCGACGGCAGCCGCCGCTCATTCTTCGGCGAACGAATCGATCGCGCGGGACTCGCCGCGCCGACCGTCGTCTCGCGATAGCGGAAGAATGCCTTGATCGCACTGAGTCGGCGTTGAACGGTTGCGCGGGCAGCTTTGTTTTTCATCAATTCAGCCAGGTAGCTGCGAACGTGATCCGCCGTGATACTTGCGACGTCGATCTCATCAACCCGTTTGCCCAGTATCGCCGCCCGCTCGAGCATGAAACTTCGGAACGCGAGCAGGTCGCGGCGATAGTTCGTCACCGTATTGTCCGCCGCGCGCGACGCTTTCTTCAGCGCCGCCGCAAACGCCTCGACTTCCGCCTCCATCATCTCGCGCCTCCGTCGTCTCGCGCGCATCCTTTTGAGCGGCTATGCTATCAGCGGCGATTCGGCCGAAAAAGCGTGCATTGTTAAGCCCTTCGCATTCCAGTCCCGCGGAGCACCATGCCGCACGAAGAACTCGCCGCCTCGCTATGAACTGTTGGAATTGCGCTCGGAAAATCGAAATCGTCACGGGCGAGCGCGTCGGCTTCCGCGACGAATGCCCCGGATGCGGCCGAGCGCTCCACTCATGCCGCAACTGTGGCTTTTACGATCCGAGTTACAACAACAGTTGCCGCGAGCCGATGGCGGAGCGGGTGGTGGATAAGGAACGATTCAATTTCTGCGAATATTTTATCCCGAGCGACGCGGCCGCGAAGCCGCCCGCGAAGTCCGGCGCGCAGGACAAGCTGGAGGCTCTGTTCAAGAAAAAATGATGACCTCGCGGAAATTCCAGTTCACTGACCGATACGCCGAGCTTCTCGTTGTTGCGGCGTTCGCGTCGCTCGTCGCCACCGGATGCCATCCGGCGAACAGCGCCCGCGGCGTCGTCGATCGCTTCATCGACCAATACTATGTCGCGATCGATCTGGAGGCGGCCGAGCCGTTCTGCACCGGACTCGCGCTCGACAAACTGCATCGCGAGATGACGCTGATCGGCAATCAGAAAATCGACGCCAACACGCGCAAGCCCGTCGTGCACTACAAGCTGACCGCCGAGCGCGACGCCACCGACCACATCGAGTTCCTCTTCCGCGCGACCATCGACGTGCCCGAAGGGGGCACCTTCAACCGCAACTGGCTGATCACGGCGCGCAAGGACGCCGACACTTGGAAAGTCTCGAACTTCGATGACTACGAGTAAGGTCGCCGCGATCATCCTGGCCGCCGGCAAGGGGACCCGGATGCGCTCCGGGCGCGCCAAGGTCCTGCACGAGCTCGGCGGAGAACCGATGATCGCGCGCGTTGTTCGCGCGGTCGCCGCACTGGAGGCTGATCCAGTCGTGATCGTCGTCGGCCACCAGGCGCATGAGGTCGAAGCGGCGGTAAAATTCCCGAACGCGCGCTTCGCGCTCCAGGAGCCACAGCGCGGCACCGGTGACGCCGCGCGATGCGGCCTCGGTCAGATTCCCGCAAGCTTCACCGGCGACGTGTTGATCACCTACGGCGACATGCCCGCAATCAAGTCGTCAACCCTGCGCGCCTTCCTCGACGCTCATCGAAAGCGCGGCGCGAAGCTGTCTTTCATCAGCATCGTGCTCGACGATCCGGCCGCGTACGGCCGCGTGCTTCGCGACGCGAGCGGCAACGTCGACAAAATCGTCGAGTTCCGCGACGCGTCACCCGCCGAGCGCGCCATCAGGGAAATCAACACCGGCTTTTACCTGGTCGATAGCAGCCTGCTTCGTTCCGCGCTCGCGGAACTCAAGCCGGCCAACGCCCAGGACGAGTACTACCTGACCGATATCGTCGCGATCGCGCGTGCGCGTCGCGAAAAAATTGAAGCGTGGGTTGCGACCGACCCGGCGGAATTCGCCGGCATCAACTCTCGCGAGGAGCTGGCAAATATGGAAGCGGAAATTCGTGCGGCCGTTAATCGAAAGCTGATGCAATCCGGCGTGACCCTGGTCGATCCCGCGACCGCCTACATTTCTGAACAGGCGGAAATCGCGCCCGATTGCGTGATCGGTCCCAACGTCCAGATTCTCGGCGCGTGCAAGCTCGGTGAGGGCGTGCGAATCGACGGCACCGCGTGGCTCAGCAACGTGACAGTTGGCCCGCGATGCCATCTGAAGCTGGGAGTGCGAGCTGAAGATTCCATCATCGGCGAGGATTCCGAAATCGGCCCGTTCGCCAACCTGCGCGCCGGCACCGAACTCGACGGCCACAACCGCATCGGCAATTTTGTCGAGACCAAAAAAGCGCGGCTCGGACGCGGCACCAAGGCCAGCCACCTGAGCTACCTCGGTGACGCCACCATCGGCGCCGACACCAACATCGGATGCGGCGTCATCACGGTGAACTACGACGGCTACGATAAGCATCAAACAGAAATCGGCGACCGCTGCATGGTCGGATGCGACACGCAACTGGTGGCGCCGGTGAAGGTCGGCAGCGACGTGTACGTCGCATCCGGCACGACGATCATTCGGGAGGTGCCCGACGGCTCACTCGTGATGTCGCATCACCCCCAGCGCGAAAAGTCCGGCTGGATGGCAGGTTGGCGCAAACGCCACGACGACAGCCCCGACGGCAGCCTGCGGCGCAAGAAGGATCACTGAGGTTGGCCGCGTCGCTTGAACTCGCTCGGCCGAGCGAGAATAATCGTCGCAACGAGGTGACGGTCGGGGCGATAGAAAATAAAACGAGAGTAGCGCCAGGACTCATGGCCTTAGCGGGCGATGAGTTGACGAGGTGGAAGCAGTATCGAAAGATTCGGCGGATGGCTTCCCGGCTCCACAGTCGATAGAGGCGAGCAGTTAAACCGCGCGGGTGACCGCGCGACAAAACGCGCCTCGAGTGGCAGAGCATCCGGCTCTGACGTGATTTTCTAAACTCTCCTGCACAAACTACTTCTCTATCGTTTTCGCTCCGTCTGCGAGTTCGGATAACTCTGCAAACTTCCCCGCGGGGAAAGGAGCGTACGTGCATGTGCGGAATAATCGGATACGTCGGGCCGAGCGAGGCCTACCCAATTCTGCTCGAAGGGCTGGGGCGTCTCGAGTATCGCGGCTACGACTCGGCCGGCGTCGCAACTATTCTCGATAGCGGCAAGGATAGCGGCAAGCTCGAAATTCGGCGCGCCAAGGGCAAGCTGGAAAATCTGCGCCACCTGCTGGCCGACTCGCCGCTGCAAGGACACATCGGAATCGGGCATACGCGATGGGCCACGCACGGGCGCCCGTCCGAGGAAAACGCGCATCCGCACAAAGCCGGACCGGTCGCCGTCATTCACAACGGCATCGTCGAGAACTTCGTCGAGCTGCGCGCCGAGTTGCTCGCGCGCGGACACAAGCTCAATTCCGAAACCGATACCGAGCTTATCTCGCATCTGATCGAAGAGAAGCTCAGAGCCGGCCGCGGGCTGACCGAGGCAGTGCGCGAGGCCGTTCTGAGAATCCGCGGTTCGTTCTCGATCGTCGTGCTGTCGGAAACCGAACCGCACAAGCTGATCGCCGCCAAGACTGCGACGCCGATGGTTCTGGGGCTGGGCGACGGTGAGAATTTCATCGCGTCGGATATTCCCGCGATTCTCGAGCACACGCGCCGCGCGATGGTGCTCGAAGATGGCGAGCTGGCCGAGGTTACCGCGACCGCAATACGGCTGATGAAGTTCGACGGCACCGCGGTGACTCGCGCACCGCGTCAAGTCGAATGGGACGCGGTCGCCGCCACCAAGGGCGGCTTTCGGCATTACCTGCGTAAGGAGATCAACGAGCAGCCGCAGGCCTGGATCGACACGATGGCGGGGCGCGCGGACGGCGCCTCGTCCAGCGTACGCTTCGAGGGCGAGCTGCTGCCCAGCGGCGGTCCCGCGTCGATCGGGCGAATCGTGATGCTGGCGGCGGGCGCGTCGTGGATCACCGCGCAGGTGGCGAAGTTCATGATCGAAGACCTTGCCGGGATTCCGGTCGAGGTCGATTACTCATCAGAGTTCCGCTATCGCCGCCCGCCAATCGACGAGCGCACGATGCTTATCGCCGTGTCACAGTCGGGCGAGACCGCAGACACGATCGCCGCGATGGAAGAAGGGCGCGCGCGCGGGGCGCATCTGCTGGCGATCACCAATACGGTGGATTCGTCGATCGCGCGCAAGGCCGACGCGCAGTTATACACGCGATGCGGCCCCGAGACGAGCGTCACCACCACCAAATGCTTTCTCACGCAGCTCGAGGCTTACTATCTGTTCGCGATTCACCTGGCGGCGCGGATGGGACGCCTGACCGATGCCGACGCGCGCGATCTGTTGCAACCGGCGCTCGCGATCCCCGCACAGATCAAATCCATCTTCGAGAGCGAGCAGAACATTCAGCAGATCGCGCACAAGTACGCGCAGGCGCGGGACTTCCTGTTCCTTGGGCGCGGTATCAACTACCCGATTGCGCTCGAGGGCGCGCTCAAGCTGAAGGAAATCTCCTACATCCACGCCGAAGGTTACTCGGCGGGCGAGATGAAGCATGGGCCGATCGCGCTGATCGACGACAAGATGCCGGTGGTGGTGATAATTCCCAATGACAGCCTGTTCGAGAAGTCGATGTCGAATCTCAAGGAAGTCGAATCGCGCAACGGCCGGATTATCGCGGTGACCAATCGCGCGACCGCCGAGCTG
This sequence comes from Candidatus Acidiferrales bacterium, assembly GCA_035602775.1. GTDB lineage: Bacteria > Desulfobacterota > Binatia > Binatales > Binataceae > Binatus. The sequence continues at coordinate 5,709 of DATNLS010000010.1, read as the reverse complement.
AAAAGCGTCGCCGCGGAAATTATCGAAGTGCCGGAGACCAACCGGATGCTGACGCCGGTGCTGATGACGGTGCCGCTGCAGTTGCTCGCCTACCACATAGCAGTGGAGCGCGGCACCGACGTCGATCAGCCGCGCAATCTCGCGAAGTCAGTAACGGTCGAGTAGCAAGCGCGTGTCGTCGCGGCAGGCGCTGCGATCGAGTTGTTGGTTGTCTGGAACTATAAGAGAGCATTTAATACTGTCGCAGCTTGGCGACAGCGCGGCGCGTCTGGTTTATGACACGCGCGAGTCTCTGGAGCCGCTATCATTACGACAAGGGGGTGCCCGGATATGGCACGCGCTAAGGTGGGTCGCAAAGCGCCATCACCGCGAAGGCCGGCGGCGAGCGGAAAGATCCAGCACGTCGTTGTGCTGATGCTCGAGAACCGATCTTTCGACCACATTTTCGGTTATCGCGCGGGGGTCGAGGGGCTCAAAGGCACCGAGTTCAATCTGCTCGATCCTACGAAACCGCAGTCGGACACGAACCCCTCGTTCGCGGTGAATAATGGAGCGCCGTACGCCGTGCTGGCCGGCAACGGCCCGGGCCATTCGGTGGCGGACACCAACTATCAGCTTTGCAACGACCCCGGCGGACCGACCACCAGTTTGACGGCCACCAACGATGGCTTCGCGCGCAGCTATCATGACGAACTGTTCCAGGATCACGTTCCCAATCCCGCCTCGAACGTGACGGCGGTAGTGATGCAATCGTTCGCGCCGTCGCGGTTACCGTCTATCAACGCGCTCGCCGACGCCTTCTGTCTCTGTGACCATTGGTATGCCGAGGTACCCGGCCCCACGCAGCCCAACCGCTTCTATATGCATGCGGCGACTTCGGCAGGTGCGGCGCTGAATAACTGGAAGCGCCAACTGGACGTGCCGACGATCTACAACAGCCTGCAGAATGCCGGGTTCACGTGGGCGACCTACTCGTTCGACACGAACGAGGTGCTGGAGTTCTCGCAGGTCAACAAACAGACCGCCAACTTCAAGCAGTTCCAGGCGGCCTTCGCGGCCGACGTCAAACAAGGGACCCTCGCCAATTATTCGTTCATCATTCCGCGGTTCCTCAATTCAAAAAACAGCACTCATGCGACGGGAGGACTCGCGAACTCCCAGCATGCGCCGCAGGACGCGCGCTATGGCGACAACCTGGTGGCGGACGTTTATCAGGCGCTCCGCAGCAATCCGGCGATATGGAACCAGAGTGCGCTGATCGTGATCTACGACGAGCATGGCGGGTTTTACGATCACGTCGTGCCACCTGCGAGCGGCATCCCGAATCCCGACGGTCTCAATTCGCCACAACCGGGCGATCCCAAATGGGCGCCACAATTTTCATTCAACCGGCTGGGACTCAGAGTCCCCGCCGTCATCGCCTCCCCATGGATCAAAGCCGGCACTGTGACCTCAGCCCAGTATCAACACACTTCGGTACTCGCGACGCTGAAAAAGATGTTCGGGCTGAAAAGCTTCCTTACCAAACGCGACGCCAGCGCCAACACCTTCGAGACACTTTTCACGCAGCTCTCCGCACCGCGCACCGATACACCACCGAAGCTGCCACGCGCGCCTCTTCCGGCGGCGACAGTCTCAAAGAATGATCCGAGGCATCCGGCCAACCTGCCGCTCAACCCGGACCAAACGCAGATGCTATTGCGTGTATATCACCTGACGGAACCCTCGCAGCCGAACGACCCGCCGGTTTCTTCACTGCCGACAACCCAAGGCGAGGCCCACGACTTCATCCAGATGCGTTATCGCCAACACTTCGGTGCTCCGGGATCACCGGGCGTTTTGCCAACCCGCCAAGCGGGCAAGCCATAACCGATATTTCATCGTGTAGTGGCCAGGCTATCCAGGATGAACTGATATTCGATTGCTGTTTCGCGCAGCCTCTGAAAGCGGCCAGACTTGCCGCCGTGTCCGGCTTCCATGTTGACCTTGAATAGCAGTGGCTTGCTGTCGGTCTTGGTCGCCCGGAGCTTTGCTACCCACTTGGCAGCCTCCCAGTAGGGAACTTGCGAGTCCCACAGGCCGCTGGTCACTAGCATCGCCGGATAGTCCCTGGCTTTGACGTTGTCGTAGGGCGAATAGGATAGCATGTAGTCGTAGTAGGGCTTCTGCTTCGGATTACCCCATTCGTCAAATTCGTTGGTGGTTAATGGAATCGTTTCGTCGAGCATCGTAGTTACTATGTCGACGAATGGCACGTTGGCTATGATGCCGCGATAGGTCGTTGGCGCGAGGTTAGCTATCGCGCCCATCAGCAAGCCACCCGCGCTGCCACCGTGTGCGAAGACCTTGTCGCGTGCCGCGTATTTCTTGCGCACCAGATGCCTGGTCACAGCTATGAAATCGGTGAAGGTGTGTTTCTTGTTGAGCAGCCTGCCGTCCTCGTACCATACTCGACCCATTTCCTGTCCGCCGCGCACATGACCGATAGCTACTACGAATCCGCGATCCATCAGGCTTACCCAGTTGTGCTGAAAGATCGGATCGGAGCAGATTCCATACGACCCATAGGCGTACTGGTAGAGGGGTGCGCTGCCGTCGAACTTCGTTTCTATGCGGTAGGCAATGGAGATAGGGACCAGGGCGCCGTCGCTTGCAGCGGCACGCAGGTATTCGGTCTTGTAGTTTGCGGAATCGAATCCTCCGAGAACGGATTCCGTCTTCAGTATCGTCCTCTCTCCGGAAGCCATGTCATATTCGTAGGTTGTCCTGGGCGTCGTCAGTGAGGTGTAGGTGTAGCGGACTTTTGTCGTTTCGATATTCGGGGTCCGCACCAGTTCCATCACATACGAAGGCTCCGATGAGGCGATCAGGAAGTCCTTCTTGCCGTTCCAGGATTTCACGCGCAGCTTCATGAGGCCGCCGGAACGTTCGTTCACCGCCACATAACTCTCGAACACCTCATAGGTCTGGATAAACGCATCGGCGCGCGCGGGCATCACGTCCTTCCACGTGCTCTTATCGGCGACCTTGGCAACCGGCGCCCGAACGAGGCGAAAATTGTGCGCTTGCCAATTGGTGCGCAGGATAAAGTCGCGGCCGAGGTGATCCACTTGGTACTCATGGTTCGGTTCGCGCGGAATGGCAGTCTTGAAAGGGAGTGCTTTGTTTCCCGCATCGGCGTAGCGCCATTCGCTTTGCGTCGTGCTTCGAAGCGCGATGAACAAGTATTTCTCGGACTTACTCCTGATCAGACCTATGTAAAAGCTGTGATCAGGTTCCTCGTACACCAGCGGATCTTTGACAGCCCTGGAGCCTAGCTTGTGTTTGCGCACCCGCATGCCGAGCAGCGTGACGGGATCTTTCTCGACGTACAGCAGAGTCTTATTGTCATTCGCCCAGACCAGGTTCGGCTGGATGTTAGCGACGCTATCCGGAAGCATCGCGCCAGTGTCCAGATTCTTTACCCTGAGTGTGTACTGGCGGCGGCCTACTTCATCTACTGCGTATGCCAACAGGCGGGCATTGGGGCTTACCGACCATGCGCCTATCTGAAAGAAGGACCGGCCCGCGGCTAACGCGTTGCCGTCGAGCATCACCTCTTCGGGCGCGCTCATCGTGCCGCGGCGTCGCGCGTAGATTGGATACTCGCGCCCAGCCTCATAGCGCGCGTAGTACCACCATCCGCGACGCAGGACCGGCACCGACGCATCATCCTGCTTGATGCGTCCGACCAGTTCGCCGTATAGCTCATCCTGAAGCGCCTTTGTCGGCGCGAGAATAGACTCAGTGTAGGCATTCTCGGAGTTCAGGACGTCGAGGATCTCCTTCGACTTGCGGCTGTCGTCGCGCAGCCAGTAGTAGTAATCCTCGCGCGCGCCGTTCGGGGAAGGCACTTGATAGGACTTTTTTGCGACGATTGGCGGCGATGCGGCGACGGCGCTGGTTACAGCGGTTCTCGCGGCCTTATCCGACACGGCTTTCTTTTTCATTGCGCGCGCAACACTCGCAGGCCAAACAACAGGCGTTGTGCTCCGGTGACGATTTCCAGAGTTGCCATCGCATAGCAGAGCAGCGGCGCGATCGCGCGCAGAATCGGCGTCGCTTCGACCATCCCCAGTACGATGAAAAAAATGATTGCTTCGGTGCGTTCGAGGAGGCCGGGTGGGTACTCGATCAATTTCTTGCTGGGACCTTCCAGCGCGGCGCCGACTGCAAGGAAAATCGTGATGTTGACGTACCAGGTTGCTACCAGGATCAGCGCGGGAAAAAAGAGGGCGGGATCGCGCCACGCGATGCCGACTATTACGCAGGCCTCGACCACGCGATCGGCTGACAGGTCGAGCACGCCGCCGATCGCGCTCGGCGCGCCACATTCGCGTGCGATCGTGCCGTCGAGTGCGTCGAAGGCAGCGCTGATTGCTAGAGCGGCGATCGCGAACGTCAGGTCGGCGCGCGCGAACGCGATACCTGCTGCAATGCCGGCGAGCGCGGCGAGAATCGTCGCGAGGTTAGCGCTGATGCCGAGGCGGAAGAGCGCGCGGGCGCATCGCGACTGCGCGCGCTTGATATCAGGGTTGGCAGCGAGGACCGTATCGAGCATCGGAGAATCTCGGATAACCTTGATAGTATGATTGCGACGCGGAAACGAGCACTGATTGTAGCTGCGCTGGCGATAGTCCTGACCATAGCGTGCGCGCAGTCCGCGTTTTCAGAGGAGTCCCTCAGCTTCCCGCCGACCGAATTTACGATTCTGAATCCCAACACCGGCGCTACGATCGGCCACAGCCAATACCGCGTCGAGAGTACTGCCGACGGTGCGCACCTGCGCGGCGACAACAACTACCTTGACGGTCAGACCGACGTCGAGACCGCGCACATCCGTCTGGGAGCCGACGGCGGACATCCGCGACTGACGGAATTCGATCACACGTTCTATAATGCCGACGGATCGATCCTGTTACGCGCGCATCTCGATCTGAACTCGGGCGCCGCTACCTGTATCGACAATGCCGAAGGTCAAAAGAGCGACCAGTCTGAGGTGATCAGCATCCCCGACGACACCTGGGCGGGCGCGAGCGTCGCGATTCCTATCCGGAATTTCTTGCGCGCCGGCGACAAAAATGTGACTCGTCCGATGCACGTCTTCAGCTGCGCGCCAGGCCCGAAGATATTTGCGATCAAGGTGATTATCGATCCGGGACCCGCGGTATGGACGACCTATGGCGCGGAAGCGATACGCGTCGAAGTGCTGCCGGATTTTGGGTTGCTCAACCTGGTGGTCGCGGCCTTCGTGCCTAAGCTTCATGCGTGGTTCGATCCGAATGACGGGATGATGCTCGTCGGCGACGAGGCGGCGCGCTATTACAAGGGTCCGCCGATCATGCTGGTAAAGACGCACGACAGCCACGACGGCTCGCAGCCCACGAAATAGCGGAATCGATTTCTTTAATGGGATCTAAAAATGGACGATGCCCTCGCCCTCGATATGACGCGCGTTCTTCGAGGCTTTGGGCTTTCGATACTGAAACAAAACCTTGCACAGCGGGCAGGCGCCTTCAGGCTGCTGGCCGCTGTGGCGGACCAGTTTGACGTAACGCACGGTTCCGTCGTCGCACAGATGAGCGGCAACAGGGAAGTCGTAGACGGTGCGCACCGTGATTTTCTCGCTCATTATTTCCGTAGCGCTCCTCAAGTCAGTTAGCGGTCTCG
>DATNLS010000096.1:0-3950 GCA_035602775.1 Candidatus Acidiferrales bacterium | reverse complement strand
TTCGGTTCGCGAAACGTTTCGATCGGCGGCGAGAAATTTCAGCGTCTCAACGGCGGCGCGCGACGCATCGACCGCGACGCCCACGACCTCGACACGATTGCAGGTGGATATCAGCGCCGCTTCGGCGACCGCGGGTGACGCTCCGCGCAGACGGTCGAGCGCCGCCACGATTTCGTCGTCGGCAAATGCGAGCCGCTCGCGCAGGGCGACTGCGGCGCTGCGATGGTTTATCCCGACGATGAATAGAGTCTGATCCATTTCAGCCGAAACTGCCGCCGTGCTTGCCCGGAAAGATCAGGTTAACTCCCACGAACGAACCAACCAACACGCTCGCCAGCACGATCGTGAGCGCCGCGGCGCGCCGCCCGCGCCATCCTACGGTGAGACGCGATTCGAGCAGGCCCGCGTACAGGATCCAGATCACCAGCGACCACGATTCCTTGGGCTCCCACGACCAGAAATGGCCCCACGTCGCGTCGGCCCAAATCGCGCCGCTCACGATCGCGAGGCTCAACATCACGAAGCCCCATCCCAGCAGGCGATAATTAATGCGGTCGAGCTTTTCGAGACTGGGCGCGCCTTCGTTGGCGGGCCCGAGCGCGCGCTTGGATTTGAGCCGCGACTCGTAGGCGAGATAGACGATACTGACGCTCGCAGCCAGCACGAACATCGTGTAGCCGAGAATCGCGAGCGTGACGTGAATCGGCAGCCATACGCTGCGCAAGGTCGCCGGCAGGATCACGCGCCCGCTGCTCGTCGTCAGCGAAGCGGCTCCCAGAGCGACCGTCACGGCAGGTGCGACGAACGCGCCGATCACCGCCAGCCGCAGCCGCACGATCATCAGCAGCCCCGCCAGCGCGGTCAGCCATGCAAGAAACGACAGCGCCTGCGCAAAGTTGGCGACCGGAATATTGCCCGCTTGCAAACCGCGCGCGGTCAAATCAAGCGCGTGAAAAACGGCGCCGGCGCCGAGGATCGCGACTGCGTAGCCGGTCGCGCGCGTGCGGCCCGACGAACGATCGAACACGAACAACGCGGCCGAGAGCGCGTAACACGCAAGCGCGGGCATTAGCCATAAGGTGTCCATCGGTGGTTTCAGTGAAAGTCTTCCGCGCGCGCGAGTCCAAGCGCCGCGAGGCCAACCCCATCACCAAGATGAGTTGCGAGAATCCGATCGACCGCGGCCGCGTCGCGCGCGGCAATCGCGTCGCGCAGCGCGGAGTTGGCGAGGCCCTTCAATCGGCGCATACGTTCGGCGGCATCGATTTCTTCGGCATGCAGCCGCCGCCGCGCAGCGCGCAACACTACGAGCGTAAGCGCGTACTCCGGTCCAAACTGATCCTCGAATTCGCGCCTGAGCCGCGCCGCGAACGCGGGCGACGCACCACCGGTCGAGATTGCGATCTGAAGTGCGCCGCGATGCACAACCGCGGGCGCGATGAACGTACACAACTCGGGGACATCGGCCACGTTAATCGGGATTCCGAGCGCGCGCGCCTCGGCCGCCAGCTCGCGATGCAATTTCGGATCGTCGGTCGCCGCATACGCCAGCGCACATCCGCGGATATCGCCGCGCTCGTAGTCGCGCGCGATATGCGTCACCAGCCCGCGGGCAATAAGAGCCTCCAGCGGCGGCGACACGCGCGGGCTCACGACGGTCACCCGCGCGCCGGCCTCGAGCAGCGACTCGACTTTCCGCGCGGCGACCTCGCCGCCGCCCGCCACCAGGCATTCGCGGCCGGTCACGTCAAGAAATATCGGAATGTATCCCATGAATCTCAGGCGATTTTATTACATGATGACGTAATGAGACAGCCCCAAACGCCCGCCGCGCCGAGCAATCAATCTCCAGTCCGTGCCGTGAATCAAACCCGCGGCACCGTGTTATGCGCGCGACTCGAGAACGCCGGCGGTCTCGCGGGCCAGCGCCGCGGCCTGCTGGGTCGCGAGAGTCTCGAGCCGGGCACGGGGATGCTATTCGAGAATGGCCGCTTCACGCCCTTCATGTGGATGCACATGTTCTTCATGCACTTCGCGATAGACATCGTCTTCCTCGGGCGGGGCAACAAGGTCATCAGGATCAATCGGCAACTGGAGCCGTGGCGATTGTCCTCGGTGGTATTCGGTGCGCGATGCGCGCTCGAACTAGCCGCTGGTGCGTCGGACGACAGTTCGACTCAAGTTGGGGATCAGATAGTCTTCTCCGCCATCGAATAAGAGCCGCGCTATTTCGGGAGAACGCGCGTTCAAACCCATCAAACGAGGCTATATGGTGGTTGGGTCACAGCCCACCACTATATGTTGAGGTTCGTCGCTAAAGTTATCTATGTCAAGCGACAACCTCTTTAGCTGTCTTAACCGTCCAATGAATGCCTTTCACGACTTACTTTGTTGCGGATGCGCAACCGCCAGTTGCATCACTGCGGCGGGCGTAAACTGCCTTGAACTGGAAAAGCCGATGAAATTGCTCAATACCTCAAGATGGCACAAGAGATGCTCAACCTCTGTCTCGCTTTGACACCGTAAAGTTACGGCCGCGAATAAATCAGTTCGGACACGGAGCGGTGGATCGGACTCGCCTCGCGCCGTTGGACCGCGGCGCAAGGGTCGAATGGGGAGAGAAATCACGGGGACAATGGCCAAATTCGGGCAAACAAACAGACGGAAGGAGGACACGGGACAAATGGACAAAATCACGAGGATGTTTGTGAAGGTGCGTGAGTATCAGCCGGGCCAGACGATGGCCGAATACGCGCTGATCCTCGCCGCAGTCGCGGTCGTGGTGTTCGTGGGCTACCAGACCATGGGCACGACCATCACGACGCTGCTTTCCAGCGTGGACACCAAACTGTAGTTCGAGAAACGCGAAATCTTGGGTGGCGATTAAAGTCACCCCAAAACAAAACAGGCGCGAAAAACAACGCGCGGAGGAAGGACCGCATGGATGCAATCACGAAGTTGGTAGTTCGGGCTCGCGAGTTCAACCGGGGACAGACCATGGCCGAGTACGCGCTAATCCTGGCGGCGGTCGCGGTAGTGGTGTTCGTCGGTTACCAGACGATGGGCACGACCATCACCACGTTGCTGAGCAGCGTCGACACCAAACTGTAATTCCGAAACCCTGGATGGCGGGACTAACCCACCCGCCATCCACAAAATAGCTATGGGTTCAGGGGGGAACGAGGGAGCATGCGGGTCGTCAGGAATGGTTTCTCAGCGGAGCTGCGAACCAGCCCCGCTAAGAATTCATTCCAGGGAGCACGATCACCCTGGGAGGGGAAGTCAATGAGCCGCGGGAAGCGAGTTTACAACCTAATAGTAAGATCACGCGGCCAGACCATGGCCGAGTATGCATTGATCCTCGCAACGATAGCGCTGGTAGCCGTCGCCCTGGTGGGTAATGGGGGAACCATCGTAAATGAACTAGTAAACAATGTGAGCGGACTGCTGCTCTGATCGGCGACGACGGTCTTTGGGAAACTTGTAATGACGGTATATCCAATTCCTCGCCGCAATAGCAATATTCTGACTATTTGTGCCAACCCTCTGGCTATTCATAGGTCATATTTGATAGTCAATTCCACCGTCGACCTGACTAAAGTAGTGTATCTCCAATTGAGAATAACAAAATGCTAGTGTGCACAACTAATTATTTGCAGATAGCCGGTCTGCCACGATGCGGCCGGTGGGGAGGGGAGATATGAGACGACCAATGGTATTCGTCTTGCTGGCGGGATTGGCCGCGATGTTGGCGTCGGTGATGGTGTACTCCGCCTTGAAGCGGAGGGAAGCCGAAGTTCAGAACGCCATGTCGCACAACGTCGAGGTGGTAGTCGCGGCAATGGATCTTCCGCTCGGCACCAAGATAGAGCCGGGCGAAGTCAAGTTGGCGCGATGGTCGGCCGACAGTCTGCCCGATGGCGCGTACACCGATTCCAAACAGGTACTCG
>DATNLS010000294.1:0-17682 GCA_035602775.1 Candidatus Acidiferrales bacterium | reverse complement strand
CTATATCCAGGGCGGCCTTCATGGTTGGTTCGTCGCCGCGGAAGGCTACATAGAAGTTGCTTTTGAAATACTCAGTCGGACGCTTGCTCAAATACTCGTGCTCCGAGTTGCCACTGAAATCCCAATGCTGTTCCATACGCTGTAGCCAGTAGGGAACCCATCCGCCGTCGGCCTCGACCTGGACGACGCGCAGCTTGGGAAATTTTTCGATGACGCCGTACCAGATGAGACCCGCCATCGCGGCCATCGCTTCGAACGGATGCGACAGGATGTGACCGGTGACGTGGGTATCCATGCGATCGCCGAACGACTCGACCGACGCGGAGCCGGAATCGTGGGTGGAAATCGGGCGTCCGAGTTTTTCGACTTCGGCCCAGAGCGGCAGATAGTCGTCGTGAAAGATCGTTCGCCCGCGGACCGGGTTGGGACGCACGTAAAAACTGATGGCGCCGTTTTTCGCCGCGCGATGAGCCTCTTTGATCGATTCGCCCACGTCCTGCATGGGCAAAATGGCGGCCCACTTCACACGGTCGTGAGTTTTTGAGCAGTAGTCGGCGCTCCAATCGTTGTAGGCGGCGCAGCATGCGGCCAGCAGTTGCGGATCGCGGAATTCGCGGCCCAGCATCTGGCCGGCGGCGGTCGGATAGACAATCTGCACGTCGACGCCCTGCTCGTCCATGTCGAGGATGCGGCTTTCGGGGCTGAAGCCGAGCTTGGCGGCGCGCTCGAAGCGCTTCATCGCCTTGCGGACGGCGTCGAGGAAGCCGGGCGCCGCCATCGGGTATTTGCCTTTTTCGCGGGTGAAGGGTTCGCCTTCGACCAGGAAGGTGCGGCGGCCGGACTCTGCCGCGATACCCATTTTCGGCGCTGCGGATTTGTAGCGATCGTCGATATAGCGTTCGAATACATAGTCAGGTTCCATCAAGTGAGTATCTACATCGGCGATTTTGAATCCGTCTTTCATGATGATTCTCCAAATACTACTCGACTAGCTAATAGCTAGTCACTCGGGATAATCAGTGCCTTTACGCCGCGGCGCTCGCGTAGGAGGTCGAAGGCCTCGAGGCCGTGCGAGATTGGATAGCGATGGGTGACCATCGAACGTAAGTCGACGGCGCCGCTCGAGACCATCGCGATTGCGCGGCGCCAGGTTTCCGGGGTCCGGATGCGGGAGTTGATGATCGTCACGCCGTGGAAGAACAGCGAGCGCAACTCGGCGGATTTGAGATCGCGCGCGGGCCATCCGACTTCGACCAGATCGCCCCCGCGGCGGAGCAATTCGCGCGGCGAGTCGATCGAGCCGGCGGCATCAAAGACGGCGTCGGCGCCGTCCGGCGGAAGCAGAGCACGCGCTTGCTCGATCCAGTCGCGATCGCCGGCCGAGACAGTTCTGAATCCCATCGTGCGCGCGAGCGCGAGGCGATCGGCGTCCACTGCGAGCCCGGTGATTACTATCGAGCTGACGCCGAGGGCACGCGCAGCCAGTGCGATACTGAGTCCGATGGGTCCGGGACCTTCGACGACGGCGCTGTCGCCGGCCTTGAGGCACGACTGTTCGACGGCGTGAAGGCCGGTGCCGAACGGCTCGAGCAGTGCGGCCTGCTCGATGTTCATGGTTGACGGAACGAGATGCGCGTTTTCGATCGGCGCGATTGTGTACTCGGCGAAGGCGCCGGAAAGCGTGGTCGGCGACGAGCATAGATGGAAGCGGCCCGCGCGGCATGGACCGCATCGCCCGCAATGGCCGAAGGGATCGAGCGCGACTCGATCGCCGACGTTGAAATTGGTGACGCGCGGGCCGACCTCGACGACTTCGCCGGCGGGCTCGTGGCCGAGAATGACGGGCAGGCGCGCGACCATGCGCTCGGCGCCAAGTTCCCAATCGACGATGTGAAGATCGGAGCCGCATACGCCGCAAGCGCCGACGCGAACGAGCAGCGTGGATTCGGCCGGCGCCGGCACCGGAGCGTCGATCAGCTCGGCGCCGGGCGCGGGACGGGTCTTTGCGATTGCCTTGATTTGCGGAACCTCCGTGTACCTTCAATACGACGGGGCGGCGGCTCGCGTCAAAGATAACCTTCGCGAGGGATTTTAGTGGAGACGGGAAAACTATTCCCAGTGGCGCAGCGGAGCGCCCCGATAACGCATGCGCGGACGAATGAGACGGTTGTCGGCGTATTGCTCGAGCGCGTGCGCTATCCATCCCGACGCGCGGCCAATCGCGAAAATTGCCGCGGGCATCGCGCGCGGAAAGCCGAGCGTGCGGACGCATACGGTGAGGTAGAAGTCCAGGTTGGGGCGCAGGCGTTCCCGTTTGAAGACAGCCGCTTCGACTTTGAGCGCAGTCTCGAAGAGACGGCGGCCGCGATGCTTCGCGATCGTCTGCGCGACTTGCCGCAGAAGCGCCGCGCGCGGATCGCCCTCGGGATAAATGGCATGACCGAAGCCGGGCGGCAGGCGATTGTCGCGGGTGAACACGGCGAGGCACTCGTCGACGCGCGCGCCGCCTTCGAGCTCGGCGAACATAGCCTCGATGCGATCACACGCGCCGCCGTGAATCGGTCCGCTCAGCGAACACACCGCGGAGAGCACCGAGGCGAAAAGATCGGCGCCGGTGCTCGCGATGACGCGGGCGGCGAAGGTCGAGGCATTGAGCTCGTGTTCCGCGCACGCGATCAGCACGCGATCGAGCGCCTCAATTTCCCATTCCTCCGAAGTCGAGCCCGGCACCCATCCGAGCAGGCGTCCGGCCATGCCGGGGCCGCCGGGCGCTCCCGGAGCGGGTGGCTGCGCGAGCGCCAGCGGGAGCTGGCTGATGATGAGCTTGGCGCGATCGATTCGCGTGCGCGGCGGCTGGCGGCGATCCCACGCGGCGAGACTCGGCATCACAGCGGCGAGCCGCAGCAGCGGCGGCGCATCGTCACCGACGGCGGCCAGGGCGCCGGCAACTGAAGCGGGCATCTGGGCGCCGTGGATCTCGGCACGGAGCGCGGCGATTTCCTCGGCGACCGGACGCTCGCCACTCCACAGCAGCAGGCACACTTCCTCGAAGGAGGCGTGCGCGACGATTTCCTCGATCGGATAACCGCGGTAGGCGAGCTTGCCTTCGTTGATCGAGCTGACGGCAGACTCGGCGACGATAACGCCCGGCGCGCCGTCGTCGATGCTCTTGGGTTGCGCGACTGTGACCCAGGTCGATGCGGCCGGCAGGCTGCGTCCGCGGCGGCCGCGCTCGGTGGAGACGACGCCGCGCAGCGCCTCGATGTCGGCGCGTCGATAGAGCGCCTGGCGTCCCACTTTGCGCCGATAACTTTTCAACCAGCCGCGGCTGACGTAAGCGTAGAGGGTGCCGAGCTTGACCCCGAGCTGATCGGCCGCCTCGCTCGCGGTCATCATACCGGCGCGTTCGGAATTGGTACGTTCAAGATTGCGCGTAGCCACCGTAAGAATCACGCCACGCGCACGGGGCCGCGTCAAGTGGTTGCCAATCAACTTGCGTCCAGATACGCGCAGTTATATACAGTCAAGTTCACGGAGGAACAGCCACATGAGCTCAGCGGAAGTACGATTCAAGGATTTACGGGCGGATTTCGGAAAAACGGCGAGCGACTATGGACGTCATCGCGCGGGCTTCCCTGACGAATTTTTCGATCGGCTGACGGCGGCGGGAATCCTGCGCGCCGGAATGCGCGCACTCGATCTCGGAACCGGCACCGGGACGGTCGCGCGCGGGCTCGCTCTTCGTGGATGCGACGTTACCGGGCTCGATCGATCGGCGCCGTTGATGGAGCAGGCGGCTGAGCTGGATCGAGCCGCCGGCATTGTCGTGAAGTACGTGAATGCGGCGGCAGAAGACACCGGGTTGCCCGCCGCGGAATTCGATCTCGTGACCGCGGGACAATGCTGGCATTGGTTCGATCGTCCTCGCGCCGCAGCGGAGGCGCGCCGCGTGTTGAAGCCGGGCGGCAAGCTAGTGATTGCGCACTTCGACTGGATCCCCCTGCCGGGCAACATGATCGAGGCAACGGAGAAACTGATCGAGAAGCACAATCCGAAATGGAAGCTCGGCGGCGGATTGGGAATCCATCCGATTTGGCCGCGCGACATGGCGGTCGCCGGTTTCAAAAGCATCGAAACGTTCTCGTTCGACCTCGACGCGATCTACACGCATGAGGCGTGGCGCGGACGGATTCGCGCCAGCGCGGGAGTGGGTGCGAGCCTTGCGCCAGAGGGAGTTGCGGCGTTCGACGATGAATTGCGCGCGATGCTGGCGGAGCGCTGGCCCGACGATCCGATGCCCGTGATGCATCGTGTGTTCGCCGCAATCGGCACCGCGCCGTAGAACGCGAACGTCGTCGCGTTCGTGCTTTCGCTCAACCCCGATCGCTCTTAACTCGATTCGACGATCTCGTCTTTGAGACTCTGCACAAACGCGACTACATCGCTCTGTTCGGACTCCGGCACCTTGAACTTTGCCAAGGTCGCACCGGCATGCCCGAGGAACACAGTCCAGTCGCTCTCACTTATCTTCATACCGCGATGGGCGAGCAGCATCTCTCTGCCGCGATAGTAGATCGGTCCGCCGGCGCGCTCGCACAAGAAATCGACCAACAGCTGTTTCTCACGCTTGACGCCGTCTTCTCCCCGATGTGCCCAGAAGCGACCGAGCTGAGGATCCTTGTTGAGCCGCGCCACGAGATCGTCCGCAACCGCGGCTATTGCATCATAACCGCCGAGCCGATCGTAAAGACTCTTCTTTTGCTGATCCATCTTGCTCTCTCCTGCGTCTCTACTGGAACTCCGAACGCAAGCGAAAGTCCAGTCGTCGGTCCTTGGGTAGCCTTGACCGTTCGCGCCGGACCTCGGTTATAGTCGCGTTTCTGACGAGGAGAAAACCATGGATTTTGGAACACTGATTTTCACCAAGCCGGAGCGCGCGATCACGGACGTCAAGTACGCCGAGGACCGCGGCTTCAGTCATGCGTGGATTCCCGACTCGCACATGATCTGGGGCGACACCTACGCCTGCATGGCGCTGGCGGCCGTGAACACCAAGAAGATAAAGCTCGGCACGGGCGTGGCGATCGCGTCGAACAGGATCGCGCCGGTGACGGTTCATTCGATCGCGACGATCAACCAGCTTGCGCCGGGGCGCGTGATTTTGGGATTCGGAACCGGGCACACCGGCCGGCGCGTGATGGGACTTCCGCCGGTCAAGCAGGCGGAGTTCCGCGAGCAGGTGCGCGTGATTCGCGATCTCCTTGACGACGGCGAGGCGATCTACAACACCGAAGGACTCAGCCGGAAAATTCGCTACCTCCATCGCGATCGCCGCTTCATCAATCTCGACGACAAGATTCCGCTGTACGTGGCGGCCAACGGGCCCAAGACGTTGGCGCTCGCCGGCGAGTTCGGCGACGGCGCGATTACGACCGGAGTCACCGAGGCGGATCGAGTCGGCGCGGTGCGAAAAAGTCTCGAGGCGGGCGCGGCGAAGGCGGGTCGCAGCGCGGACCAGATGCCGCTCGTGTCGCTGACGCACATCTGCGTGCTGAGGCCCGGCGAGGAGCTCGATTCGCCGCGCGTGAAGGCGATGACCGAGCACTGGGTGATGGCTAGTTTTCATGCGATCGCGGCGGGGTACGCGCGCGCTGGTTATCTGCCGGAGGCGGTCGCCGAAGTGTACAAGGCATACGAGGACTACGTCGCGAAGATGAAGACGCCGGCAGCCGAGCGCTACCTCGAATTGCACATCGGGCATTGCACCTACGTCGCGCCGCTCGAGCAGAAGTACGTGACGCCCGAAACGATCGCGGCGACGACGATGATCGGATCGAAGGAGGAGCTGGTCGAACGGTTGCGAGCGATGGAGCGCGCGGGTCTGTCGCAGGTGTTCATCAATCCGCCGATGGACGGCTACAACGATTGCATCGACGAAATCTCGCGCGACGTGATCGCACGGATGTGATCGAGCTACGTGAGGGCAACTTCGGCCAGCGCGATCGGACCGGCGGCTATCGCGGGAACGTAGTAGGCCTCGGGCGATCCCCAGACTGTGGCGGGACGCGGGCGCGCTCCAACGGCGAGCGGATGCTCGAAGACCTGCGCGATGTTGGCGTTGATGCGCAAACAGTTGGGCGCGAGCGGCTCGGCGATTTTGCCGCCGCGAATCAGGTACGAGTCGCCGGTGACGGTGCAAGTAAAGTCTCCCGCGCGCTGGCCGTTGATTGGATAGGTGTACCAGATGCGGCCGACGTAGAGTCCGTCGCCGACTGCGCGCACGAGTTCCTGATCCACCACACCGCCCCGCGCGCGCATCACGACGTTAGTGCCCGCTGAGCCAGGACTCGCGTCGAAACGCCGGCCGCCACCTTCGCCCAGGCGATATCCACTGAGCGGCGGGAAGTCGAGCTTTGCGGGAGCGCTGGCGCCGAGCTTTTCGGCGCGATTTTCGTCGGTGAGGATGCGATGGGTATCGTAGAAATTCGAGAGCAGGCCGACCAGCTTGCCGTCGCGGATCAACTCAACACGGCGCGTGGGGATGCCTTCACAGGTGATTCGACGGCGGATCGCGCCCGCGCCGAACGCCGGGTCATCGGTGAGGCTCAGGCGAGAATCCATCACCGGCGTACCGAATTTTGCGTGATACGCGGAACTGGCGGCGTGAAACGCGCCGGTCGTGAGCGAACCCATAACCATATAGTTGAGAATCTCGGCGATCGGCTGCGGCCCCAGCACGACGCGAAATTTCCCCGCCGCGGGCCGCGCGCCATGAGATAAAGCGAGCGCGCGGCGGACGGCGTCACGGCCGAGCACGTGCGCGTCGTGGCGCATCGCGGCCGTGGAATCGCCGAGCGTAGTGGCAGTGCCCTTGGCGTCGAGCGATTCGACTATCGCGGTGACCGAGGCGTTGAAATGCGCACTCTCGTCAGTGCGAACTTCGGCGAAGTTCGAATTGAAGATCGCGATTCGATCGCGAATCACCGACACATCGCCACCGAGGATGAGGCCGGGGTGTTCGGTTCGCGGCTCAGCGGGCCGTTTCGCGAACGCAGCGAGCGCGCCGTCGAGCACGTCCCACGCAGCGGCAGCGATAGCGCCGTCCCCTACTCTCGCCAGATCGCTTTTTTCAGACGCGCCAAGCCTGCGGCCAAGTGGCGCCGCCGGGAAGCCGGGAAAATGCGGATCGACGACGGCGGCACTGCGAGCGCGGCGGAGCGCGTCGCGAATCGAGTCGGAAGTAAAATCGCCTGCCTCGAATGCGGTGCCGACTTCGTGCGGATCGCGGCGCATCGCGACGCGCAACTGGAATCCGTCGGCGTGAAGCGACTTGAACTCCTCGAGGCCGCGGCTGGGAATGTCGGAAGTATATGCCAGGCGGGCGATTCGATGTTCTGCCGTGGCGCAGTAGATCTCATAGCTCGCGAGGTCCTTCTCGCGCGCGAGAATCCGCGCCGCTTCGCGCGTGAAAGACTTGAGGTCAGCGAGCGGACGCATCAGCTGCCCGCCAGCCGCGCGCGCGAACGCAGCGTCGGGCCGCCGTTGGACATCCGTTTGACCTGCATCGGTTGGCCCTTGCCGCAGGTGGGGATCGCGATCAGCCGCAGATCGTTGCCGACCGCGTCGACGTTGGTGAAGAAGCTCTTCGAATCGGCGATCACGCTGCCGGACCGGTAGAGGCGTCCAACTCGGCCGTGATCGATCTCGTAAACACGGCGCGCTGAAATGCGGAAATTTTCGCGCGACTCGGAAATCGAAGGAATCTGATGGCCGCAGACGTAGTAGCCGTGCTCGACGTCGGCGATGATTTTTTCGGGCGGCGTCTCGCCGGGCAGGAAGAACGTGTTGGACATTCTGATCAGCGGCACGTGCCATCCTTCGCTCGCACGCGCCGAGCCGTTGGGCTCCGCGCCAAGCACGGCGGCAGTCGCGCGAGAATTCAGGAAGCCGCTGAAGATGCCGCGCTCGATGTGCATTACGCGGCGCCCGCGCGTGCCTTCGTGGTCGTAGCGATATTGGCCGTAGCCGTCGAGGGTCGGATCGGAGCAGGCGGAAAGCAGCGGCGATGCGACCTGTTTGCCCAACTGATTGTCCACCAGCGAGCGCAGGAACCAACTGCGTCCGGCGTACGCGGCTTCCATCTTGAGCGCGCGATCCGCTTCGCACGGATGGCCGATCACTTCGTGCGACACCAGCGCGTTGAAATGCGGATCGGTAACGACCACGACTTCGCCGTCGGGCGCTTTAAGCACGGGAGCGGCGGCAAGCTCGCGCGCCTCAGTGGCAAGGTCGACGCAGAATTTCCCCAGCGACCGATTCGGCATAAGTTCGCCGCGCCATCCGTCGCTTAAGCATTCGAGTCCGCGCTGCTGGCCGATCGAGTCGTAGCTTTCCTGGTGGCCGTCGCCGATTTGCGCGACGACGTAGCAGTCGCCCTGCGAAAACGCATACGCCTGCGAGACGACTGTGCCAGCGGTGTCGATGAAAATCTCGCGGCGCAGTTCCGTCATCGCGGCAACGACCTGGAAGGCGATCGCGTCGCCGAGTGTGGCGACCTCGTGCGAGGCGTCGAGCGATATTTTCTTGAGTTCGTCGGTCGAGAGTGAGCGCGGATCCCGGAGGAAGCTGGCATCAACGTCGTCGCGAACTTTATCGCGCGATGGAATCGGCGTAACCAGCAAGCCTTTCGCCGCGTCGCCCAGATGCGCGATCAGGTCGGCTTTTTTGCGGGCGCTGAACCGCGCGCGATCGTAAGCCTCAATCAGCCCCCGCCGAAGTTCGGCCACAAGCTTCGCCGGACGCCCCGCGAGTGCGCCAATCTCCGCCCCGGTTTGACCGTGACCGATCGGACCAGCCCGGTCGGCAACTTGAACCGAGACAAAATACGCCGCATTCTCGCTCTCAGAGCCGTCACGCGGTTCGCCGTTAACGGCGGCGCCGGAACGGTTGAAGACCACCTCGAAGCGCAGGTCAGCATACACGACGCCGCGATTCGAGCGCGCGAAGCGCGCAAGGACGCCCTCGCCCTCGCGCCGCAGGTACTCGATCGCCTCGAACAGATCGCCGCGCCCTGTCAAGACAGCCGCACCTAGATGATGCCTTCGCGCTTGAGATCTTCGAGCTGGCCGGCGCCGAGTCCGAGCAACTCGCCGTAAACGTCGGCGTTGTGCTCGCCGAGCAGAGGCGCAGCGGTCACTTCGACCGGCGAATCTTCGAGGCGCACCGGACATCCCGGCATCGTGAAGTCGCCGCGCACGGGATGCTTGATTGTGACGATCATTCCGCGCTGCTTGAGATGCGGATCGTTCAGCAACTCGACGCTGTCAAGCACGGCGCCGCACGGAACGCCGGCCTCGCCGAGGATACGCATCACCTCGAACTTGGTGTGACGTCCAGTCCATTCGTTGATGAGCGCGGTCAGCGCCTCGACGTTTTTCGCGCGGTTGCGCCCTGTGAAACGCTCGTCGCTAACTATTTCGGGATGGCCAATCACCTCACACAAGCTCACGAACATCTCGGGCGAAGTGCACAGGATGTAGCAATAATCGTTGTCGCCGCCGGGCGCGCACTTGTAGATGTCGCCGGGACCGCCGCCGCCGACGCGGTTGCCGCTGCGCGGCGTCGGCTTGTGCGTCACGTACGTGCCCATCATCGGGACGCGAACGAAGTTGAGCACCGCTTCCTGCATCGCGACTTCGACCTTCTGTCCCTTGCCGGTGCGCTCGCGCTGGATGTACGCGGCGAGCACGCCGACCGCCGCATGCATGCCGGTGCCGGTGTCGCCGATCGTCGGCCCGGGCTTGAGCGGCGGCGAGCCCGGAAAGCCGGTCAGCGCCATCGCGCCACCGGATGCCTGCGCAATCATGTCGAAGCTTTTGTATTTGCTGTATGGGCCGTGCGTGCCGAAGCCCTTGATGGTCAAGTAGATTAGGCGCGGATTTATTTCCCGCAATCGATCGTAGCCGAGGCCGAGACCTTCGAGCGTGCCCAGCGAGAAATTTTCCGTGAGCATATCGACTTGCTTGACCAGGTCGATGAACATCGCGCGGCCCTTCTCGCTCTTGAGGTTGAGCGTGATGCCGCGTTTGTTGGCGTTGAGCAGAATGAAGTAGTAGGAATCGACGCCTTGCTTTTCGGTGAGCAGCCAGCGGCCCTGCTCGCCCATCTTCGGCGACTCGACCTTGATGACATCGGCGCCTAGCCACGCGAGCATCTCGGTGCACGAGGTGCCGGCCTCGAACTGCGTCATGTCCAATACCTTGACCCCGCTCAGCGCTTTTTCCATTGCGATCCGCCTCCCGCTTACGACTACCTGATCTAGCGCCAGCAGCGTCGCGGCGGCAAGCGTCGCAGCGCGCATGGGGTTAAGTCTTTGGCCGCGGTCTGGTAGAGATCATGATGAACAGAGAAATGCCAGACACCGCAATATCGAAGCTCGCGCGAATCCGCGAGGAACTGAATCGCATGTTCCTCGAACGAATCGATTTGATCGACGGCGCACTGGTGGCGATGCTGTCGGCAAATCACGTGCTGATAATCGGGCCGCCGGGAACGGCGAAATCGATGCTGGCCGACGAACTGTGCCGCCGAATCGAGGGGGCAAATTACTTTCAGTGGCTGCTGACGAAGTTCAGTACGCCGGAAGAAATATTCGGCGCGGTCAGCCTGAAGGGACTCGAGGAAGACGACTACCGCCGCGTCACCACGTACAAACTGCCCGAGGCGCACATCGCGTTCCTGGACGAAATCTTCAAAGCGAACTCCTCGATCCTCAACGCGCTGTTGACGATTATCAACGAGCGCATTTTCCACAATGGTCGCGAGCGGGTCGCGGTGCCGCTGATCACGATGTTCGGCGCGTCGAACGAATTGCCCGATGAGGACGAGCTGACCGCGCTTTACGATCGCTTCATGCTGCGCTTCATGGCCGACTACATCACCGAGGAGCATGGTTTCATCCGCATGATGGCGGGCGGCGCCCAGCGCGCGCGGACCACGCTGCAATTTGCGGAGCTCGACGAGCTGCGCGCGACGGTGGCCGCGGTCAAAGTGCCGGGCGCGATCCTCGAGGCGATCGCGCAAATCAGGCGCGAACTGGCGCGCGAGCAAATCATCGTATCCGATCGGCGCTGGAAGAACTCGCTTGGAGTTCTGCGCGCGCACGCGATCCTCGCGGGACGCACTGCCGTGACCGAAGACGATTTGATGTTCCTTGCGCACGTGCTGTGGAAAGATCCCGAAGAGCGGCCCAAGGTGGTCGAGGCGCTGCGGCGAATCGTGCGCGGATACGAGGACAAGCTGCAGGAACTGGTGTTCGAGAGCCGCGAGCTGCGCGAATACGCCGAGGGCGCCTGGGAGAGTGAGGAGCTGAGGCGGCGCGCGCTGACCGAGGCGAATGCGAAGCTCGCGAATATCGCGGCGCGCTTCGACGTGCTGCTGAAGGAAGCGTCGGACTCGGGCCGCGCGATTGCCAACGCGGATCGGATGCGCGTCGAGGTCAAGGACATTCAGCAAGCCGTGTTCCGCAGAAGCGTCGGCGACTGATAATGCCGGCCGAAGAAACAACGCCAGCGATCGTGCTTCGTGCGCGCGACTATGCCGAATCGGATCGAATCGTCACGCTGTTGACGCTGCATGCGGGCAAGCTCAGCGGTATCGCGAAGGGCGCCAAGGCGTCACGGCATCGCTTCGAGCGCAAGCTCGAGCCATTTTCGCACGTCGTGCTCCACTATCGGCGGCGGCCGCACGGGCAGTTGGTGTTTATCACGCGCGCCGAGGCCGCCGACCTGACGCAGCACGTGCTCGACGACGACCTCGCGAAAATTGCGCTCGGCAGCTACATGCTCGAACTCACCGACGCGTTGACAACGGAGGAGAGCGAAGCGGCCGAGGCTTATCGCGTGCTGTCGGATGGGCTCGGCGCGCTCAGCACGCGGTTCGCGGATGCGGCGATTCGGCAGGCGTTCGAGATGCGTCTGCTGGGATGGGCGGGATTTGGACTCGAGTTCTCGCGCTGCCGAATCTGTGCGACCGTCAACGGTGACAACGGCGCGACGGTTTATTTCGTCGTCTCGCGCGGCGGCACCGTATGCGCGAAATGCCGGCCGTCGGTGGCGGAAGGCGCGATCAAGCTGGCGAGCAGGGGCGCGGCAATCCTCGCGCGGTTGGGCACGATGCCGATGGACGCCTCGCCCGGGTCGGAAGCCGCAGGCCCGGACGGCGCACTCGCGCTGGCGCGGTTCATCGCATCGATCGTCGATCGGCGGCTGCGCAGCCAGGAATTTCTCGATTCAGTTTTGCCGAGCGCCGGGAAAAATTGAAAATCATCCGCCGCTGTCGCGGGCCGGAGATTCTCCATACTCCACTTCGGGCGCGCGGTAGCGGCCGCCATGATGCTCGATCACGACGATGCCGCAGTTGGGCGGCACGTGCGCGTTTTCCCATTTGCCGGTGACGTGCGCCCACACCGCTCGCATCACGCCGCCGTGACTGACGATCACGATCTCGTCGTTTGGATATTTCGCGGCAACGCGATCGAGAACCGGGGCGACGCGCTTGAGCACATCTTCATGGCTCTCGCCGTTGGGCGCGCGCCACACCCACGAACGCTTCGGATCGAAGGTGGGATCGTTGGCGATCGATTCGTAGGGCTGTCCCGCGAGGTCTCCTAGACTCTGCTCGCGGAAATCCGCCTCGTATTCGATCGGGATGCCGAGTTCCGCCGCGATGATGAGCCCCGTTTCGCGGGCGCGCGCAAACGTGCTGGCTATCACCAGTATCGGCTTAAACTTCAGCTTGATCCTGATGGCTGCTTCCAGAGCCTGACGGCGGCCGAGGTCCGTGATTTTCGCTTCGCCGGAGGTGGTGAAGCGCCGAATCGCGTTGCCCTCGCTCTCGCCGTGACGAACCATTATCAGCTTGCCCATAGGGTCGAAATTTTCTCCGAAAATTCAGTTTGGTGCTATCGCAAAGATGCGGCGCTTCAGGTCTTGGGCTTGTCGTCGCCGCCGCCCGCCGCTTTTGCGAACGCGCGGAACGGTTCGAACAGATCTATCGGCAGCGGAAAGACGGTCGTGGAATTGTGATCGGTCGCGATCTCCTTGAGCGTCTGCAGGTAGCGAAGCTGCAGTGTGATCGGACTCTTGCTCATAACCTCGGCCGCATCCGCGAGCCGCTGCGACGCCTGGAATTCGCCCTCGGCCGCGATCACCTTGGCGCGCCGCTCGCGCTCGGCCTCGGCCTGCGCCGCGATCGCACGCTGCATGTCCTGCGGCAGATCGATATTTTTCAACTCGACCAGCGTGACCTTCACGCCCCACGGCTCGGTTTGCGAATCGACGATTTCCTGGATGCGCGCGTTGAGCTTGTCGCGCTGGCTGAGCAGTTCGTCGAGCTCGGTCTGTCCGCCGACCGAGCGCAACGTGGTCTGCGCAAGTTGCATCGTGGCGAACAGGTAGTTTGCGACCTCGGTCACCGCGCGCGACGGATCGACGACGCGAAAATACAGCACGGCGCTGACCTTGACGGTCACGTTGTCCTTGGTGATGACGTCCTGCGGCGGGATGTCCAGCGTCACGGTGCGCAGATCGATTCGCGCCATCCGCTCGAGCACGGGAATCACGAAAATCACGCCCGGCCCGCGATAAGGAGTGAGGCGGCCGAGTCGGAAGACCACGCCGCGCTCGTACTCGTTGAGCACCTTGAGTCCGCTGATAATGAAAATTGCGCCGATGAAGACGATTATGCCGACTCCGCTCGCCATCGAGATTCTCCTTCGCCCCCAAACACCCGAGGCTTGCCGATACCCTGCGCTATCTTCGAGCGCTGTGCCACCATCCGGACTTCACGACAACTTCTGCACTTGCAATTCCAGACCGTTGATCGATTTGACGCGGGCGCGCGCGCCGGGATCGAGCGCGTCGGCACTGACGGCGCGCCAAATCTCGCCATGCACAAAAACTTTGCCGGGCGTGCCAGGAGCGATCGCCTCGCGCACTTCGCCGACCTCGCCCACGAGGCCTTCCGCGCCGGTGGTCGATCGCGTGCGCCGCTCGCGCGCAACGATATATCCGATGCCGAGAATGATCACCGTCAGCGCGGCCGCGGCCCCGTATATAATGTTGCGGTCGACCGTCAGGTCGGTCTTCGACGTGTCGATCAAAAACAGTGAGCCGATGACGAATGCCGTCACGCCGCCGAGGCCGAGGATTCCATAGCTGGTGACGAAGGCCTCGGAGATGAGCAATCCGACCCCGAGAAAAATCAACAGCAAGCCGGTGAGATTTACCGGCAGCACCTGGAACGACACGAGCGCCAGCAGCAGGCAAATCGCGCCGGCGACGCCCGGAAAGATCACGCCGGGATGCGCGAACTCGAAGTACAGGCCGATCAAGCCCGCCATCAGCAGCAGGTAGACGATGTTGGGATCGGCCAACACGTTGAGCAGTTGCTGGCCGGGCGTCATCCGTACGCGGCGGACCGTGGCGTCGGCCAGCGCAAGCGTCACGGTGCGGCCTTCGACCTGGACCTTGTGGCCGCTGGCTTGCGTAAGCAGGCTGCGCAAGTCGGGGGCGACGATATCGACGACGTTCTTGGCCAGCGCCTCGCGCTCGCCAATCGCGACGCTGTGGCGGACGGCCTGCTCGATCCAGTCTTCGTTGCGCCCGCGCTGCTGCGCGATCGCGCGCGCAAAGGTCGCGGTGAAGTTCTCGACCTTCTGACCCATCGCGCCCTGGATGTCCTGGCCGCCCTCCTCGACCGGATGCGCCGCGCCAATCGTGGTGCCCGGCGCCATCGCGGCGACATTCGCCGCTTCTGTGATGAAGGTGCCAGCGGACGCGGCGCTGGCCCCCGAGGGCGCGACGTAAACGATCACGGGGAGCGGCGCTGCGAGAATAGCCTTGACGATCTTCTGCGCGGAGTTGAGCAGTCCGCCCGGCGTGTCGAGCTCGATCACGAGCGCGCTTGCGCCTTCGGTGTTTGCGGAAGCGAGCGAATCCTCGATGTAGGACGCGGTCGCGGGATTGATCGAGCCGTCAATCGTGATCAGCTCTACCCACGGCGGCGTTGGCCCCGCCGATTTCGAGGGCGCGTCGGCGGCAAGAATTCGTCGCGATGCAAACGTTGCGATCACGATCGCGAGTACCGCAACGACGAGAATGAATCTCGAGCGAGTGCTCACGACGGGGAACCGCCGCGGCGCGGAATCGTCATCCCGAGATATTTCATCACTTCCTGAATATCCGCCCACACCAGCCGCTTGTCGCCGGGCGTGCGCAGCAGATACGCCGGATGAAACGTGGGCATGAACCGGATCCCGCGAAAATCCTGCCAGTTGCCCCGCAACTTGCTGATGGGAATCTTCACCTTGAGGACCGCCTGCACGGCGAAGGTGCCGAGCCCGACGATCGCGCGCGGCCGCACGAGATCAATCTGGCGAAACAGAAAAGGCTCGCACGCGGCGACCTCGTCGGGCTCAGGATTTCGATTGTCGGGCGGGCGGCACTTGATCACGTTGCAGATGTACACGTCGGCGCGGTTGAGACCCATCCCGCGCTCGATGATGTCGGTCAGCAACTGGCCGGCGCGGCCAACGAACGGCTCACCGCGGGCGTCCTCGTCGGCGCCGGGTGCCTCGCCAACGAACATCAAATCCGCGTTGGGATTGCCGACGCCGAAGACAAGATTGGTGCGGCGCGGTGCGAGCTTGCATCGCTGGCAATCGCCGATAAACGCGCGCAACTCGTCGAGCGTCGAAGATTTTTCGAGTCCCGGATACTTCGAGAACAGTTCGGTCGCCATCGGCGCAGCATCAGGTTTGATCAATGGAGGAACAGACGCGGCGGGAATCGGACGCCCCGCAGGAGACGCCGACGCAGGCAGCCCCTCCATGCCCTCCTCGCGCAACTGCTCGACGTAGTCGCGGATCGTGGCGACCAACGTGCGGCGATCGAGCGGCGATGACGCGTCCATTCGAGGGTTATCTGACGGCGCGCAGCCGCGAGGATTTCTCCGCGCGGCCCGATTTCGGTTTGGCAGCGCGGAGCGCGACGATTCGATCGAGGATCAAATCGGCGACCGCGTCCTTGGTCATCTGCGGATGGCTCTGGGAGCTACCGTCGGCGCCGATGAGCGTGACGATGTTGGTATCGACTTCGAAGCCGGCGCCCTCGCGCGTCACGTCGTTGGCGACGATAAGGTCCAGTCCTTTGCGCTTGAGTTTGGCCCGCGCATTGGCTTCGAGGTCGCCGGTCTCAGCCGCGAATCCTATGAGGATGCGTGCGCCCTTCTTCGCTGCCAGCCGCGGCATCTCGTCGGCGATCGATTCCATCTCGAGTCGAAGACCGCGCGCATCTTTCTTGATCTTGCCACGCGCCGGATTCGCGGGACGGAAATCCGCAACCGCCGCCGCCATTACGAGCGCGGTGGACCACGAAAAATTGCTGGACGTTTGAGAGAGCATCGCGGCCGCCGTCACTGTGTCGATTCGCTCGACGCCAAAGGGAGTCGCGAGCGCCGACGGTCCCGCGACGATTCGTACCTCCGCACCGCGGCGCCAGGCAGCCCGCGCGATCGCAAAGCCCATCTTGCCCGACGAACGGTTAGTGACGAATCGCACCGGATCGATCGGCTCCTGCGTCGGGCCCGCCGTCAGCAGGATGTTCTCGCCCGCAAGGTCCTGCGCGGAAAGCATCTTCTCGACTTCGGCGACGACGATCGCCGGGTCCGGCAGGCGCCCCTTGCCCTCGTACCCGCACGCGAGTGCGCCCTCGCCTGGCTCGATTATCACGGCACCACGCGATCGGAGCCTGGCCAGGTTCTCGGCGACAGTCGGATGCTCGTACATGTGCACGTTCATCGACGGAGCAAACGCGACCTTCGCGCGCGTGGCGAGCAACACTGTCGTCACGATGTCGTCGGCGATACCCAGGGCAGCCTTGGCGATCACGTCAGCCGTCGCGGGCGCGATCACGATCGCGTCGGCGCTGTCCGCGAGTCGAATATGGCCGATTTCGGATTCCTGCGTCAGCGAGAACGTGTCGGTGGCGACGGGATTCGCGCTGAGCGTCTGCAGCGTGAGCGGCGTGATGAACTCAGTGGCGTTGCGCGTCATCATCACGCGGACATTCGCGCCCGCGGTGACCAGCAGACGCACGAGTTCCGCGGACTTGTAAGCGGCGATTCCACCACTCACGCCGAGCACGATCGTCTTGCCGTCAAGCACGCCCATCGAGCATTGATTCTAATGCGCCGCACGCGCGCGCGAAACGGGGGCAAATCGACTGTCAGTCGTAGTATTCGAGCCCGAGATGCGTGATCAGTTCCTCGCCGCGCATCCATCGCAGCGTGTTCTTGAGCTTCATCAGCTGAATGAAAATGTCGTGCTCGGGATAAATGTTAGGCGCATGCATCGGCGCCTTGAAGTAGAACGACAGCCACTCCTGGATGCCGCGCATGCCCGCGCGATGCGCCAGGTCCATAAACAGCACGAGGTCGAGCACCAGCGGCGCCGCGAGGATCGAATCGCGGCACAGGAAATTAATCTTGATCTGCATCGGATAGCCGAGCCATCCGAAGATATCGATATTATCCCACCCTTCCTTCGAGTCGCCGCGCGGCGGGTAGTAGTTGATTTTCACCGAGTGGAACACGTCGCCGTAAAGTTGCGGATGCAGCTCGGGC
>DATNLS010000071.1:0-7112 GCA_035602775.1 Candidatus Acidiferrales bacterium | reverse complement strand
AAACTTTGGCCTGCACATCGCGACGATGGATACGAATGGAGCCCGAGCCGAGTTCGGTGCCGTTTAGCACAACGTCATACGATTTGGCCCGGCAGCGCGCGGGATCGCTGGTCAGCTTATCGAGATCTTCGTCGTGAACGGAAGTGAACGGATGGTGCGCGGCATTCCAGCGGTTCTCGTCCGCATCCCATTCGAACATCGGAAAATCGACGACCCATAAAAACCTGAGCTCGTCGGATTTGTCGAGGCCGAATTTCGCGGCCAGCTGCAAGCGGATGTCGCCGAGAACCGGGCGCACCTTGTCGGGCGGTCCCGCAACCATCATCAGCGTATCGCCGGTTTTCAATTCGGCGGCGACGGTCGCACTGGCTCGCTCACCGTCGCTCAAATACTTCGCGATCGGTCCCTGCCATCCGCCCTCGCTTGCTTTGATCCACGCCAGGCCCATCGCATGGCGCGATTTCACCGTTTCGGTTAGGTCGTCGAGTTCTTTGCGGCTGAGCGAGTGGTCGCCCGTGGCATTGATTCCATAAACGGACTCGCCGCGCGCGAGAATTTCCGCAAACACCTTAAACGATGTACCGGCGAACGCGGCCGTCAGATTCTTCAGCTCCATCGCAAAACGCAGGTCGGGCTTGTCGATACCGAAACGCTCCATCGCCTCGGCATACGTCATCCGCTGAAACGGCGGCTTGACGTCGACCCCGAGCACGCTCTGATAGACCGACGCGATCATCCCCTCGGCCATCGATTGGATATCTTCGGGCCGCGGGCACGTCATCTCGATATCGATCTGGCTGAACTCAGGCTGGCGATTGGCGCGCAAATCCTCGTCGCGAAAACATCGCGCGATCTGGTAGTAGCGATCGAAGCCGCCGATCATCAGGATCTGCTTCAGCAACTGCGGCGATTGCGGCAGCGCGTAGAATTTCCCGGGATTGACGCGGCTCGGCACCAGGTAATCGCGCGCGCCCTCGGGCGTCGATTTGAAAAGAATCGGCGTCTCGACGTCGATAAAGCCGTTCTGATCGAGATGGCTTCGCACCGCCTGCAACGCCTGATGGCGCCGGCGCAGATTGCGCTGCATCTCGGGGCGGCGCAGGTCGAGATAGCGGTACTTGAGGCGGATTTCCTCGGCCGTCGCGTCGCCGTCGGCAATCTGAAACGGCATCGGCGCCGACCCGCTCAGAATCTCGAACGCGCTGACCACCACCTCGATTTCGCCGGTCGGAAGCTCGGCGTTGACCGTGCCCTCAGCGCGGCGCACGACCTTGCCCTTCACCGCGACGTAGAACTCGGAGCGAGTCTCGCCTGCGGCGTCGTGCGCCTGGCCGCTGTGCGCGGGATTCAACACCAGCTGCACGATTCCGTCGCGGTCACGCAGGTCGATAAAGATAAGGCTGCCATGATCGCGCCTGGTCTGTACCCATCCCCACAGCGCAACCTCGCGCCCAACGTCCTTGGAGCGAAGCGCGCCGCAGTAGTCGGTTCGAGTCCACGGCGGCAGCGGAGAATATTGCTCAGTCTTACCCATTACAGTTGAAATTCATCCCGTCGTTCGAAGGATACCTGTGCCAGAGCGTCTTAGAAACACTCAGTCCCGGCGAGCATCCGCGATGGCGCGCGCCGCTTCTGCCATTGTGATTTCGCGCTGCGTGCTCTGTTTCAAATCTCGCAACTGCACGACGCCGCGGGCGAGTTCGTCGTCGCCTATAATCACCGCGAAGCGCGCGCCGATCTTCGACGCGCGCGCCAGCAACGTCTTCATCTTGCGCTCCGGCGACAGCATCTCGACGTTGAGATTCGCTCCGCGCAGTTCGCGCGCCACCACGACGGCGCGACGCGTCGCCGCAGGTCCCATGGCGATTACTACGGCATCAGGCGCGGCAACTGGCAGCATTCCCGCTGCTTCCAGAGCCAGCGCCATGCGATCGACACCGATCGCGAATCCGATTCCCGCAACCGCCGCCCCACCCATCGTCTCGACCAGCCCGTCGTAGCGCCCACCCGCGACCACCGTGCTCTGCGCGCCGAGCCCGCCCGCCATCACCTCGAACGCCGTGCGCGTGTAGTAGTCTAGCCCGCGCACCATCCGCGGATTGACGACGTGCTCGACCTTCGCGGCGGCCAGTAGTTCCTTGACGGTGTCAAAATGCGCGCGACATTCGTCGCACAAGAAGTCGAGGCTGTTGGGCGCCGACTCCGTGACCTTCGCATCTCTCTTGCAGTCGAGCAGGCGCAGCGGATTACGATCGATGCGATTGTGGCAATCCTCGTCGAGCTCGTCCCAATGCGCGCGACCCCACTGGATGAGCGCCTCGCGGAACGCAGGCCGGCACTTCTGATCGCCGATCGAATTGATCTCCATCGTGAACGGAACTTTCAGGTCGCGGCAGAGCTCGTCGATCATTATCAGCAACTCAGCGTCGCAGGCCGCATCGGGGCGGCCAAAGACCTCCACGCCGAACTGGAAGAATTGGCGGTACCGTCCTTTTTGCGGGCGTTCGCGACGGAACATTGGCCCCGAGTAGAACAGCCGTTGCTCGGGATCGGTACGATCGAGTCCGGCCTCGACGTATGCGCGCACGACGCCGGGCGTGCCTTCGGGCCGGATCGCGACGACCGTCTCGCCCTCATCGCGATCGGTGAACGTGTACATCTGCTTTTCGACGATGTCCGAAGTTTCACCGGTCGATCGCAGGTAGAGTTGCGTGCGCTCGAGCACGGGAATTCGGATCTCCTTGATCGAGTAACGCTCGAACACTGCGCGCGCCCGCTCTTCGATCAGACTCATCGCACGCGCGTCGGCGCCGATTAGATCTCGAAATCCTCTGAGTCGCGTCAGTTCCAACTTGGTTCAACTTTTGCCACGCATCAGATCGCGCAGCTCTCGGAAGCCGACCATCTCGACGCCTTCGTCCTTGATCAGCTGGCGCGTCTGGTCGGACGTGAAGTAGCGGAAGTCGGCCTCGCGCTGCATCGCATCGCGCGCGCAGGTCCTGAGCTCATCACGCGCAATCGCGGGATGACACAAAATCTCGGTGACGCCCGGCTTCAGCGTGCGCAGGAGATTGGTCCAGTACGACTCGGTCGCGGGCACCGACGACGGCCCGTAAAATACGAGATGATCGGGAGTGACGACGCCGGCCGCATCGAGCTGATCGAGAATCGCGCCCATCCCTTCCCTGCCAAGTCGGCGCCGCGACGCGAGCCTGATCGGCAGGCGATACTCGTTGGCGAGCCGCGCGTAAATCTCGTGATAGTCGGCGCGCAGTTGCAGCGTGCCCATGTGCGAGTCGAGATGAGTCGCGTCGATTCCCGCCGCAAACGCCTTCTCGATCTGCTCGCGCAACTCCGCCTCGGCCTGATCGAGGCGCGCATGCTCATATACCTGCGCGACGGTCTGCCACAGGTACCCGCGCTCATCGACCAGCGACGGCACCGCGCGAGGCCCCAATACCGGCCCCCACTTGTAGCGGTCCCATTCGGCGGTCAGCGTGAGATGTACGCCCAGGTCGGCGTTCGGATTATTGCGCGCGAACTCAGCAGCCTCCTCGAACCACGGGCAGGTCACGAGGATCGTCGACGACGTGAACAGCCCCTCCTTCAGGCCCCTGATCACGCCTTCGTTCTGATCGTGGCACATGCCGAAGTCGTCGGCATTAAGGATGAGCACGCGCGCGTCGGCGGCATAGCCGAGTCGTTCAGCCGTTGATTTTTCCTGGTCTGCCATTTTGGTCATCCGGTCCGTCAAACTTATCGGCCCATCACAGAAAGAAAAAGGGCCGCCTGTTTGGGCGGCCCTCTCTCGAAGTGCCGATTAGGCGTTGATCCTGAATTACACCGTCAGGATATGAATCGTGCAGGCGGAACCCAGCCCGATCACGTGGGCCTGGCCCGCCTTGGCGTTAGGCACCAGGCGGTCTTTCGCTCGATCGTCCTGGGTCAGATGCCACACCACTTCGCAGATATTCGCGACACCGGTCGCGCCCAGAGGATGCCCCTTCGAGAGCAATCCGCCCGAAACGTTGACCGGATCGTGGCCGCCGAGGCTCGGATGCACGCCGCCGCCCGAGTCGATGAACTTGCCGGCTTCGCCGTCGCCGCAGAGTCCGAGGTTCTCGTAGTGCACGAGCTCCGCAGTCGCGAAGCAGTCATGCAATTCGGTGAGCGCGATATCCTTGGGACCGATGCCGGCCTTCTCGTACGCCTGCTTCGACGCGCGCCGCGTGAGCGTGCTGACGTCTGGCAGCGTCGCGGTGCGATCGGTCCACGGATCCGAAGTGAGCACCGACGCCGCCACCTTCGCGCGCTTGCGTCCGCCGGCGAGCTGCTTCAGCTTGTCCTCGCTGACGAGTATCGCAGCTGCCGCGCCGTCCCCGGTCGGGCAACACATATAAAGAGTGTTGGGATACGCGACCATGCGCGCATTCATCACGTCTTCGAGCGAGACTTCGTTGCGATACTGCGAGAACGGATTCTTGGTCGCATGCTTGTGCGACTTCACCGAGATTTTGGCGAAGTGCTCGAGCTTGGTGCCGTACTTGCGCATGTGCTCGATACCCGCCTGGCCAAACACCGCCGGCATCAGGCCCGAGCCGAGCTTGCCCTCGGTCGAGTACGCGGGGTCGCCGCCTCCGGCGCCGCCGAGCAATCCCTGCTTGCCCATCTGCTCGACGCCCACCGCCATCGAGATGTCGTACATTCCCGACGCGACTGACATGTAGGCCTCGCGAAACGCGGTCGAGCCGGTGGCGCATGCGTTCGAGACGTTGATTACGGGGATTCCGGTCTGGCCGATTTGCTGCAGGATTCTCTGCCCGACCATCGCGTTGGACTGGTAGAGATTTCCGCAGGCGAACATCTCGACGTCCTTGATTGCAATTCCGGCGTCCTTGAGCGCCAGCAACGCGGCCGCGCCGCCGAGTTCCGGAACGGTCTTCTCAGGATAGCGTCCAAATTTGATCATCCCGGTTCCGAGAACATAAACATTTCGCATCTTGATTCCTCCTGGCGGCCCGGCCCGAAGCTCAGGTCCGTCGTAAAGTTTGTTCGCCGCGTCCTTGCTGGGACCCTAATTTTTACTCGGCTGGTACGAAAAAGCCACTACGTCGTGGCCTTCGCGATCCTTGGCCGCCACACCGGTCACCAACTCGACCGGCAGATTGAAAATCTTGTTCGGTTCTTTTTGCGCCTGCTCGGGATCGACGCCGGTCAGATTCGCGCGGACGCTGATGCCCTCGGGCAGATCGACGATCGCCGTCACGTAAGGCGTCTTGATTCCCGGGAACGACTGGTGCACGACCGAAAAGACGTACACCTTGCCCTGGTCGGACAACGACACCGGTTTGAATTTGTCAGTCTCGCCGCACTTCGAGCACGCGACGCGTTTTGGATCGAGATAGATCGCTCCGCACTTCTCGCACTTGATACCTTCGAGATGGGGTTTGGGCGCCAATTTGAGCCATGGAACGATCGGGCGCGGTCCCGTGTCAGTAGTGGCTTGAGCCTGTTCGGCCATACAGATCCTCCGGACGATTCGATTTCGATGATGATGCTATCAGAATGACTAACGCCGCCCGTGCGGCGGCGCGGTCGTTCTCTCTTTTGCCGGAGTTTCCCACAGGGGCGGAAGGTCGTCAACCCTCATCCGGGGAAGGGGAAATCGCTTTATTGGATGTGAAACCCGCCGTGGCTCTCACGCTTCCTTGGGCAGGGGTGACCCCTGCACCCAGTGAGAAGCGCGTAATGTTGAAGACAACCTTTCGCTCTCAGGTTCGATTCCTGAGCCAGTTGCGCAGCACTGAAAAGAATTCGTCGCGCGCGGCTTTTTCGAGCCACGGATAGTGGCCGCATCGATCCCATTCGCGATACTCCAACTGCGGGATGTAGGGTTCCAGGCTCGCGCGGATCATTTGTCCGGGATGCGGATCCGCTGTGCCGTGCAACATGAACACCGGTGATTTGATTGCCGCGAACGCTGACGGATACACGCCCTCATTTTGCAGCCGCACCATGTCGTTCCAAGTACTTTCGTTACATCCCGGCTCTGATTCGTCGATCTCCTGATCCGTCGTCGCCAGGTCGTACGAATACAGTTCAAGCGTCTGCTTGCCCAATTCGCGGAATCGATCATTTGGATCCGGGATTTGCAGCGCGCGTTCGAATCGTTGCCGCGCGCCCTCATCCTTCTTGCGCTCAGACAAATTGATGCTGAATTGATCGCGCGCGGCCAAATCGAACGTGCCGCTGCATATGAGCACGATTGGTCCTGCCGAGTCTGGGTGCGCGGCTGCGTATGCGAGCGACACCATCGCTCCCCATGAGTGGCCGACCAGTGCAGGCGTGCTCGACGAGCACGTTGTGACGACTTCGTGCAGGTCGGCGACGTGTGCGGCGACGGTCGAGGAGCCACTGCTTTGAAACGGCTCGAGGACGCGGAAGGAATCGGCGAGAGAGCGGGCGATGGGCGCCATCGAGCCGCATGCGCCCGGGCCGCCGTGGATGACGAGCACATGCGCTCCCGAGCTGCCGTGCGCGCGGACCTTCAGCACGCTATTTGTGCTGCCATTTCGGCGGGCGCTTTTCGACGAAGGCGGTTGTGCCCTCGACGCGATCGGCGCTGCCGAAGGTCACGCCGAACGCCTCCTGCTCGAAGCGCAGGCCTGCGTCTTCTTCCATCGTGAAGGCGGCTCGTAGCGCGGCCTTCGCCTGGCGGAGTGCGACTGCTGATTTGCCGGCGATCTTCTCGGCCAGCTTACGCGTCGTGTCGAGCAGCTCGGCTGGCGGCACAACCTGATTCACGAGGCCGAGTTCCAGCGCCGTCTTCGCGTCGAACATGTCGCCCGTCATGATCAGCTCGCGCGCCTTGTTGTGGCCGATTCGATGCGGCAGGCGCTGCGTGCCACCAAAGCCGGGAATCAGTCCGAGGTTTATCTCGGGCTGCCCGAAGCGCGCTTTTTCACTGGCGACGATCAGGTCGCACGCGAGCGCCAGCTCGAGGCCGCCGCCGAGCGCGAAGCCGTTGACCGCCGCGATGACGGGGATCGGCAGGTCCTCGAAACTTTGCATCACGCGATGGCCCAACCGCGAGAAATCGAGTCCGTCAACCG
>DATNLS010000302.1:0-5444 GCA_035602775.1 Candidatus Acidiferrales bacterium | reverse complement strand
GTCGTGAACCGTCGCGCCATTCGCTCGCGCCGCCACTGACAGGTCTTTCGCGAGATTCGGGCACACCGGATCGGCCAGCGAAACGTGCACCACCAGGCCGTCGCCGAAGAACGTCGCGGGGCGCTTGAATGTGCGATCGATAAACTGATTCGGAACCACCAACTCGCCCGGATGAATTTGCTCTTTC
Organism: Candidatus Acidiferrales bacterium; assembly: GCA_035602775.1. GTDB lineage: Bacteria > Desulfobacterota > Binatia > Binatales > Binataceae > Binatus. The sequence goes on along the minus strand of DATNLS010000302.1, from coordinate 5,257 downwards.
AGGCTGCCCGCCGTCGATACCGAAACCAGGTGCGTGACGCCGAGCTGTTTCATGCCGAAAACATTGGCGCGAAAATTTATTTCCGACGGCAACAATCGATGGCCGCGGCCGTGACGCGAGAGGAAAACGACCTCGATGTCGTCGATGCGCCCCTGGTAGAACGGATCCGACGGCCGGCCGAACGGCGTCTCGAGCTCCATCAGCTCGACCTTGTCCAGGCCCTTCATCTGGTAGAAGCCGCTGCCTCCGATCACCCCGAGTATGTTTTGTGACATTTTCTTCTGATGCTTCAGGCCGGGTTGTGCTGTTCGGCGTATAGCTGACCGCATGCCGCCGCAATATCGAGTCCCCGGCTTTCGCGGATTGTAGCGGTCAAATTACCGTTCTTGAGGATCGCTTGAAAGAGTTCGACCGCAGCGCGTGAGCTGCTCCGCAGCGGCGAATCCGGTAGCGGATTGAAGAAAATCAGATTCACTTTGCCGCGCAACGGCGCGAGCAACTTCAACAGCCGCCGCGCGTCTACGAGGGAATCGTTCACGCCGGCGAGCATCACGTACTCGAAGGTGATCCGGCTGCGCCGTTTGATCGGCAGATTGCGGCACGCGTCGAGCAACACCTCCAGTGGATAGCGCTGGTTGATTGGCGCGAGCCGATCGCGAAGCTCGTTGGTCGTAGCATGCAACGACACTGCCAGATTGACCGGCGTCTCGCTCAGCAGCCGTTCCATCATTGGAACCAACCCGACCGTCGACACTGTGATGCGTCGCGGCGAGATGCCCATCCCCCACTCCGACGTCATTATCGCGAGCGTGCGCGTCAGGCGCGGGTAATTCGCGAGCGGCTCGCCCATCCCCATGAACACAAAATTCGTCAGCTCTTCGCCGGTAGCCAGCTCGCGTCTAGCGGCGAAGATCTGCGCCAGCATCTCGGACGACGTGAGGTTGCGATGCAATCCCATGCGCGCGGTCGCGCAGAAGTCGCAGGCCATCGCGCATCCAACCTGGCTCGACATGCAAAGCGTCACGCGCTTTTCGGTGGGGATGATCACCGATTCGATTTCTTCGGCGTCGTCGAGGCGAATGAGCAGCTTGCGCGTGCCGTCGCTCGAGCGCGACACAAATGACGATACCGGATGCCCGATGGTGAAGTTCTGTTTCAGATAGCTGCGTAGCGAAACCGGCAAGTCGCGCATCTCGTCGAACGATTCAGCCCCGCGCGCATGCACCCAATGAAGAATCTGCCGCGCGCGATACGATCGATCGCCCGCGTTCGCGACCAGTTGCTCGACCTCGTCGAGCGTCAGGTCGCGGAAATCGGCGCTCGCGGGCGCCGGCTCGGCCACAGTCTGGCGATTCACGTTCACAGCCCGGTTATTGTAGTCGAAACGGCGCCGTGAAAGCAGGACGGTCTTTTGCTAGGACAGAATTTCCCGCGCGGCGAAAAAGAAGGCGATTTCCTGCGCCGCCGTCTCCGGCGCGTCGGAGCCGTGGGTCGCGTTTTGCTCGACGTCGATTCCGAAGTCTTTCCGAATCGTGCCGGCGTCGGCTTTCTTCGGATCGGTCGCGCCCATCAACTGACGCCACTTGCCGATCGCGCCTTCACCCTGCAGCACCATGACGACCACAGGGCCGGAAGTCATGTACTTGCACAGCCCGTCGAAGAACGGCTTTGCTTTATGTACGTCGTAGAATTTCTCGGCGTCGGCGCGCGACAGATGAATCTTGCGCAGCGAGACGATCGCCAGCCCCGACGCTTCGATCCGTTTCAGTATGTCGCCGGTGAGCGCGCGCCGCACCGCGTCAGGTTTGACGATTGCGAAAGTACGTTCCATCGGATTAATGCTTACCTTCGAGTACTGATTTCATCGTCGAGCCGAGATCCGCGGGGCTTGCCGCAACCGTGATGCCGGCCGCCTTGAGCGCCGCGACTTTGTCCGCCGCGGTGCCGCGTCCGCCGGAGATGATGGCGCCCGCATGACCCATCCGCCTTCCCTTTGGCGCGGTTTGACCGGCGATAAACGCGACCACCGGTTTCTTAAAGTATTGCTTTATATATTCGGCGGCCTCTTCTTCTGCGGTGCCGCCGATCTCGCCAATCATGATCACCGCGCGCGTCTTGGGATATTCGTTGAACAACTTCAGCGCGTCGATATGGGTGGTGCCGACGATCGGGTCGCCACCGATTCCGATGCAGCTCGACTGCCCGATGCCGAGCTGCGTCAGTTGATAAACCGCCTCGTAGGTCAGCGTGCCCGATCGCGACACGACGCCGATGTCGCCCGGCTTGTGGATGTATCCCGGCATGATGCCAATCTTGCACTCGCCCGGCGTGATGATTCCCGGACAGTTGGGGCCAATCAGGCGCGACTTGCTGCCCGCCAGGTACGCCTTCACTTTGACCATGTCGATCACGGGGACGCCTTCCGTGATGCAGATGACCAGCTCGATTCCCGCGGCGATCGCCTCAAGCATCGCGTCGGCGGCAAACGCCGGCGGCACGTAGATCACGGTCGCGTTGCAGCCGGTCGCTTTGCGCGCCTGCTCGACCGTGTCGAAGATCGGGATGCCCTCGAAGTCGGCGCCGCCCTTGCCTGGCACCACGCCGCCGACCATCTGCGTGCCGTATTCTCTGCACGCGCGCGTGTGGAGCTGGCCGACCGCGCCGGTAATTCCCTGCGTCAGCACGCGGGTGTTTTTGTCGACTAAAATACTCATCTGTAAACCCTAAGCTCCGATCGCTTGCACGATACGCTTGGCGGCGTCGGCCATGTCGCTCGCGGCGATCACCTTGATGCCGGAGTCGGCGAGAATTTTTTTGCCTTCGACGACGTTGGTCCCTTCCATCCTGACGACGAGCGGCACGTTAAGCTTGACCTGTTTGGCCGCCTCGACGACGCCTTGCGCCAGCACGTCGCATCGCATGATACCGCCGAAGATGTTGATCAGCACGCCTTTGACGCGCTTGTCGGCGAGCAGGATGCGAAAGGCTGCCGCGACTTTCTCGGTGCTCGCGCCGCCGCCGACGTCCAGAAAGTTAGCCGGCTCGGCGCCGTAAATCTTCACGATGTCCATCGTGGCCATCGCGAGGCCCGCGCCGTTGACCATGCATCCGATATTGCCGTCGAGATGCACGTAGCTGAGCTCGTACTTCGCCGCCTCGGTCTCGGCGGGATCTTCCTCGTTGGCGTCGCGCAGCTCGCGGATGTCCGGATGACGAAAGAGCGCGTTGTCGTCGAAGGACATTTTCGCATCGAGGCAGATGACACGCCCGTCCTTCGTAACGACCAGCGGATTGATCTCGATTAGCGACGCGTCGGTTTCGACGAACGCGCGGTAAAGCGCCGCGAGCAGCGTCGCGAACTGGCCGACTTGCTTGTCCTTGAGGCCGAGCGCGAACGCAATTTTGCGCGCCTGGAATCCTGACACGCCGAGCAGCGGACTGATCTGTTCGGTGAGGATTTTCTCGGGAGTCTTGTTAGCGACTTCCTCGATATCCATGCCGCCCTCGGTGCTGGCGATCACGGAAACCGTCCCCACCTTTCGATCGACGAGCATCCCTAGATAAAGCTCGCGAGCAACGTCGCTCGCCTCCTCGACATATACGCGGCGCACGACGCGGCCTTCGGGTCCCGTCTGATGCGTGACTAGCGGCTTGCCGAGCAGCTTGGCCGCGAAGTCGCGCACATCGTTCGCGACCGTGTGCAGCTTGACGCCACCCGCTTTGCCGCGGCCGCCGGCGTGGATCTGCGCCTTGACGACGGCCCTGGGCTGGCCGAGCGCCGTGAATGCGGCAGCGGCCTCTTCCGGTGTCGTCGCGAACTGCCCCTTCGGAACCGGGACGCCGAAGCGCCCGAGAATCTGCTTGGCTTGATATTCGTGGATGTTCATTCAGTTACCTTGGCACGAACTCATTTCATAAATAAATCGCGGAGCCATTTGATCGACGTCTGGCGCCCGATCGCGCCGATTGCCGTCGTGAGCGGGATTTCCTTGGGGCAGACCTCGACGCAGTTCTGCGCATTCCCGCAGTCCGCGACTCCGCCCTCGGACATCATCGCGTCGAGCCGCTCGTCTACGTTCATCTTGCCGGTCGGATGCTGGCTCATCAGATAGGTCTGCCCGATCACCGCGGCGCCCATGAACTTCGAATGCGGGTTAACTTGGGGGCACGCTTCGAGACAGCATCCGCAGGTCATGCATCGCGAGAACAGGTACGCGAACTCCTGCACGCTGGGCGCGATTCGCGGGCCTGGACCGAGGTCGTAAGTCCCGTCGATCGGAATCCACGAGTGCGCTTTCTTCAACGCCTCGAACATCTTGGATCGATCGACCCACAAGTCGCGGATCACCGGGAACTTCGACATCGGCTCAATCGTCACAGGGCCGCCCAGCCCTTCCGCAAGCTGCGAGCATCCCTGACGCACGCGCCCGTTTATAAGCATCGTGCAGGAGCCGCAAACTTCCTCGAGACAATTGGCGTCGAACACCACCGGCGCGACGCGCTTGCCCTGGCGCGTGACCGGGTTGCGCCGAATCTCCATCAGCATCGAGATGACGTTGTGATGCGGCAGGTACGGAATCTCGAACTCCTCGTAATACGGCTCCGAGTTCGGCGTTTCCTGGCGCTTGATTCGCAAGACTTGCGTCGGTTCCGGCACCGCGATGCTCCTACGCCGCCGCCTTCGGCTCGCTGGCAGATTTCTCGACGTCGTAGCGTCGCGGCCGCGGCTTGATGAGGCTCACGTCAACCGGCTCCCAACTGAAACGCGGACCGTCGGACGACCAGGCCGCCATGGTGGTCTTCAAAAAATTCGCGTCGTCACGTTCAGGAAACTCCGGCTTGAAATGCGCGCCGCGCGATTCGTTGCGATTGAGCGCGCCGAGCGTGATCGGCCGCGCGAGTTCGAGCATGTTCCACAATTGGCGCACGAACAGCACTTCCTGGTTCGCCCACTTGCCCTTGTCGTTGAGCCCGATCCGGCCCCATCGCTCTTTGAACTCGAGCAGCTTGTCGTCAGTGATCTTGAGCTTGTCGTTATGGCGCACGACGGTGACGTTCTCGGTCATGATGTCGCCGAGCTCGCGCCACAGCGCAAACGCGTTCTCCGGACCGCTCAGCTTGAAAATTTTGTCGAACGACTCGCGCTGAAGTTTCAGCTCCTGATCGAACATCGTCGAGCTGGCCGCGCTCTTCTTCGACTTGGCGTATTCAATCATCGCCGGCTCAGCGATATTTCCGCCGTGCATGCACGACAGCA
>DATNLS010000019.1:0-5105 GCA_035602775.1 Candidatus Acidiferrales bacterium | reverse complement strand
CAAGAACGAGCTGATGCCGAAGGCGTCGGGAAACTACGCGATCGGCGCCGATGCGTACCGGCGAATGCTCAATGACGACGACATGGTCGATATTCCGATCGATCAGCTTGAGCAGGTCGGCGTGAAGGAGCTGGCGCGGCTGCGCGACGAATTCCAGAAGACGGCGGCTCAGATCGATCCCAAACGATCGCCCGCCGAAGTGATGGAGTCGCTCTCGCGGGTGCATCCCGACGCAAGCCAGGTGCTGCTCACCGTCGGCGCGGGACTCGCGAGCATTCGCGCGTACGTCGTCGCCCATCATATCGCCACTATTCCGTCGGACGTGTTGCCAGTGGTGCGTGAGACGCCGCCGTACATGCGCGCGACGACGTTTGCGTCGATGGATTCGCCGGGACCGTTCGAAAAAACGAGCGAGGCATTTTACTACGTCACGCTTCCGGATCCGTCGTGGCCCGACGCGAAGAAGGCGCAGCTGCTCGCCTTCTATTCTGCGCCAAGCATTTCGGACACTTCGGTGCACGAAGTCTTTCCGGGGCATTACGTGCAGTTCCTGAACAATCGGCACAACCCGGACGTAGTTCGGCTGATTTACGGATCGGGTGCGGACATCGAGGGCTGGGGTTTGTACTGCGAGCAGATGATGCTCGACGAGGGCTTGCATGACGGCGATCGGAGATATCGGCTGGCGCAATTGCAGATGGCGCTGATGCGCGCGTGCCGGTACCTGGTCGGAATCAGGATGCATACGCAGAACATGACGGTGGACCAGGCCGCGAAATTTTTCGAAGACAACGCTTATCAGACGCCGCATAACGCGATGGTCGAAGCGCTGCGCGGCCCCGGCGATCCCGGCTACCTGCGCTATCAACTCGGCAAGCTGATGATTTTGAAATTGCGTGAGGACGTGCGCAAACAGCAGGGCGCCGCATTCGACCTCGGCAAGTTCCACGACGGGTTTCTCAAGCAGGGCGCGGTGCCGATCAAGTTGATCAGGCGCGCGATGCTCGGAAATGACGGCCCGCTGCTTTAGCGGAGCGCGGCTGCACGAGCCAGCGTCAGCACACCGACGACCAGCAGTACCGCGCTGAAAATACAGGCGCGTGGACGCTCGAAGGGCAGCATCTGCGCCAAGCGCGGGCCAATCTGTCCACCTATTACAACTCCAGGAACCGCCCAGACTGAGATGGCGAACACCTGCTCGGAATCGCGGCGCAGCGCCGAGATCAGCGACTGGCGCATTCTGCCTATCGTCGCAGCGACGCTGGTGAAAAGAATATCATCACGAGCGATCCGATCGCAGCGGCAGGCGAGCGGATCGAGCGATGTCGCAGCACCGAGGGCATCGCCACGATTCCGATACCAATCGAGATGAGCCCGGTGAGGGCGCCGCCCAGCAGCGCGATTAAGAGAGGGACGCGGTCGTGGCGATCGCCGTCGCCGCGAATACCGAGAGTGCGGCCGGTGATCAGAATCGCGTACATGATCAAAAACGCTCCGAACAGCGCGACAACCAATCCTTGGTTGATTGAGCCCGACGCCCATCCGCCGGCGAGCGCCGCGGGAACTGCGACTGAGAGATAGCGACGGACCAGTACCCCGTCGAAGGTGCCGTCGCGAAGATTGCGAATCACCCCGCTGCCGAATCCGAACAGCATTGTGAGCAGCCCCAGCCAAAACGCAACCGGCGCTGCGAGCTTGAGCCACAGCAGATAAACGGGGACCCACAGCGTCGCGCCCGACACGCCCGCCGACATCACCAGCGCACTGATCGCGACGGCGACGGGGAGCAGGAACCAGTAGTGGAGCAACGCGATGCGCTAGGCGGCGTCGTGCATCGGGGCGTCGCAGTGTTTGGGAATGTCGGCGACGCCGCAGCTCGGGCCCATCCAGCATACCAGCTTGGTTCCGGCGCCGACTTTCTCGGAATGCATCGGGCGATCGCAATGCGTGGGCATCGCGATCTCGGCGCCGCACTTTTCGCATCTAAGTTTCGTTGCCACCGCAGTCTCCCCCTTTTCGGTAATTTCACTCCGCCCCGGCCGAGGTGTTGAAGAAGTCGGAGGCGTCCCCTGCCCCGCTTCGATTTCGGTGCGCACCGCGGCCAACTTTCGCGGGCCGGTCAGATTGAGCAGCAGCGCGTTGCTGACGACGCTGACACTCGACAGCGCCATCGCGAGTCCGGCCAGCGCGGGGTTCAGCATGATTCCAAACGAGGGATACAAAACGCCGGCGGCGATTGGAATTCCGAGGACGTTGTAGAAAAATGCCCAGAAAAGATTTTGCTTCACCTTGTTCAGCGTCAGGCGGCCGAGCACAAGCGCGCGCACGATGTCGTTCAAGTCGTCGCGAGTGAGCACGACGTCGCCGGTCTCGCGGGCGGCGTCGGTGCCGGAGCCGATCGCGATTCCGATATCCGCGGCTGCCAGCGCGGGCGCGTCGTTGATTCCGTCGCCGACCATCGCGGTGAAGTGCCCGGCGCCTTGGTAGCGCTTGACCAGCGCAATCTTGTCGGCCGGCATCAGTTGCGCATGGAACTCGTCGATTCCCAACCGGGCGGCGACCGTTTTTGCGGCTTCGGCGTTGTCGCCGGAAATCATCACGGTGCGAATGCCCATGTCGTGAAGGGCCGCGAGCGCGCCACGCGCCTCGGGCTTCACGGGATCACGGAATGCGAGCACCGCGGTCAGCTTGCGATCGATCGCGAGGAACAGCGGCGTCGCCGCCGATGCCGCAATGCGCGCGGCCTCGTCGCGTGCGCGGGAATCGAGAGTCGCGCCGACTTCCGTCATCAGCCGGTCGTTGCCTAGCGCGATCGGCTTTCCCTGATGGGTGGCTGTAACGCCCTGCCCCGGCATTTCGCGTGAGTTTCCCGAAGCGGATTGCGGCGCGAGGTTTCGCGCTTGCGCGCTTGAGACGACCGCTCGCGACAGTGGATGAATCGATCCAGCGGCGGCGATCGCGGCAAAGGACAGCGCACTCTTTTCGTCGCCTTCGAGCGCGAGGATCGATTCGAGCTCCGGCCGGCCAGCGGTCAGGGTGCCGGTCTTGTCGAACAGCATGACGCGGATTCTCGTGATCAGCTCCAGCGCAGACGCACGCTTGAACAGTATTCCCGCGCGCAGGCCGAGCCCGCTGCCGACCATGAGCGCAGTCGGCGTCGCCAATCCCAGCGCGCACGGACAGGCGATCACCAGCACCGCGGTCATCGCCGTCAACGCCGTCACCAGACTCGGGCCTAGCCAGATCCACGCGACGAAGGTCAGGACCGCGATCACTATCACAGTCGGCACGAACCGCGCCGCGACCGCATCTGCAACGCGCTGAATAGGAGCCTTGTCACCCTGCGCGTCAGCGACCATTCGCACAATCTGCGCAAGCGCCGTCTCAGAGCCAACGCGCGTCGCACGCACCGTAATCGCGGCATTGGTGTTGAGTGTGCCGCCCGAGACCTCTGCGCCCGCAGCCTTGTCCACCGGCATCGACTCGCCCGTGAGCATCGACTCGTCGATAGCGCTGGCGCCGGTGACGATCACGCTGTCAACGGGAATCCTGGAAGCGGGCCTGACCAGCACGACGTCGCCGACCGCCAAATCGGAAACCGGCACGACGATCTCTGTGCCATTGCGCATCACGGTCGCGACGTCGGGGACGAGCGTCAGCAACGAGCGCAATGCCGCCATCGCGCGGCCCCGAGCGCGCGCCTCGAGGAACTTGCCGAAACGAATAAAAAGGATCAGCTCGATAGCGGTATCGAAGAATCGCGGACCGGCGAAGAAGATTTCCGGGAACGTCGTGAGGATCGAATAGAGGTACGCCGCGCTGATTCCGAGCGCGACCAGGGTATCCATGTTCGCGGTGCGATTGCGCGCGGCGATCCACGCACCGCGGTAAAAGGTCAGCCCGGCGGTGAACATCAGCGCGCTGGCAACGACCAACGTCGCCGTGCGGGCGGCGAGACTCTCGCCGTCCTGCAGATACATGACGATGGCGGCGCCAATCGCACTCGCGATTACCCACTCCAGGTTGCGGCGCGCATCCAGGCGATCGAGCGCCGATTCGCCTGCGCTCACCGCGCCGGTCTCGGGGATCGCCTTGTAGCCAACTGCGGCGACCTTCGACTCGATCACACCAGCGGCTAATTCGCCGCCGACATGGGCGGTCAGCGTCTCGGCGGCGAAATTTACGTGAGCGTCGATGACGCCGGGAATCGGTGCGACGGCCTTTTCAATCGTGTCGGCGCAATTCGCGCAGTGCATGCCGCGAATTCGGAACCGTTCGGTCTTTTCGACTGCCGGGCTTTCGAGAATGTGTTGCGCGTCCATGGGCGAGCGCGGCCCGTTTATCGGCTAAGGCGTGGCCTTGACGGGCCGCCCCGAGATCACTTCATCAATAAGTCCGTACTCGACCGCCTGTGCCGCAGACATGAAGTTGTCGCGGTCGGTATCCTTCTCGATCTTCTTGACGTTCTGGCCGGTATGATGAGCGAGAATGTCGTTCAGGATTTCACGGAGACGCAACGCCTCGCGCGCATGAATCTCGATATCGCTGGCCTGCCCTTCGAAGCCGCCGGAGACTTGATGAATCAGGATTCGCGAGTGCGGCAGCGAGTATCGGCGCCCCTTGGCTCCTGCGGCCAAGAGGAGCGATCCCATGCTGGCGGCCTGCCCCACGCATAGCGTCGAGACGGGCGGCTTCACGAATTGCATCGTATCGTATATGGCCAGGCCCGCGGTGACCGAGCCGCCGGGCGAATTGATGTACATATTAATTTCGCGCTCAGGATCCTCGGACTCGAGGAACAGGAGTTGCGCGGTGACCAGGTTGGCAAGATCGTCGGTCACGGTGCCGCCCAGGAAAACGATCCGGTCCTTGAGCAAACGTGAGTAGATGTCGTAGGAACGTTCGCCGCGGCCGGTCTGCTCGACTACATATGGTACGAGTACACTCATGCCATCAAGGTACTATTTGGATGCGTAGCTGGGAAGTGGCGCGCGCGATTTGGCGACGAATTCTGACCTCCGCCGCGCTGGCGATATTGCCGGCGTTGATTGGTGTCGCAAGCGATGCGGCGGCGCCGCCGATGGACAAGCACTTTTATCTGCCGG
>DATNLS010000020.1:0-7332 GCA_035602775.1 Candidatus Acidiferrales bacterium | reverse complement strand
GCACCGTTCAAAGCGGCATTCACGCGCGCACCGTTCGCTGGCGTAGGATTCTGATTCATTTAGGCGACCCATGCTATTATCATCGGCTGAGCCGCGCAATTATGGTGTCATGGCGATGAAACAGGTGAAAATCGGCGTTGGATTCGGACTTTGGCGGCTCGGGATGCCTCCGGCGGAAACCATTGCGCGCGTTGCCGAACGCGCCGAGGATTGGGGCCTCGATTCGTTCTGGCTCTCGGATCATCTGCTCGCGCCGTCGCCGGAACTCGACGTGGTCGCGACGCTGTCACTGCTCGCCTCGCGCACCACGCGCATGAAACTCGGGCCGAGCGTGCTACTGCTCAACCTCCGCCACCCGCTGATGGTCGCGAAATCGTTCGCGTCGCTCGACTACCTGTCAAACGGCCGGATGGTGATGGCGGTGGGCACGGGCGCGAATCTCGCGGACTACGCCGCGTGCAACATTCCAGTCGAGAGCCGCGGCAAGCGCTTGGACGAAGGAATCGAAGTGCTGCGCACGGTCTGGCGCGAGCGCGTCGCGAGCTACCACGGACGCTTCTTCAACTTCGACAACGTCACTATCGAGCCGCGACCCGCCGCGCGCACCAACAACGATTTCGGCACGATGGATATCTGGGTCGGCGGCCGATCCGACGCGGCGTTGAAACGCGCGGCGCGCCTGGCCGACGGCTTCTTCGCGTCGTTCCAGACGCCGGACGAATTCGGGACGAGCATGGCGAAGATTCGCGACTACGCGGCCGGCTACGGACGCGCCAACGCGCACATCGAATCGGGATTGATCCTGCTCTGCCGCATCTCGTCGTCGCGCGAGCGGGCGCTGGAGGAAATGCGCCCGATGCTGACGGCGATGGGCCGCGGCGCGGAGGCCTACCTCGAGCGCACGGTTTACGGATCGCCTGACGACGTGATCGCGCGTCTCAGCGAATACGTTGCGAAGGGGCTGGACAAGTTTGTACTGTGGCCTATTGCCGAACCCGATGCGTGGCCGAAGCAAATCGAACTGGTCGGCCGCGAAATTGCCTCGCACTACGCGGCTGCCTGAGAAATTCGCGACCGCCGTCGCGATCGCATTCGTCGTCGCGACTTTTACCGGATGCGCCAAATCCACGCCGGTCGCTGCTCCGCCGAGCATCTACGCCAGCGCCGAAGATGTCGAGCTCAACTTTCGCGATCGCACTTTTGTGCTCGGCGACAATAATGAAATCGCCGAAGTGCGGCCGGTCGATTGGCGCAAGGACCGTTTCCTCAAGCTGCCGTTTTGGTTCGGCGTCAACATCCTCGTGCCCGGCGTGATGGCGCCGAAGGAGGGCGACTTCTACGTTATCAGCGAGGCGACGCTCGAAAAGCCGCTCGACACGCCTGGCGAATGGATGATCGAAGCGGGCAGCTCGCTGGTAAAGCAGGAGACGGTGCTCGTCACGACGCGCACGCAATACGTGGGCAGGGGAAAAATTCTGCCGACCATCGTCCAATACATGGGCAAGCGCGAATTCAAGCGCGCCGACGGCAAGCCGGTGCAGATTCCCGTGCTGCGTGAAGTTTCGTTGCCGATGAAGTGGACGCTCGGCGGCCATATCCCGGCTGAGTACGCGAGATACCGGACGTGAGAACGATCGTCGTCGCGATTGCGCTAACGCTCATGTCGTTCGTCGGCGGATGCACGCCCGACAAGGCGCTCGACTTTGGCCCGGTCGGTGAAATCACGACGCCGCCCGAGGATCAGCTGAGCCGCGACATCATGCGCGATTTCGCCGGCCGCGATTTCATCCTTGCCAACAACGATCACGAGGCGCACGTCAGCCTCAGCGACTGGAAGCCCGGCCGCCGCATCGTCATGCCGTACTGGCTCGGCGTGAATCCGCTCTACCCGGGATTTTTGCGCCCGACGGTCGGTCATCTATATGTGATCAGCCAATCGACGCTGGTACGCCCGCTCGCCAGCAACGAGTACCTGATTCGCGCCGGCTCGAAACTCTTCAAGAGCGATACCGTGTTCGAAGCGACGCATACGCACTACGTCGATACGGGGGGAATGCTCCCGACGGTGGTGCGCTTCGTCGGCACGCGCGTAATAACAGTGCCAAAGGATGCGCCCGCCACCGGCACAATCACCGAGAAGGTCCCAGTCCTGCGCGAAGTCTCGATGCCGATGCACACCACGCCCGACCAGGACCTGCTGGGCTACGCCAAGTTCGAAGCAGCAAAATGAAATAGGAAATCATCGGAGGATTACCTCTCATGCTGTCGCATACGAAATATCTCACCATGAAGGTGCCTGAACGGATGGATTTCGTGAATATCACGGGGGAAGTTGAGAAGGCGGTCAAGGAAAGCCATGTGCGCGAGGGGCTCTGCCTCGTCAATGCGATGCATATCACGGCATCTGTGTTTATCAATGACGATGAGCCTGGGCTTCACGAGGATTACAAGCGATGGCTCGAATGGCTGGCGCCGTACGACCCGAGTCCCGAGCGCTATCATCACAATCGCACCGGCGAGGACAACGGCGACGCCCATCATAAGCGCCAGGTGATGGGCCGCGAGGTGGTGGTCGCGATAACCGCGGGCAAACTCGACTTCGGCCCCTGGGAACAAATCTTCTACGGCGAGTTCGACGGCCGCCGGCCGAAGCGCATCCTGATAAAGGTGATCGGCGAGTAGTCGCTAGGATTGAAACGTCCAGACGCGCAGCGGGCCGATCGATTCGAAGCCCAGGGAGTGTGCGTTGCGGAGATCATCTCCGTGTTCGTAGCCGACGATTGGCGAGCCGGGAAATATCCGGGCGATCGTTGCGAGCGACGCGACGGCATGATCGAAAATCTCGGGCGCGGGCGCGAAAAAGTTTGACCATCCGACGACCCCATCGCTGCGATTCGCGATCGCACCTGCGACGATTTGACCATCATGGAACCCGGCGACCACTGCGACGTCTTCGGTCTCGAGTAGCGAGGCCAAGAAAATTCTATCTTTGCTCGTGTCGCCGGCTGACCTGCTCCACGCGGATTCCCATTCTGCCAGTGCAGGATCATTGCGCACGAGTTCCCATCCCGTTGATTTTCCAGTCGCAACGATGTCTTTCATTCGCGAAACCGGTAAATAGATCCATTCCGCGTCGAACAACTTCCGGAACCCGCGCGACTCAAGGTCGAGCATCGAGAAACTGTCCTTGACCGCCCATCCGCGCGGCAGGCGCGCCGCCACCAGCTCATCGATCAGAGCAAGCTGCCGTGGACTTGGCTCAGCAAGCGTCCCGGCGTTTGGATAGAAGCGCGGCACGGTCTGACGATTGAGCCACATGTCATCGTGGAACTCGCCGGGATTCCCATGCGAGCGGCAAACCGCGTCGCACCATTCGGCATTGTTGCGCGCCGCGCGGACGTATCGATCGTCGAGCATCGGCCAGGCCTCGACTAAGAGTCCTCAGACTCCTGCAGTGTTGCGGTCTGCAGTAGGTCTGCCGGCACGTCTTCGAGGAAGCGCGAGACGCGGCCCATTGTGAAGCCCATCGTGTGGCTGAACATTTCTATCGGGTACGACAGGTAGAGTTCGTCGCGCGCTCGCGTGCTTGCGACGTACATCAGGCGACGCTCCTCCTCGATTTCGTCGTCGCCGACGCTTTGTGGGCCCGGGAAACGTCCGTCGGCCGCCCAAATCAGGAAGACCACCTTCCATTCGAGTCCCTTGGCGGAGTGAATCGTAGAGAGCGTTAGGTGCTCGTCTTCCGAATCGGTCGCGAGCACGCCGTCGAGAGAATCGCTCGGCGGCTCGAGCGCCATGTCCGCCAGCATCTGCTCGAGGCTCTTGTAGCGCTCGGTCAGATTCTGAAAATGCTCGAGGTCACGCTCGCGCTTGGGGTAATCGTCGGCGTACGCCTCGCGCATCACCGGCAGATAGTATTCGAGCGTCATCGCGATTTGCTCGGGCGGCCGCTTCTCACCAGCGCGCATTTCCGTCAGCAGCGTACCGAGCCGCTTGAGGCCGCCTTCGGCGCTGCCGCGAGCTTTTTCGGCGAACTTGGCCAAACTAGTTGCGGGATCGTCGGTTGCGACGAGCGAATCGATCGTGCGCTCGGCCGTACGATGCCCGATGCCCTTTACCAGCGTAAGCACGCGCAGCCACGACACGGCGTCGGCCGGATTCGCGATGACCCGCAGATGCGCCAGCACGTCCTTGATGTGCGCGGTCTCGATGAACTTGAAGCCGCCGCGCTTGATGAACGGGATGTCGCGGCGCTGCAGCTCTAATTCCAGATCGAATGAGTGAAAGCTCGAGCGAAACAGCACGGCGATGTCACTTAGCTCGACGCCCTCCTCGCGCAGCTCGAGGATGCGCTGCGCGACGAATCGCGACTGCATGTGCTCGTCCTGTGCGCGCACCAGGTATGGTCGGAAGCCGCCCTCGCGCTGGGTGAACAGCGCCTTGGTGTATTTTTCACCGGCGCGGGAGATCACGTCGTTGGCAACGTCGAGGATTCCCTGGATCGAGCGATAGTTTTCTTCGAGCTTGACGATTTTCGCGCCGGGAAAAATCGCGGGGAAGTCCATGATGTTGCGGAAGTTGGCGCCGCGAAATGAATAGATCGACTGCGCATCGTCGCCCACCGCCATCACGTTGCGATGATTCATCGCGAGCAGCCGCACCAGGTCGGCCTGGATCAGGTTGGTGTCCTGGTACTCGTCGATCATGATGTAGCGATAGCTGTCCGACAGCCGACGGCGCACGTTCTCATGCTGTTCGAGCAGCTCTGCGAGCCGATACAGCAGGTCGTCGTAATCGAGCAGCGCGCGATCGCGCTTGTAGCCCTCGTAATTTTTCGCGAGCTCGAGAATTTCTGTTTGATGCTCGCCGAGATGGGGAAAATCGAGCTCGATTTCCTCTTCGAGCGCGCGCCGCTTGTTGCGCGCCATGCTGATCACCTCGGCAATCGTGCTCTTCTTCGGGAACCGGCGCTCGCGCGACGCGAGTCCCATCCGCGTCCGCAGCAGGTTGACCACGTCCTCCATGTCGGAGCGATCGAGAATCGTGAAGTTGGGCTTGAGACCCATCGGCGCGCCGTGACGGCGCAGCACGTTGTTGGCGAAGGAGTGAAAGGTGCCGCCGGCGACAGCGCTCGCGCGGTCGCCGACCAGCTGCTCAGCGCGCCGCAGCATCTCCTGCGCCGCGCGGCGGGTGAACGTCAGCAGCAGGATCGCGCCGGGGGGCACGCCGCTCTCGATCAGCCGCGCGACGCGATAGATCAGCGTGCGGGTCTTGCCCGATCCCGCGCCGGCGACGACCAGCAGCGGTCCGTCGCGATGGGTCACGGCGGCGAGCTGCGCGGGATTCAACAGCTCGGCGTATTTGATTTTGAAGTTGCGCTCGTCGGCCGGCGTCGCCGGCTTTTCGCGCAGGTAAATTACCTTGTCGGCCACGGCGAACGTGATCCTACCACGCCGCGCGCCGCAAGTTGCGATGCCCCCAGCTGGCGTTGCCCCGACGCATCGCCAAACAGAAGCGCGGGCGCCCATGTTCGACGCCCGCGCCTCTTTAGGCTTGACGACTATCGCGTTACGGAACCTGGATCTGCTGGATTTGCGCGGTCTCTTTCTGCACGACTTCGGCCGGCAGTGGCGCGTACTTCAGGTCGGGTGCTTCCTTCTGTCCTTCGGTCAGCGCCCAGCCCAGGAACTTTTTGATCTGATCGCCGACATCCTTGTTGGTCTGCTTCTGGTACACGAGCAGCCACGTGAACGACGAGATTGGATACGCATCGGGTCCCGGCGCGTCAGTGATCGATACTCGGAAATCCGGCGCCATGTTGCCCGCCGACGACGCCGCGGCTGCCGTCACTCCCGCGAGGCTGGCCTTCACCCAGTTGCCCGCTTTGTTCTGCAACTCGGCAAATGGAATGTTGTTGTTGAGCGCGTAGATCAGCTCGACGTATCCGATCGCGCCCGGCGTTTGCTGCACCAGCGCGGTCACGCCTTCATTGCCCTTGCCGCCGAGTCCGGCCGGCCATTTGACCGCGGTGCCTTTGCCTGGATCAGTCGCCCAATTCGGGCTGACCTTCGACAGGTAGTCGGTGAAAATGTACGAGGTGCCGCTGCCGTCCGAGCGATGGCATACGACGATGTCCTGCGAGGGAATCGCCGCGCCGGGATTCAGCAGCTTGATCTTTTCGTCATCCCACTTGGTAATTTTTCCGGCGAAAATGTCCGCGATTACGGGGCCGGTCAAACGCAGCGTGCCGGTGAATCCAGGCAGGTTGTACGCGACCACGACCGCGCCCATCACGCTCGGGAAGTGCAGTATTTTTCCCGGCGCGTCGGTGAGCTGTTGATCGGTCATCGGCGCGTCACTCGCGCCAAGGTCGACGGTGCGATTCGAGAGCATCCGGATTCCGCCGCCGGAACCGATCGATTGGTAATTAAACTTGATGCCTGGGTTTTCCTTGGCGTAAACGTCGAACCACTTGGAATAGATCGGGTAGGGGAACGTCGCCCCGGCCCCGTTTATCAGCTGATCGGCGTAGCTGAAGCGGCCGGCTCCCGCGATCGCCAGGACTGTAAAGAGCGCCAGAATTAATCGTCGTTTGAGCATCGTTTGCCTCGAAGTTAGTCGTGTTCGTCCGCTGATCTGAATGCGGCGCGCAGAAGCTAAGCACTGAACGTTAACGGCGGATGAACCGGGCGTGTCGGCCGGTTGAATTCGTCCGGCTGGAGCAGGATTCCCGTGCATAACCACGCTTTGGCGCGATCGTTTGCTTTTCTCGCCTCCGCTCAACGACAATTCAAATTGCAAACTACCGCTGGGCAATTTTCAATGAGTAAAGCACTCGACGGCATCAACATCGTTGAATTCGACTCCAACCTGGGTGCCGCGTACGCCACGATGCTGCTGGCGGAAAATGGCGCGCGCGCGATTAAGGTCGAGCGCGTTGGCGGCTCGCGTGAGCGCGGCACACCGCACTTTCACGTCCTCAACCGCAGCAAGCGGGCGCTGGAGCTGGACCTCGAGGATCGCGCGTCGCAGGCGCGAATCGTGGAGCTGGTGCGATGGGCTGACATCGTCGTCACCGGCTTCACGTCGGCGCGGCTGAAGCAACTGAAGCTCGATCCAGAATCGATTCGGCGGATAAATCCGCGAGCGATTGCGCTCGGCGTGCCTCCACTCGGCAGCCTCGGTCCCGACGCGGACTTCGACGCCAATGACGACCTCGTCGCCGCGCGCGGCGGGATCACCGGCAGTCAGTGGGCGCGCAGCGGGAATCCGGTCGCGCTGGTTTTTCCGGCGGTGAGCTATTCGGCAGGCGTGATGGCGGCGACTGCGGCC
>DATNLS010000363.1:0-23318 GCA_035602775.1 Candidatus Acidiferrales bacterium | reverse complement strand
CCTCGGCGAGCCGTGGGAGCGCGCCGCGCTGCTGCGTGCGCGGCCGGTCGCGGGCGACCTCGAAATCGGATACCAGCTGCGCGTCGAGCTGAATCATTTCGTGTTTCGCAGCTATCTCGATTTCGACACCCTGCGCCAGTTGCGCGCGATGAAGCGGCAAATCGAGGCCGAACTGAAGACGCCCGCGATGATTGAGCGCAATATCAAGCTGGGCCGCGGCGGAATCCGTGAGCTCGAATTCATCGTGCAGGCGCTCACGCTGATTTACGGCGGGCGCGATCCACGGCTGCGAATCGAGCAGACGGTGACCGCGCTCGAGAAGCTCGATTCACTCGGCTACCTACCGTCGAAGCGCGCGGGCGATCTCGCCGACGCGTACCTGTTCCTACGCGACGTCGAGCACAAGCTGCAAATCGTCGCCGGCTTGCAGACCCACGTGCTGCCGGCCGATGAAAGCGGGATGCGCGCGCTGGCGGCGCGGCTGGGTTTTGGCAAGGGCGCGGGCGCGCTCGCGAAATTCAGCGCGCGGCTCAAATCTCATCGGGCGCTGGTCGAGCTGCAATTCCGCGAGACGCTCGCCGGCGGCGAAGAAGAGTCAACCCGTTGGGTTTCTCCCGCGGCGGAATTGGCATGGAACTCGGCGCTCGATCCCGATTCCTCGACCCGCTACCTGCGCGAGCTTGGCTTTGCGCGTGCCGACGAAAGCGCTCGGCATCTCGAGCTGCTCGCGCGCGGACCCTCGCATGCGCCGACCAGCCCGCGCCGCCGCGAATTGCTCGAACGACTCGGCCCGATGATGATCGACGAGATCGGACGGCTGCCCGACCCGGACCTGGCGTTAATGAACCTGGCCGAGTTCATCGCGGCGATCGGCGCGCGAACCTCCTTCCTGGCGCTGCTCGAGCAGCATCCGGCGACCCGCCGCATTCTGTTGAAACTGTTCGCCTCGAGCGCGTACCTCTCGACCATCTTTATCCGCCACCCCGACATGCTCGACACGCTGGTGCGCTCCGATCTGGCGGCGACGCGGCGCAGTCCGGGTGAATTGCGCGACGAGTTGGCGGGATTGATCGCGGCGAGTCCCGATTTCGAGAGCAAGCTCGACGCGCTACGCGCGTTTCGGCACCAGGAATTTCTGCGCATCGCCATCGCCGACCTGGCTGGCGATCTCGAACTGTTCGACGTCGAGCGCGAGCTTACGACTCTGGCCGAAACGGTGCTGGACGAGGCGATGGCGCTCGCGCGAATTCAGACCGCGGCACGCTTCGCGATTCCTTCCACGATGCGCCTGTGCGCGATCGCGATGGGTCGTCTCGGCGCCAGTGAGATGTCGTACAACTCCGACCTCGATCTGATCTTTGTCTACGACGATCGCGCCGAAGTCGCCGCCGGCAGCCGCGAAATCGCGTCGCGAATCACGCAGAAACTGATCGCGATTCTGGAATCGCGCACGCGCGAGGGTTACGCCTACAAGCTCGATCTGCGCCTGCGCCCGTCGGGCAACGCGGGCCCGCTGGTCACGTCGCTGGCCGGCTTCCGCGACTATCATCGGCAGAGTTCGGCGGTTTGGGAGCGGCAGGCGCTGGTGCGCGCGCGCGTGATAACCGGCGACCGCGAACTGGGCCGCGAAGTGGAAGCGGCGCGCCAGGAATTCGTCTACGGCCGCGGGCTGACGCCGGCCGAGGTCGCGGAAATAGGCGCGATGCGCCACCGGATGGAAAAGGAAATTGGCGCCGAGGACAAGACTCGCCTCAACATCAAGCAGGGTCACGGCGGCCTGGTGGACGTCGAATTCCTGGTGCAAATGATGGCCCTGTCTCACGGCCAACTCTATCCGGAGTTGCGCGTGCGCGACACGATGGGCCTGCTCGAAGCGCTCGACGGGTTGCATCTGCTGGCCCCGGTCGACGCGGCCATACTCGAAGACGACTACAAATTTCTATCGCGCCTAGAAAATCGCTTGCGCATCGAAAGCGACCAGCCGTCCTGGGCGGTCCCCACGTCCGTGATTGGCCTGCGCCCACTGGCGCGCCGGATGGGCTTCGAAGCCGCCGACGGCGCCGCCCGAATGCTCGCGGAGCTGGCGCAACGCCGCAATCGCATCCGCGAAATCTTCGACCGCTATTTCGCATCCGGCCAAGCAAGCGGGACTTGATATTACACGCGCGGCGCGATCGTGTACGCTTGATGATTCAGCATGGGCACGATCACGCTAATCACCGGCGGCGCGCGCAGCGGCAAGAGTATGCAGGCGCTGAAGGTGGCGCTCCCGTATCAACGCAAATTTTTCGTCGCGACCGGGCAGGCGCTCGATGACGAAATGACGGCGCGGATCGAATTCCATCGGACTACGCGGCCTATGGATTTTCAGACCGTCGAGGAGCCGGTGCAGGTCGTCAGTGCGCTCGAGAAGCTCGGCAAAAGCGCTGACCTGATCCTGCTCGATTGCCTGACGCTGTGGATCTCCAACCTGATGCAGCATCACGGCCCGGACGACGGCCCCGTGCTCGCGGAGGCGGACAAGCTCGCGGCGGCCCTGCGGCGAGCGTCGTTCGCGAGCATCGTCGTGACCGATGAAGTCGGATCGGGAATCGTGCCGACCGATCACGCGGAGTCGCGCCGCTTCCGCGACCTGCTCGGATGGACCAATCAGAAAGTCGCGTCGGTCGCTGACCAAGTGTTACTGATGGTCGCCGGCTATCCGCTCAAACTGAAGTGAGCGTGACCGTCACGACGCCATCGTGACGAGGACTGCGATCTCCACCAGCTCTCCGCACGCGCCGATTAAATCGCCGGTCACGCCGCCGAGCCATCGCCGGTAGAAGAACCGCATCGCCAACCCGATTGCTGCCGCTACTCCGACCGCGATAGGGTCGCCAACGAGCATCGCAACGAGGAGTGTGAAAAACGCGACGATACGCTTGGGCAAACCTCCTTTTCTGCCGCTGAGCAGCGTCGATCCTGAGCCCGAGGGGCGCAGATAGGGCAATCCTGATGCGGCCACGAAGAGCATCGCTAAACGCGCGAGCATCGGCGCGACGATCAGCGCGGCGTAACGGCGATGACCCGCGAGCGTCGACAGCGCGAGGATTTTCAGCGTCAAGTCGAAGAAGATTGCGCTGGCACCGAACGTGCCGACGCGGCTGTCGCGGAGGATGTCGAGTGCGCGCTCGCGATTGCGTCCTGCGCCGAGCGCGTCGGCCGTGTCGGCGAGTCCGTCGAGATGAACGGCACCGGTGACGACCGTGAGCGAGATGACGATAAGCACCGAGCGAATCACCTGCGCGAAGACGTGGGCGAGCAGCCAATCTTCGCCGACGAGCGCGAGGCCCAGGAGGAACCCGACGATCGGGAACCATGCGAATGACGCGGCAACGGTCTCGTCGGATGCGGGACGCTGATCGATCACGGGCAGAATCGTGAGGAAGCTGATAGCCAGCGGCAGTTCTGCAAGGAAGCCGCTTTTCGTTGCCGGCGCGATCGCTTCTTCACTCATCGGACTTTGCCCGAGACCTCCGCGCTTTCGAACGTCGCCATGTTGTCGAGCAGGTCGAGCGCGGAGTCGATCACGTTCATCGCGAGCGCGGCGCCGGTGCCCTCGCCGAGCCTTAGGTCGAGATCGAGAATCGGCCGCTGCTTGAAGTGATCGAGCGCGAGCGCGTGGCCGCCCTCGGCTGAGCGATGGCTAAAAAAAAGATGGTCGAATAGGCCGTGATGAATCTTCTCCGCGATCGCAGCGGCCGCGGTTGCGATGAAGCCGTCGACGACGACCGGGACGTTGGATGCGGCGCCGCCGAGGCACGCGCCGGCCATCGCGGCGATCTCGAAACCGCCGAGCGCCGCCAGCATCGACTCGCCCGACACCAGCGCGTCGCGATGAATCTCGAGCGCGCGCGCGACCACTTCGGTTTTGCGGCGCATGCCCGCGTCGTCGAGGCCGGTTCCGCGGCCTACTATCGACTCGGGCGGAATGCCTGTAAGCGCGCACAAAAGTGCGGCAGCGGGCGTGCTGTTCGCGATGCCCATCTCGCCGATGCCGATCAGCGTCGCGCCGGTGCTGGCGAGCTCGCGCGCGATCTCGATTCCGATTTCGAGCGCGCGCGTCGTTTCCTCCGGGGTCATTGCGGGAGTGTCCAGGAAGTTGCGCGTGCCATTGCCGACGCGCCGATAAGTCACGCCGTCGAGCGGGTTGCCGCTGGTATCGACCTTGACGCCGACGTCGACGACCTTGAGCGAGTAACCGAAGCGGCGCGCGAGCACGCTGATTGCGGCGCCGCCGGCCGCGATGTTGCGTAGCATCTCGGCCGTGACGGCCTGCGGGAACGCGCTGACGCCTTCCTCCGCGATGCCGTGATCGGCGACGAAGACGGCGATGGCGCCGCGTCCCGATTTTACCGATTCGTCGTGACGGATCGCGGCGTAGCGGCGCACGAGTTCCTCGAGACGGCCGAGGCTGCCGGGCGGCTTGGTTAGGGAATCGAGCCGCGCATCGGCGGCCCACGCCGCTTCATTGTCAGGCGGCCGAATCGAGGCGATAGTCTGTTTGAGCGAAGACATGCCGCGTGATCGCATCATGAGGAGCGTCCGCTTACAAGGACGGACGTCGAGCGAACTGCTGGCGTCTTGCATAGCCCTAAGCGTCAGAAGACAGTAGCGGCGGGGGAGGAACATGAGTGAACCGCGCATTATCGTTGAGCCGGAGGCGCCCAGGGCCTGGTCCGAAGTGGTCGCGCGGGGCCTGATTAGTCACAACACTGCGGCGACCGGCATCGTCGAGTTTTACCCGGTGATATTTCTCGTCAAAGCCGCGAACGGCGTCATCGCGGGCGGCCTGCTTGGGAATGTCGTGGGCGGATGGTTGCACGTGCGATCGTTGTGGGTCGATCGGCTGTCGCGCGGGCGCGGCTACGCGATCGAGCTGATGGCGGCGGCCGAGCGATACGCAACCGGGAAAGGTGCTATCGCGGCCTTTCTTCAAACCGCGAGTTACGAGGCTCGGCCGTTATACGAAAAACTGGGTTACCGCGTATTCGCTGAACTCGGCGATCATCCGGTCGAGGGTCATCGCCGGTATCACCTGGTGAAGCGGCCGCTGACTGGAATCGATGTGAAGCGCCGCGACCTGCAGGATGGCGCGAAGGTTGTCATGCAGCCATATGCATCCAGCGAGGTGCAGGGGCTCGTCAACCGTGGCATCCAGAGCCACGCCCATGCGGCGATAGGACTGCCCGAGCAGATGTGGTTGCCCGCCAACGTCTTTGTACAAACCGACGACGTCGAAATCCTTGGTGGAGCGCTCGGCAACACCTGGGGCCTATGGCTCTATGTTAATGAGGTCTGGGTCGATACGGCGATTCGCGGCAAGGGCTACGCTACGAGACTAATGAGCGCGATCGAGACCTATGCCCTCGAACGCCGATGCCGCTATTCCTATCTCGACACCTTCAGTTTCCAGGCGCGCCCGCTTTACGAAAAGCTGGACTACAAGGTCTTCGGCACGCTGGAAGACCATCCCAAGGGACATACTCACTACTTCTTGAAGAAGACTCTGGCGGCCTAGCCCTTACCAGCGAAGTTCTGATTCGCGCTCAAACGCGATATATGGCAAGCGTCGGTTCTACTGTTGGGTGATTCCGCTGCGCCAGTAATCGCTCCAACTGCTGTAGTCGGGCGAGTCTTCCTGGCACCATCGCTTGCTCTTGGCGAAATCCCACGATTTGTCGGTAAGGGGAGGTTGGGGCAGCAGACGCGCCCAATCGACTTTTCGATTCTGCGCGTCGACATGGCATTGGATATCGGCGAGCACACTGCCGTCGGGATATCGCGCCCAGATCTCGACATCGGGATGCCGGGAACTGCTCTCCTGGAAGCGTTCCCAGGTGTATTGGTCGCCGTTGTAGGTGAATTGCGGTTGATCGATGAAAGTCTTGCAGACTTTCACGATATCGATGGTGCATCCGTCGTGATGAAAAATCGAAGTTTCAGCCGGTGCGGACGCGGTTGAGGGCGATGACTGTGCGGCGGGCGCATTGCTCGGCGCGGGATTTTGCGAACCGCATCCGGCAAGTGTGACCAGCAGGCATAGCGTGAGGACCCTGCGTGAGTTCATCGAATACCTCCAGCTCCTTTACTCGCGCGAGGGCGGTTCGTCGCGGGAGTCTTCGGGGAAGATCGAGAGCCAGATCGAATGGTCGTCGATCTTTTTGAGCAGCGACACGGCGGCAGGCGACGTTCGGTCCTTTGCGTCGTTCCATGAATCGAAATGAATCAGCGATTTTGGCGGCAGGCGCTGCGCCCAATCCGCGGTCGCGAGAATCGGGCGGTCGGGAAATTCGCGGACATAGCCGACGCATAGATACGCGATGGGAATGACGTCGTCGGGAATCCCGAAAATTTCGGCGAGCGCGTCGTTGCGCATGATGCTGACCCATCCCATGCCGAGGCCCTCGGCGCGCGCGGTCAGCCACATGTTTTCCACCGCCAGGCACGCCGAGTAGATCTCGACGTCGCGGATGCTGGTCTTGCCGAGCACGGCGGGACCAAAGCGCTCGGGCTTGCAGGTGACGATAAGGTTGAGCGGAGCTTCGAGGATGCCCTCGAGCTTGAGCGAGAGATATTTTTCGCGGCGCTCTCCAGCGAACTGGTCGGCATTCTTTTGACGCTCGGCTTCGAAGACCTCCTTCACGCGCCGCCGCTGCTCACTGCTGCGCACCAGGATGAAGTCCCACGGCTGAGAGAAGCCGACGCTGGCCGCATGATGGGCCGCGATCAGCACGCGCGCGATCACCTCGTCGGGAATCGGATCGGAGATGAACTCGCGGATGTCGCGGCGGCGAAAAATCGCCTCGTAGAGGCCGCGCTTGAGGGCGTCGGCGAACGCGTGGCGATCGGGTATGGAGTTGGCCATATCATTCCTACCTCTCCCCGCGGAAGAGGTCGACGTGAGTTTGCGAGCGTCAGGTGAGGGCGCATGCCATCCACGTTGACGCGCGCGCCCTCACCCGCGCCCGGAGGCGCGTCAGGCAGCGGCTGCCTTCTTCGCGGCTGCGAGGGCCGCTTCGAAGTTAGGCTGTTCCGCGACTTCCTTGACGTACTCGACATAGGTCACGTTGTCGTTCTTGTCGACCACGAACACGGCTCGCGAGAGCAGATGCAATTCCTTGATCAACGCGCCGTAGCTGGTGCCGAAGCTTGCGCTGCGCCAGTCACTCAACGTGGTGATCTTGTCCACCCCCGCGGCGCCGCACCATCGCGCCTGCGCGAACGGCAGATCCATCGAGACCGAGAGAATCTGCACCTCGCCGGGCAGGTTGCTCGCCTCGACGTTGAAGCGGCGCGTCTCGGCGTCGCAGACGGGAGTGTCGAGCGAGGGGACGGTCGTGATGATCTTGACCTTGCCTTTGAACTGATCCAGCGTCGCCGGCGCCATGCCCTTGCCGACCACGTTGAAGTTGGGTGCTTTCTGTCCGACCTTGATTTCGGGGCCGACGAGGGTCATCGGGTTTCCCCGCATCGTAACGGCGCCTTTGCGTTCTTCCGCCATGAGCGAATTCTCCTTGGGTGATGATTTGAAAATGAAATTCGAGGACAAATCAGAGACTAGCGGCGTCGAGGTAAGAGGTAAAGCTGTTGCTACAGTGCCTTAATGACGATCCAGATCAAGCCGCCCAGCACCAGGATGGTGTTGATGATGAAGGTGGCGATCGCGCCCGGTCCGCGCTTGGCGGCTGCGCTCAAATAGCCCCGGGCGTATATGATTCGCGCGATCACGAACAGCAATCCGAGCGCGACGCCGATGTGATAGTTCACCGCCAGCGAGAAAATCCACAGCGCGGGGATGAAGACGATCAAAGCCTCGAGCGTGTTCGCATGGACACGGAAGTAGCGCTCGAAATCGGGATTGCCGGTGGTGGCGGGTGCCTGGACGCCGTAGGTCTCTCGAGCGCGTCCAACCATAAATCCGAGAACAAAATATTCGAGCAACGCCAGTAGCGTCACGATATCGAGCGCATAGCCCCTGAACATATGAATCGTACCTCCGCGTGAAGCTGTCGAGCTGCGGCACCGGCCGCTCGGATGAAAGTACTCGCGCGAATCGAAAAGCGCGAGATGTGGAGAGCGGGCTATCTGCGGCGGAATATTGCCTGGCGCTCGGCTTCCTGACGGTCCGCGTCTTCGCGCGACGGGCGCGCGGGCATCCATCCTTTGGTGTAGTCGACGTCTTCCCACGATCGATCGTTCGCGTCCCATACATACGGCAGCTCAGCGATTGATCCGGGAGTGGTGATGGTTTCGAACGCGCGCATCGCGTCAGTCACGATTCGGCGTTGTAGTTCCGGCTGACCCGGCGGGCCGGTTTGATGGCCGAGTGGAAAATTTACAAACACTGCGCGCGGCGGCTTGACCGATCGCGTGATGTCGAGCGCGGAAGTCATTGAGAGCGTGGAAATTCCCGCTTCTTCGACTGCGCGCGCTATCAGTCCAACGGACTGATGGCAGACCGGTCATGCGGGGACGAGGAAGAAAGCGTCGGCGTGGGCGCGCTTGAGTTCGTCGACGATTTGCGGTGCGAGTTCGTCCCGGACTTTGCGCGCGGAGTAAATTCCGCCCATGAAACTGAACGTGGGATCGATGAGCTCACCGACGATGCCGGCCGCAGCGAGCTCGCGCATCCGCTCGAGCGGGAAGACGCAGTTGACGTCGCGCTCGGCGTCACGAGTCGGATAGCCGAAGTGCCACACGCTCAACTCGTCGCGGCGCGCATTGACGGGTATGCGGCGGTACGACGCGTCCTCGCGATGAAACCGCGGCTGATCGCGATACATGATTCCACCCGAACTGATCATTGCGATTTTGCATTCGGCAATGGGCCTGGCGAGCGGTGTGAATGGCGCGGAGTCGTTCTCGACCCATCGGTACGGAGTAAAGTCGTCGTAGAGATCGCGCGTGCGAGGAATGTATGCGACCGGCATGCGACCAACTCTATGATGGCGCTGAGGGAGTCGGCAAATGGAAATGCCGCTGCGCCAAAACCAAGCGTACCTCGCACAAAAAGATTGGGCGGGACGTTTTGCTTCGAAAAATATTCACGGGAAAAAATTCACGGAAGCGTGCGAGCCTCTGGCACTAAGCGAACATAACGCACTCTCCCAAGGGATGTTTAAACAACAGCGGACCAAGGAAGATGCCGTGTATTGCCGGGTAGATATAAAATGCTTCCTCAAAATGATTGACTCTACCTATGGTTTTCTGCGATGAATTGTTCGGCAAAGAGTCCCGGGGGGGACCACTGGTTCGGGTTCCCGATTTGGGCGAGGCAGGCCAGAAGCCTTTTCTGGCGCGAGTTTCTAGGGAGGGACGGTAATGCACGTATCATTCAGGCATGCGCGACGCATGGTGCTGGGCGCCGCGTTGGGGGCGCTGTTACTCGCCGCTGCGCCGGGTACCGGTCAAGCGCAGATTCTTTCCATCTGCGTATCGCCGAAGGGGCAGAATGTAGTTCTGCCGTTGGGCGGGACTTGCAATTCGCCGAACCGGCAGCTCACTTGGGATTCCGCTGGCGTGACGGGTCCGACCGGGCCGCAAGGTCCTGCGGGTACACAGGGACCGGCAGGAGCGACCGGGCCGATGGGTCAGCCGGGGCCGGAGGGTCCTGCTGGACCGGCCGGTTCGATCGGGCCGGTGGGAGACGTTGGCGCGACTGGTCCGATAGGTCCGGCCGGAGAAGTGGGTTCGCAAGGACCGCAAGGGCCGACGGGACCTACTGGAGCGACGGGTCCAACCGGACCGAATGGAGCCTCCGGAGTTAACGGCACCAACGGAGTCCAGTTCTATACTCTGCAGGGTGGCGACCTGGGCAGTAACGCCGAGTTGCTGTTTGGGTACACCAGCGTATTGGGTGGCCCCGACGCTCCGTCCGGCGGAAACCCGGCTTGCACTTCGGGCACCTGCAGCAACAGTCCGATTTACTACGGCCCGGGCAATGGCGCCGACACGCAAATCGAAAGCGAAGCGGTACCAATCGACGCTTCGACCGCAACTCAACTCTATGTGCAGACCACCAACGCGCCCGGTCCGGGGCAGAGTTACACCTTCCAGCTATGCATCAACAGCAACTGCACGTACTCGCCAGTAACCTGCACGATCGATCTCCCGACTCTGACCAGGTGCAGCGATTTGACTGACTACCAGAGCTTTAAACCCGGTGACACGATCGCCCTGATGGGGACCGCGACTTCAGGTGCGGCGCCGACCGAAGTGAAGTGGCTGGTGGTCATGCATCAGACCGGCGGTACTGGCGCGCCGATTCTGCCATGAGTCGCCGACTAAGGGAGCGGGAAATGCTGTTGAGTACGCGAATGGTAACAGTCAGGGAGGGGACGAGAATGCCTCAATCTTTTAAGAACGCGTGGCGCTGGCTCGCCGGAGCATCGGCGGCTGCGATGTTGATAGTAAGCATTTCGCCGGCGGCAAACGCACAGACCCCGGACACCGGGCAACTCTCGCTGTGCATAGCCAGGAACGGCAAAATCGTCGGGGTCGACATCCATTGCAAGCCCCATAACTTTCAGTTGACCTGGAATCTCCCGGGACCGGCGGGTCCGGCAGGGGAGCAGGGATATCACGGACCTGCGGGCGCGCCCGGCGCGCCGGGACCGGAAGGGACTCAAGGCCCTGTTGGTCCAGTGGGACCCACCGGGCCGATGGGATCGTTGGGCGTCACCGGGCCTCTTGGTGTGCAAGGAGTAACGGGGCCGTCCGGACCGACGGGTAACACAGGTTTCGTAGGACCGACCGGACCCATAGGCCTGGCAGGACCGACCGGAGCTTCCGGCGTGCCGACCTTCCCCGCCGGCTCCAATGACAACGTCGAGATCTTGACCGGTGGAACCCTAGGAGGAACTATCGGCGATCAAGCGAGCATCCAGCTGAACAATTCCAGCGGATTTGCTGGGGTCGTGACCACGCCGCTCTACATGGGACCGGGCAATGGAGCATCGGGAGAAGGCATTTTCTCGATTCCTCCTGCCCCGGTCGCAGGACCACAAACCAGCGTCGAGGTGCCAGTGCCGGGCGGCACTGCATTCAATCTCTGGGTTTCGATCACACCGCTTGATTCGGGTCCCAGCGGCACCGCATACACTTTCGTCGTCTGTAACGGTACGCTCTCCGGCAGTGGCGAACCAGGGGACTGCGACTTTGCTACCAATCCGTTCCCGTTTGAGACGAATCCGAATTGCACTTTAGGGAACGACTCCCCGCCTCCCAGCGACAATACTGTCGTGTGCAATTCTGCTACTAACAATTTTCCAGGAAGCCCTACTTCCTTGCATTTCGCGCCGGGCGACCCCATCTCGATTCTGGCCTACAAATCTGAAGGTACGACAGAAGTGAGCAACACGGTCAACGTGAATTGGTCGATGGACTTCGCGATCGACACTGCGGACGCTTTCTGATTTGGGGGACGCGATGAGGAGAAGACACATGAAATCGCGATGGGAAATCAGAACGGCTGAAGGGCAAGAGAAAATGGAGGGCGTCAACATGCCTGCTTCGTCTAAATCCACGTGGCGTTGGCTGGTCGGTGCGGCCGCCGCTGCGATACTGTGCGTGGCGGCACTTCCAGGTGTCGGCCATGCCGAGAATATTGAGATTTGTATCAACAACAGCAGCGGTAAAATCAAGGGCATCAACCTCGGCGTCGGGGGATGCACCGGGAATACAACCGAACTCGATTGGGTTCAGACCGGACCGGCCGGACCCACCGGCCCCACGGGCGTGGTTGGCGCTCCCGGATTGGCAGGCACCCAGGGACCAGCGGGTCTGGCTGGTGCTGCCGGGCCTGCTGGAGCGCAAGGAGCCGCGGGACCGCAGGGTCCAGAGGGCGCGATCGGGCCGACCGGACCGACTGGCCCAGCAGGAATAATGGGTGAGAATGGAATCCGCGGGGAGACCGGGGTTCCTGGTGTGACCGGACCGTCTGGAACGACCGGAACATCCGGCGTGCAGGAGCCCAATATATCGGTGTTCACCGGCGGCTCGATGGGCACCTTTGGGGCTCCAGCGGGAGGACCCTACAACGTCGGACTATCTGGGAATAACAGCGTCGGTACGCCCGGAACCATCCTGATACTTGGACCGGGCAATGGTGCGGACACCTCGCCATCGACCGAAGTGCCGATGTCCGAGGCGGGAACTGCCGAGCGCTTGTTTGTTAACGTCGATAATGATCCCGGAACACAGATGAACACCGGGATCCCGAGCAGCTTCTTCTTCTTCCTGTGCGATGGCAACACTTTTCCGTCCGGCTGCGCCGTTACTTGTTTCATGACCGGACCAGACACGACTTGCAGCGATCTGATCGATACGCAGGCTTTCGCTCAGGGAGACGTGATGAGTCTGTGGGCGTACGCCAGCTATCCCGGTGCGAATCAAGCCGCCGTGAAGTGGTCAGTGACATACGACCACGGCGCGGAAATCCCGGTACCTCCTCCTCCAATCTGAACGACTGCTGAGTTGCGAAACCGAAAGCCCCCGGGTAACGCCGGGGGTTTTCCTTTTCTGAAAATTATTGGCTATTGCGCCGTTCGTACGGATTCTTTTGGTAGGTTTCTGAACCTAAGTTCGCGCCCGGGGGAAAGCGTGACGTGGTGGGGGTAAGGAGTGGCCACGTTCGCGCTTCAAAAGTGCGGTTTCGTCCGCTCGTCGGAAGAGGAGGATTTCCGTGGAAGCGACTTCTCGTCGCGCCAGTACCGCGCGGCAAATTACGTCGTGGTTAATCGTGGCGATCCAGGCCCTAGCGTTGTTAGCGCTGTCGCAGAGCGCGTGGGCGATCGACGCAAGCTCCGCAAAGCTGATCGATCAAGGATTCAAGATTTTCACCAACGAAACCTTCAAAGGAAACGGCCGCACCTGCTCAACCTGCCATCTCCCCAAGGGCGATTTCACTATCAGCCCGGCAGACATCCCAGCCCTCAGTGCTCATCAGAAGAAGTTGCTCTTTGGGACCAACATCGCCCCGGGGAACGCCGGCAACGGCACCTTGGAGAACACGACGATGGTGCAGACCCTCGGGCTGTTCGATATCAACGACGGCGTAGGGGGCACATCGGAGGAAGTAGGATCAGTCAACACGCCGGCCGGTCCATTCCGAGCTTCCATGACGATTGCGGGATTGAGCTTCACCACCTCGAACCTCCTCCCCGATTTCTGTGCGAGCGACTCGGCGCCTGAGTTCATCGAGAACGGCATGGACCTGGTCGAGGTCGTTTGCGGCACTCTCCCGGCGGATTTTCCAGCTAACGCGACGCCGATTCCGGTCACTGATGTCTTTCTTAATGATTCGCCTCCGACGTTGGGTACCTTAACGCCGGGGGTGGATGAGGGCACCCGAAATGTCGAGCTCGGTTGGGCAGGAGATGGCGCGATAACCGACCCGGACATCTTCGGAACTACTACTACCAAGCGGAATCAGGACTGCCAGGATGCCGTCAACGAGGCGAACGCCGACACCCTCGATCTCACCAAAACGCTGCGGGTCTTTTCGCTCACGGCGATAAAGACTCACCTGACCCGGTCCCTCAACCGCGTACCCGGCGTCGATTTCCGCTGCCCAACGCCTGAGGAACTGGACGCGATCGCGGCCTTCCAGGAGTACCTCGGTCGCCGCTTCGAGCTTGCTCTGGTACAGGGCGTAGAGAGCGACGCGGACGATGGCTCCGATACACTGAACAATTTCGCTGGGGGAACGCAGACCGACCCATCGCAACCCGTGATCACCTTCAATGACACCACGGCTGAAACCGGTAAAGCGATATTTCTCAATGGAAATGCCGAGTGCAATCTTTGCCACTTCAACGCCGGCGCAAACGACGCCACCGGCCTTGTACACGCACCCAATCCGAATGACCCCTCTGCGCCCTTTCCTGGGCGCAACTTTACGTCGAAGCAGCTCATCGACCTTATGCGATGCACTGACGTAAACGGCTCGCCCACCATGTGTATGAATGGGTCGACGGCGACCGCGCATGGGCTCAACGCGATGATAGCGCCGGTCGTCTTTCCTCAGGATTCGGGCGATAAGGTTGCGAATGGGGCGACAGCGCTGTCGTCGACAGGCAGTGATTGCAACAACGGCATAAACTCAGGCGGTAACATTGGCTGTGTCAGTGGCTCCGGCTTAAAGGCGGGCGCTTTCAACCTGCAACCCTTGATCGAAGCGGCGCGCAAGAAGTCGTTTTTCCACAATGGTTCTTTCAATACCCTCGAGAGCGCAGTTTCATTTTATTTTTCTCCCGCTGGAGATACGATCAAGGCATTCACGGCTCCCAGGAAAGGCCAGACCGGGGTCCAGGCGCTGGCTACTCTCGCCACCACCTACTTTTCCGATCCGACTGCCACACAGGACGTATTAAATACGCTGGGCTTCTTCCTGAGGTCGCTAAGCGCTGTTTATGCGATCGCAGATTGCGAGCGGCTGGTAGGTGATTCGGTTACGCTGATCGATCTGAACAAACCGACTGACGTGCAGGTGATGCTATGCAGCGGGGAGCTCGACGATGTCAATCGCTTGATAGCGGGTGCGCAGGTGACTGTACCTCCCAACTACCTGGCCGTCCAAGCGCAGGCGGAGAAGCTCAAGGCCCAGTTGAGCATTGCGGCCGAGCATCGCAATCGCGGGAAGCTGGTAGGAATCATTAACCAGCTCAAGACAATGCGGCAGTCGATTGCCACGATTTCGCCGGACTTGCCGGAGTGATCCAAACTTGTGAGGAGGGAAGCCTCTCGGGCAACTCCGGGGGTTTCTTTTTTTGAATCGACGCTATTTGAAGCGCGGCAGAACTTCCGCACCGAATCGGTCCATCGATCGGCGCGCCTTGGCTGGATCCAGTCCCGGCAGTTGCGTCACGACAATCAGCTCGGTCATTGGAGTCGACTCGAGTATTTCTTCGAGCCGCGCACTGACCTCGGCAGCCGTTCCCAGCACGCTGGTGCGTCTCAGGCGCTCGGGGTCGGGACGAATCAGCACCTTGCTCTGGTCGGTGGTGCCGGCCGCGGCCGAGAGCCATTTGCCGTACAGCTCGGCCTGGTACATGAGCGCGTCGCGCGTGTCGCGCCACGCATCTTCTTCGCTATCGGCGACGTAAACGACGCGGCTGTTGACGATGCTGAAGTGGGCGGGGTCCTTGCCGGCGTCCTTCAGCGCCTCGAGATAGATGCCGATTTCCCGGCGCCCGCCCACGCATGCAAATCCGAGATCGAGCGCGGCTGCCCGCCGAATCGACTTCGCTGCACCTGCTCCCCACAGTAGTTCTGGATGCGGCCGACTGACTGGCCGCGGCAGCACGCGCACGTCTCGGAACTTGAAATACTTGCTGTCAAAACTGAATCGCTCTCCACTCCACGCCAACTTGAGAATCTCGATAGTCTCAAGCGTGCGGCCGAGTCGCTGCGAGCGCGGCACGCCGAAGCCCTCGAATTCCTCGGCACGGTAGCCCAGACCAATCCCAAGTCGCAAGCGGCCGCCTGAGATTACATCGACGAAGGCCGCGTCCTCGGCCAGCTTCAGCGGATGGAAAAACGGCGCCAGCAGGACGTAGGTGCCGATGGTGACGCGGGTGGTGCGCGCCGCGATCGCAGCCGCCGCGGGCATCAGCGCCGGCAGATACCCGTCGTCAGTGAAATGATGCTCTGTGAGCCAGATGGAATCGAAGCCGATCTGCTCGGCGGCCTCAATCTGCGCGAACGACTCGCGATAGAGATCGGAAAACGACCGCCCCGATCCGGGCGGATTCCGGAAGTCGAGCTGATAGCCAACTTTGACCTTGCGCACGATTCACCTCATGGCGATCCGATGGCTTTCGTATTCAGCAGCAGCCATGCCTGGTACTTATTCGTACGATCCGTGACAGCCATACGCGATGGCACTACCACGATCACCATGCCGTGGTCACGCCCTTCGTGTGCAGGAATCAGGAGGGGCGATTTGACGATCTGCGCGCCTGGCGCGACAACGTTGGCGAGATTGAAACTAACCGTTGCACTGTCGCGTGATGCGACCAGCACCGAATTCGGGAAGGTTACCTTTACTCCGCCGACAGATGCCTCTCCATAGATCGGCTGCGAATCCGGCTCGCCAACACTGATCGGTCCGCCGCCTGGAGTTAACCAGAAAGGACCTGCAAGCAGGTCGTAGTGGCCGACGTCGAAGTTCAAGGCGATTGAGTTGTCGAATTCGATGCCGCCCGCCGGTTGTGCCACTGCGGCCTCGTCTTGGGCCAGGATTACGCGTCCCTCTATTCCCAGGACTCTGCGCAAACGTTCGTCGCCAACTTTCGCCAAAAATGGATCGTCATTCGCGCCCGCGAATATGAACTCAATTCGATTGAGTGCATCCAGGCTCTCAAGCGTCCTCAGTACGGACAGCAGCTGCTTGTTGGAGGCGACCAGTCGAGCGAATTTCTCGACTCGCGGCGGCCCGAGTTTCAGACGTCCGTCAACAAGGACTCCCCGCTCCTCCAGGATACGGCGGAACTGGCCAAGCTGGCTTCGGATTGAAACTGACGCGGCGCCCCATGGCCCGAACGAGGACGCTAGCAGCGCGATCGCCACGCTGGCCGGTATCGCTCGCAAATCCATTCTGCCCCGCGTCAAACCCATGTAAACGGCCATCGCAAACAGCCACATGGCGAACAGGCACAGGCAATATCTTTCAGGCGTCACGCCGTATTCGGCGATCCGCTGCCAAACCGCGAGCGTCAGCAAGAGCGTTGGGATGACCATCAGCCAGAACCATGAACGCATGAACCATCGCACCGGCCGAAATCCAACCTCGCGCCAAGGATACGCGACCATATAAGTGACAGTCCCGATAATGCCGAACGTCAGCACCAGCCGTCCCACTTGGCCTTTCGGCATAATCGCCGTGACAGCTATCTTGGCCGCATAGATATGGAGCATTACGGCATAGACAAGGACCAGGGGCGTGAGCGCGAAGTTCAGTACGTAGAAAACGGACTTCTCCATCAGATCAGGCTTCGCGCCGGCGACGAACGGTTCGTCCGCGTTCACAGGTATCATCGCCAGCGCGAACAAAGGTCCCAGCAGCGATGCGCCAGTGGCCCAGATATGTCCGTAAGTACTGCCGGCAACAGGAATGTCGAACAGGTATCGAAAGCTCTCGAGCAATAGCGACAGGCCTCCGCAAACTATGACCAGCGCCACCACTCCCATTGCCGCCGCGATACCGAGTTGCAGATTGAACTGCCAGAACGAATCGAGCGTTGCGCCACGGCGGAAGTGCGCGGCGACCA
Organism: Candidatus Acidiferrales bacterium; assembly: GCA_035602775.1. Classification (GTDB taxonomy): domain Bacteria; phylum Desulfobacterota; class Binatia; order Binatales; family Binataceae; genus Binatus. The sequence goes on along the minus strand of DATNLS010000363.1, from coordinate 6,006 downwards.
TAGTCGCCAATATGAGTCCGCCGACGGCCACGACGTCCTGCGTGTAAACTTCGCCATGAGAAAACTGGAGTAATGCCGCCGCGGCGGCCGCCAGTAGCCCCGCTATGAGGCCCGCGATAGCACTGAACCGGTGAGAGTTCGACCAGAGCGCTGCGATCAATCCCGCAAGCGCCGCGCTAGCCGATGCAAAGATCACTTCGCCCTCGAACCGATCGGACATCGCGATGAACTCGGCGATTTGCAGATTGAGCAGGACGGTCAGAACAATGCACACCGCCACCGGGACCGGAAACCGCCCGATAGAACGAAGCTGTTCAGGAACCCGAGACAGGAATTTCATGCCCGTCCTTCCTCGAGGTCGGATCCCGGTCAGGCCCCCCAAAACAGTTCGTCATCGAAACGAGCGGCGATCAACGCGCGGCGAGGCCGCCGTCGACGATCAGTTCGGTGCCGGTGATGTAGGACGCTTCGTCGGACAGCAGAAAGACAATCGCGTTCGCGATTTCCCACGGCGTCCCCTGCCGACGCATCGGGATTCGCGGCGCGACGGTGCTCTCGCGATCGCCGACCAGCCGCCGCACCATCGAGGAATCGATCAACCCGGGCAGGATCGTATTGACCCGGATGTTGTCACGCGCGTGCGAGACCGCCGCCGAGCGTGAGAGTCCCAGAAGCGCGGCCTTGGTCGCCTCGTAGGAGATCTGGCTATTGCTGCGAAGCGCCGCCAGCGAGGAAACGTTGACGATCGCACCGCCGCCGACTTTGGCGATTTCGGGCACAGCGTATCGCATCATCAGGAAATGGCTGCGCAGATTGACGGCGAGCATCTTGTCGAAGTGCTCGGTGCTGGTCTTCAACAGGTTGCCGCCGATTGCGATGCCGACGTTGTTGACGAGCAGATGGAGCCCCGAGAACGCGCGGATCGTGGCTTCGACGGCGCCGCGGCATTGGTCTTCAATGCTGACGTCGGCGGCGACCGCGTCGGCGCGGCCACCTTCGTCGCGGATCGCTGCGGCGGTTTGCTGCGCGAGCTCGAGCGATCGATCGGCGACCATCACGGCCGCACCTTCGCGCGCGCACATTATCGCGGTCGCGCGGCCGTTGCCGATCGAGAGCTTGTCGCCGGCTTTCGCCGGTCCGTCCGCGCCGCCTCCTACGATCAACGCAACTTTTCCAGTAAGCCGAGCCATAGTCCGCCTCCTGCGATTTCTCTAATTTGTGTCGCCGCCGTATAGAGCGTTTTCTATCGACGGATCCCGATAAACGCTGCCCGACAGAACTATCCGCGGCTCGCTGGAGCAGTTGGTTGAAATCGAATGGATCAACGCCGGATGGGTTAAGAATACGTCGCCCGGCTCGCCCGTCATCTCGACCACGCGGACTTCCTGCTTGTCGATCGTGGTGCTCGCATTTATGAATCGTCGCACGCGATCGGTCTTCCCGTCGAGCGAGAACAGGGCTTTGGCCCACGCGGAACTGCGGATCAGGGCCTTACGCGCGTCGGCCGAGTGTATCCGCTCAGCGGTCTTTTTAGCGAAGAGCCTTTGCAGGAGACGATGCGATCCCGCGATGAAAAGGGTGCCTCCACCGCCGTGGCTCAGCTTTACGAGTGAAACGAAGATCCGTACCGCGTAGTTTCCCTCCAGGCCGCGCACTACCGGGGTGTCCAAATGCCAACCCTGACTGGGAACGTCCCATGGCTTGTTCGACTCTGGCAACGCTACCAGCATCGAGAAGCGTCGCTCGGATCGTTCCCACTTTCGTGTGGCGAACAGGCTGTCGAGCGCTTCGCAAACTGCGGGGCTGGCTATCCGGGGGAAGTTCAGAGACTCGGGCAAATCCTTGAAACCCGTCATTCTCTGGGCCTTCCAGGTGCCCGGATCGTTCCGGCGAACTTCGGCTCGCCGCTCGACCGTATCCCAGACGCTAGCGCACATCTCCTGTACCACTTCCTGTGCGACGGCGCCGGGAAGGCGTGCTATGCCTGAGCGATCAAACTCCTCGCGCTGTTCCGGCGTAAGCATGGCTCGAATTCTATTTCCATGGCGCGAACTAGTCAGCCGCGGGTCGCGCGGTTGGGAAGCGCCGCACGTATTGCAGGAAGCGCGCGAGGGCGCGGTCGGCGTCTATCAGCAGGCCATCGTGAAAGCGAATCGTCTTCATGATGGGCTCGTCTTCCTGGATCAGGCGCCGGAAGAATGCCTCGCCGATTTGGAGGCGCTGCTCGCGCTCGGCATCGTTGCCTTCGGAGCGCGGGGTCGCGGTGACGGACCATCCATGAGTGCGGCCGTCGGGCGTCGGCGTCCCGGTCGCCATCGAGAGAATCGCCATGCCATTGAGGCGTCCCGCCAGCGCGATCGTGTTGGTGCCGGTCACGCGGATCCGCTGATCGAAAACGCCGAGATTGGGATCCTCGAAGCGCACGTCGTACTGGATGCGGTAGTCGCCGACTTCGATCGCGTCGGGGTCGCAGTCAATTTTGAGTCCGTGCAGGACGCGCAGATGCTGAAAGTCCATCGAGTTGGTGAAGGGCACCCACGGCTCGACCGGGAGATCGAAGGCCTCGGCAGTGCGAACATCGAGGTCAGGCTCGGCGTAATCGACAAATTCAGGCACGTCGAACAGCGGCCTGGTCCCGTTGAAGGCCCAAATCAATCCCCACTTTTCGACGGTGGGATATTTGAACACTCGCGCTGCCTTTGGAATTTTTTCGGACGCGGGAATTTTCGTGCATCCGCCGTCGGGGCCGTACTGCCAATGATGGAACGCGCATTGGATGTCGTCGCCGACGACTTTGCCCATGCTGAGGTCGGCGCCGAGGTGACGGCAGTATGCGTTCATCACGACCGCCTCGCCGCTTTCGCCCCGATACGCAATCGCGCGGCCGTCGAGGAAGTCGCGGCCGATGACTTCGCCGGCACCGACTTCGTTGGAGCGCGCGATCGCGTACCACGACTGATGGAAGCCGGCCGGCTTCTTGTCACGAGGCCTGGGAGCGCGGGCACCACGTGCGCGCGGTATTGCGGTGGTTGATGCCATCGTAAGGGCCTCCGATAGTCAGTTCCTAGTGTCGAACTTCGGAAGCTGGACGAAGAACAGCACGCAATCTTCGACTGCTTCGAGTTCGCGGCCGGTGTCGGCGGGATCGACGCGAAACGCCGAGTGAGTGTCGAGCACCTCGCCGGAGGTAACGTCGCGAATCGCACCGCTCTCGACGAACAGCAACTCGGGTGCGCGATGTCGATCGACCTTATGGCGCGCGCCGCGCGTCGCGCGGATCTCGCCGATGTTGAGAGCGCGCTCGCCGAATGTCGCCATGTGCTTCAGCTCGAAGCCGGGGTCGCGCGTCGGAATCCATCCGAAGCTGTCGGGATGAATGATGACCGGCTCCGCGAATCGCGGCGGCGGATACTCGACGGGGCGGCCGTTGACGTGTTCCCAAATCGCTTCGTAGCCGTCCTTGCGAATGACGCGGCTATCGGTGGTCGAGCGCGTGAAGACGCCGCCGTCGAAGCGGCCGAGGTCGGACAATTTCTGGTAGCCACGGGTCAATTGCTGATAACTCATGAAACCGTAGCCGGCCGACCCGCCCATCTGCAGCACCAGCACGATTGATTGGGAGGTGTCGGCCTGCGGACCGTAGAAGGTTCCTTCGGGAAAATAGCCGACGGTGCCGGGCTTCAGATCTTTGCCCGGGGCGTAGTTCATCGCGCCTTCGAGGCATAGCCGGACCTGGTCGAAGTTGTGGCGATGGCGCGGGGTGAAGTAGTCGCCGGCCGTTCGCACGATGCTCAGTTCGAAATTGTCGGGCCTGCCGGGCGTGCCCTGCAGCAGGCGCTTGAAGTCGATCCCGCCCGAGCGATGCCCCGAGACCTCGCCCCATTCAACGTCGGCAGCGTGTATCGTTTGCATAGCAGTGGGGTTAGCGCGGGCGCGTGCGCCGCGTCAAGGCTACGATGCGCCCGATGCCGGGTGGTGTTCCTTCAGGATAGCGCCGCAACCCGCGATAGCGTCGAGGACCCCGTCGGCGACGCGTCCGGCTCTCACGGTCGCGAGAAATTCGGCGACAATCTTGTCCCAAGTGCCGTCGGCTACAAGGGAATGCACGCCGCGATCAGCGATGACTTCGACGTAGCGCTCGCTCAGCGAAACGAAGAACAGGACGCGGTTGCGATGCGATCCGTGGACAACGCGCGCGTCGAATTCGCGGTGCGCCAGCTGGCGGGCATGGCTTTGCTGGATCACCTTCGGCACCAACGCGATCCGAATTGGAAGCCAATCGAACAGCAGCGTCAGTACGATCATGGTGGGTAGCTGAACCAGGAGCGAGGTGCGTATTCCCAACCCCGGCCGAAAGAGTGCGACGATAGCGACTATCAGCAGAGCGCCCAGTTGCCCCCACACCAGAGGATACAGCGAATAGCGATCGCTCGCCGGAACAACCACGACCGCGAGATGCGCCGACGTGGAATGCCCAATCTCGCGAATCGCAGTGTCGATGCGGCGGCGTTCTGCATCTGTAAGAGATCGAATCATCGTCACCAGCTCCCGGATGCGCCGCCCCCGCCGAACGATCCGCCGCCGCCCGAGAAGCCGCCCCCGCCGCCTCCGGAAGAAAATCCTCCGCCGAAACCCCTCCCCGAATCCCAGCTATTGCTCCCGCCACCCCCCCTATTACCTGGTGATGCAATGAGTCCAAACATAATGAACGCGAAGATCAGAAAGGGGAAAAGAAAGAACCCCAACATGATGGCGTATTGAATGCCCCGTGGAGGTTGATAGTGGACGGTAGGAGCGGGAGCTTCCGGCTGGCCTGTCTCGGGGGAGCTGCCGCCGAGCACGCTGAGTATCGACGTCGTGCCGGCCACGATGCCGGCGCTGAAGTCGCCGCGCTTGAAGCTTGGCAGGATGTAGTTCTGGATTATCGTGCTGCAGATAGCGTCGGTGAGCGTTCCTTCGAGGCCGTAGCCGACCTCGATGCGAACTTTGTGCTCCTTGGGCGCGACGATTAGCATCGCGCCGTTGTTCGTGCCTTTCTGCCCGATGCCCCAGTAACGGCCCAGCTGATAGCCGTAATCCTCGATTGTGTATCCCTGGAGCGTAGGCAGCGTGACCACCACGACTTGTTCGCCGGTGGCTCCTTCGTGACGGGCAAGCATGTCGGTGAGCTCGCTTTGGGTCCAAGTGTCCAGAACGTGCGCGTCATCGACGACTCGGCCGGTGAGCGGCGGAAACGTCGGCTCAGAGGCGTGCGCCGTCGCCGCGAAGATCAGCAGAAGGATGAGCAGCGCGCTCGCCGCTCTAGTGACGCTGCACGTCAATGCGCAGCGAGTGCGCATCAGAATTTGACCTGGGGTACCTGTTGGGCTTGCTCGGTTATCGTGAAGGTCTCGCGGATTTTCATATCAGGGTAGAGGATCGACGCTATCCAGCGTTGTGGGATAGTCCTCAGCGCAGTGTTGTATTCCTGCACGGCGAGAATGTAGTCACGGCGCGCGACCGTGATGCGATTCTCGGTGCCCTCGAGCTGCGATTGCAGCGCGAGAAAATTCTGATTCGACTTGAGGTCGGGATAGGCCTCGGCTACCGCGAGCAACCGGCCCAACGCGCCGCTGACGGCAGCCTGGTTTTGCTCGAACTCATGAAACGCCTGCGGGTTCGACAGGATGTCCGCCGGTAGCTGCATCTGGGTCGCATGCGCGCGCGCTTCGGTCACCTGGGTCAGCACCTGCTGCTCCTGGTGCGCATAGCCCTTGACCGTCTCGACCAGGTTGGGAATAAGGTCGGCGCGCCGCTGATACTGGTTCAGCACCTCGCTCCACGCGGCCTTGACCTGCTCGTCGAGAGTCGGAATCTTGTTGACACCGCATCCCGAGAGTCCCGCTAAGACGAAGCCAATGGTGGCTATAAGTGTTACCGCACGAAAGTGTTCCAACCGCATCAAGGCGGGATTAGCGCGCGGGTTAGGTTGCGTCAAGGGAGCCGAAGTCAGGCGCCTTCGCGGCT
>DATNLS010000031.1:0-2064 GCA_035602775.1 Candidatus Acidiferrales bacterium | reverse complement strand
GGTAGAAAGGCTGCCGCTATCGGTCGCCCTGCGGGCCGCGGCAAGTCCCGAACAGTCGCGTTCCTGGGCGCTCGGCGCCGGGGACGACTACGAACTGCTCCTCGCCGTGCCCCCGGAGCATTTCGACGCGCTCGCGGCTCGAGCCGGGCAATTGAACTTAAGACTTACCGCGATCGGTGAGCTGCGTCGCGGAAATGCCGTAACCTGGGCTTTGCACGGCGAAAAATCCTCCGCGCCGCTTTGCGGATTCGACCACTTTCGCCGAGCCTCGACCCAAATCACAGTTTAACGCCGGCCTGCCGACGTATCCTCTAGCACCACACAAATGAACGTCCGCAGCGGCGGCTCACGGTTACCTTTGACCAATATTCGGCCCAGTCATCACGCGAAGCCTTCGACCGGCCGCGCCGCATTGCCTGAAAAGATCGGCAAGTACGTCATCATTAACGAGGTCGGCCGCGGCAGCACGGGCGTCGTGTATCTGTCGCATGATCCGTATTACGGCCGCGACGTGGCGATCAAGGTTTACAACGTCGATGCCAGCGGCGATGAAAGCCGCATGCGGATCGCGCGAAAAATGTTTCTCTCCGAAGCGCACATGGTCGGGATGCTTCAGCATCCGAATATCCTGCCGATCTATGATGCGGGGGAAGAGAACGGACACTGCTACATCGTCACCGAACACGTGCACGGAGCGCGGACTCTCGCCGCCTATTGCCGTCCCGATAATTTGCTGCGCATCGACGATGTGGTCGAACTGGTCTACAAGGCGGCGCGGGCGCTGCACTACGCCCACAGCCGCGGCGTCATTCATCGCGACATCAAACCCAGCAATATCATGCTGACCCTCGACAGCGACGTGCGCATCATCGATTTCGGCATCGCCCTGGTGGCCGATTCGGAGATCTCGCGCATCGAAGGGATCGCCGGCAGCCCGTCGTATATGTCTCCCGAGCAGGTGCAGTCGATCGAATTGACCAATCGCTCGGATCTATATTCGCTGGGCGCGGTGATGTACGAGCTCTTGACGGGAACGAGACCGTTCAGGGCCGGCAATTTGCAAAAGTTGCTGCACCAGATCGTATTCGCCACGCCGCCGCCCATTCACACCCTGCGCCCGGAGATTCCCGAGGAGCTCGAGAACGTGACGGCGATTGCCCTGCAGAAGGACCCGGAGAAGCGCTATAAAACGGGGCTGGACTTCGCCGCGGAATTGACGCGCGTGCATCAGAAATTGCGCGCCCAATACAACCGCATCGACCAACAGGAGCAGTTCAGCCTGCTGCGCAAGCTCAAGTTCTTCCATGAATTCTCGCACGGCGAGATCTGGGAAGTATTGCGCGCCAGCAGCTGGCAGGATTACGCCGACGCCGAAGAAATCGTCAAAGAGGGCGAGATGGACGATCGGTTCTACATCATCGTACAGGGGCGCGTCGGCGTGGCGCGGCTCGGCAGGGCGTTGGGCTATCTGGACGTCGGCGACTGCTTCGGCGAAACGAGCTACGTGCGCGGCGCCAAGCGGACCGCGACCATCATAGCCTCAGGCTCGGTCATGGTCATGAAGGTAAGCTCGACGCTGTTGGAACAAGTATCCGCCGAGTGCCAGCTGCGATTCAATCAGGTGTTTCTGCGCAGCATGATCGGGCGCCTGCAGAGCGCGGAGCGCGGCACCTAACGCGGGATATCCGCATCCTTGTCGTGCTCGATCATCGCGTACGCCGAATGATTGTGGATGGATTCGAAATTCTCCGATTCGACCACATACGCGCGAACGCGCTTGTCTTCATTCAGTGCGACGGCGACGTCCCGCACGGTATCCTCGACAAATTTGGGGTTGTCGTAGGCGCGCTCGGTGACGTATTTTTCGTCCGGACGTTTGAGTATTCCGTATACCTCGCATGAGGCCTGCGCCTCGGCGACGTCGATCAACTCTTCCAGCCACATGTGTTCATTGAGTTTCGCCGTCAGCGTGATGTGCGAGCGCTGATTGTGCGCGCCATAGTCCGATATCTTCTTCGAGCAGGGGCACAAACTGGTGGTCGGAACCACCACCTTGAGCCACAC
>DATNLS010000026.1:0-14809 GCA_035602775.1 Candidatus Acidiferrales bacterium | reverse complement strand
TCCCGCCGCTCTGGTCGCCGAGGCCTGGCAGTTCGGATTTGTCAGCGGCAGTATCCCGGAGAAATTCGGCGGCGGCGGCGACGCGCGCTCGGCCGTCACTGGCGCGATCGTTGCCGAGGAACTCGGCTTTGGCGATATCTCGATCGGCTTGCACGTGCTCGCACCGCGCCTGTTCGCGTTCCCGATAGTCGAGATGGGCACCGACGATCAGCGCGCCAAATATTTGAAGCTATTCACCGGCGCCGATTTCGCCGCCGCGACCGCGGCCGTGATGGAGCCGCGCTTCGATTTCGATCTCTCCGCGCAGCAAGTCGCCGCCCGGCGCGACGGCGCCGGATACATCCTCAACGGCGCCAAGTGTTACGTGCCGCTCGCGGCGGAATCCGATTCGATCCTGATCTATGCGGCCACCGACGCGTCGAAGGGCTTCGCCGGCGTCGACGGGTTCATCGTTCCGCGCACCGCGGCGGGATTGACGATTTCCGATCGCGAAAAAAACATGGGACTCAAGCCGCTCGCGACTTACGAACTCACCCTGAAAGACTGCCGCGTCGGCGCCGACGCGCGCCTGGGCGGCGACAAGGGTATCGACTTCTCGCGCCTGATGAGCGAGGCGCGGGTCGCGTTTGCCGCGATGGGGGTTGGTGTGATGAACGCCGCGTTCGAATACGCGCGCGACTACGCCAAGGAGCGCAAGGCGTTCGGCGTGCCGATCGCGACCAAGCAGGCGATCGCGTTTATCCTCGCCGACATGGCAATCGAGATCGACGCGGCGCGCCTGCTGGTCTGGGAAGCCGCCAACGAACTCGACAAGGGCCGCGATGCGTTGAAGGCAAGTTACCTCGCGAAAAATTATGTCGCGCAGAGCGCGCTCAAAGTTACCGACAATGGTGTGCAGGTGCTCGGCGGCCACGGCTACATCCGCGAGCATCCGGTCGAGATGTGGCTGCGCAACGCGCGCGGATTTTCCGCAATCGAAGGAATCGCAACGGTCTAAGCGGCCCGCGACGGAGATAAAATCATGATCGATTTCGAACTCGAACCACAAATTCTCAGCCGCCTGCAGATGTTCCACGCCGTCTCGGAACACATGATGCGTCCCATCTCGCGCGACTGCGACGAGCACGAGCACACCAAGCCCACCCAGTTTTACGAGTCGATGTGGTCGGCGTCCGCCGCCGCCGATATCCAGGTCGGCAACGACCGCAGCAAGAAGACCGACGGTGGCGCAGCGTCGGCGCCTCGACGCGCCAATCTGATGACCGTGCTCAGCACCGAGGAACTGTGCTGGGGCGACGCCGGGCTTTACCTGTCCACCCCCAACTCGGGACTGGGCGGCGCGGCGGTCATGGCGGCGGGAACGCCCGATCAGAAGGAGCGCTTCCTCAAGCGCTTCAAGGAAGGCAAGCCGAAGTGGGGTGCGATGGCGATTACCGAGCCCAGCTTCGGCTCCGATTCGTCGCAGGTCACCACTACCGCCACCCGCGACGGCGACCACTGGGTGATCAACGGCACCAAAATTTTCTGCACCGCCGGCGAGATGGCGGCCGAGAAGTCCGACGGCTTTGTCGTGGTCTGGGCGACGGTCGATAAGAGCGCGGGACGTCCCGGGATTAAGCCGTTCGTCGTCGAGCACAACACGCCCGGCATGACCGTGGCGCGCGTCGAGAACAAACTCGGGATTCGCGCGTCAGACACCGCCGCACTCATCTTCGACAACTGCCGCATCCCGCTCGACGCGCTGCTGGGCAGCGCCGAGGTCCGCAAGGAAGGCGGCTTCAAGGACGTGATGGCGACCTTCGACGCGACCCGGCCGATTGTCGCCGCGATGGCGATCGGAGTGGGGCGCGCGGCGCTCGACTTCGTGCGCGACTTTCTCAAAGACCACAACGTGCCGGTCCGCTACGGAATCTCGCCGCGGCGTCTGACCGCCGTCGAGCGCGACTTCATGGAGATGGAAGTGCAGCTGCAAGCCGCGCGATTACTCACGTGGCGCGCGGCCTGGATGCTCGATACCGGTAAGCGCAACAGCCTCGAGGCCTCGATGGCGAAGGCGAAGGCGGGACTCGCGGTCACGCTGATCACGCAGAAGGCGGTCGAGCTGCTGGGGCCGCTGGGCTACTCGCGCAAAATCCTGGTCGAGAAGTGGATGCGCGATGCGAAGATCAACGACATCTTCGAGGGCACCCAGCAGATCAACATGATAATTATCGCGCGCCGGATTTTGAATTACAGCAGCAAGGAACTGAATTGAAATGCGGGGCTGCGCGCCCCGCGCCCGCGGCAGGGGTGACCCCTGCACCCGGTGATAAGAAACGATGCGGGACTTCGTCCCTGTTAGGAAGTTGAGGCGCGAGGACGCGAAGCGGGCTCGTGTCCAGCGGCGCAATTACATCTCGACCGTTCTCCTTCGAAATAGTTCTAACAGGCCGTAAGGCCGCATCTTCTATTTTCTTAATACTGGGTGCAGGGGTCACCCCTGCCGCGGGTGCGGGGCGCGCAGCCCCGCATCTAATCCACGCTGCTCAGTAGAACCACTTGCCGTTGTCCCAGCGGAATATCTCCGTGGTATGCGTGTCGCTGACGGGTTTGGGCGGCGCGTGGCGAGCTTCGTCCTCTGACTTGCCGGCTATGTAGTAGACGAATTCCTCGTAGGTGATCCTTCCAATTGAGTAGCCGTCCTTGGACTGATGCGATTCGCACTCGGCGACCTTGCCGTAGCCAGTATAGGTCGCGGTCTGGAATCCTTGCTTCTCGACGAATTGCAAGTTGGAGAGGTTGTTGACCTCTCGGTCGTGGAGGTCCTGCTCCCAATGTTTGCAAAACGCCGGGAACAGCGCCGAGGCCTTCCTGAATTCGACGTCGCGCTTGATCCGATCGGGGGTGAGCTTCGCAATCAGCGTTCCGACCTTCTGCCGCAGCGTCTTCTTAGCCGCCGGTGAAGGGGCCGCCGCAGGCACGGCCGCGCTGTCCGATGCCGACACGGATGACGTGTTCGCATCCGCCTCTGATTGAGCGTGCACCGTCGCGGCCGCTATCAGCGCCGCCAATGCGATCATTCCTGCAATCCGAATAGATTTCATTGAGATGGTTTCTATAGCAGAAACGCAAACCTCCGTCAGCCCGTGATGCACCCAAGAAAAGGCCGCAGCCCCTCGACAGGACTGCGGCCAGTTACCGACGTTGCAGTCTCAGATCGCCCTATTGTTCGGGTACCAGCTCGACGCGGCGGTTCTCAGCGCGGCCTTCAGCCGTTCTGTTGGTCGCGACGAAGTCGGTTTTGCCGAATCCATGCACTCGCAACTGGGTCGCCTGGATTCCGCCGTTCAACAGGTAATTCGCCACCGCGTTCCCACGCCGCTCCGACAGCTTCAAGTTGTACTCCATGCTGCCGATAGCGTCGCAGTAACCGTTCACGTCGATCACGACGTTGGGATTAGCCTTTAGAGTCGTAATCGCCTCGTCCAGCACGGCTGCGTCACCCGGCCGGATGATTGCCTTGTTGAAATCGAAATGCACTCCGCGCAGCACAATCTTCTGCGCCACAGGAGGCGGCGGAGGAGGTGGTGGTGGAGGCGGCGGCGGTGGAGGAGGTGGCGGCGGTGGCGGTACCGGCTTCGGAGCGAGGAAGTATCCGATAGCTCCGCCGATCAGCGCGCCTCCCACGACTCCAACGGGGCAACCGATCTCATAAGCGGCCGCTCCCTGCACACCCACGCCTCCGTGGCCAGCCGTCGCGGCAGCAATTCCGCATCCCAAACCTCCGCCGAGTAGTGCGCCGCCGGCTGCTCCGTACTCGGTGTACGTAACCTGCTGCGGCGACCACGATGAGCACGACGAAACCGTCAATAATGCGACGGCCACAAACGCGCCTACCCAACTTTTCCCCTTGTTCATCCGGTTCCCTCCCCGAGATTCAAGCATTTCAAATTGAAAGCTTTGCGCATTTTGCCATTTTTACGAAGGCACGTCCATTCGGTACAAAAACCGTCCTATAGCGTAGGATCCATAATAACCCGTTTACACAATAGAAGCGGCCGCAGCCCCCGATGGGACTGCGGCCGCTCGCGATCGTCTCAGTCTTGACTCGACCTACTGGTTAGGCATCAGCTCGACGCGCCGATTTTGCGCGCGGCCCTCAGCCGTGTCGTTGGGCGCAACGAAGTCAGTCTTGCCGTAGCCGTGCGGTATCAACTGGCTCGATGGGATACCGGCATTGACCAGGTAATTCACGACCGCATCGGCGCGCCGATCCGACAGCTTCAGGTTGTATTCCTCGCTGCCAATAGCGTCGCAATAACCGTTGACGTTGATCGTCACGTTCGAATTGGCCTTCAGACTTGATACGGCCTCATCCAGAATCGCGGCGTCACCCGGCCGAATCTTCGACTTGTTGAAGTCGAAATGCACCCCGCGCAGCACCAGCTTCTGCTGCGGTGGGGCCATCGGAGGCGGCGGTGGAGGAGGCGGCGGTGGTGGTGGCGGCGGCGGTATTGGACGTGGCGGAGGCGCCAGCACATATCCGATCAAGCCGCCGATCAAAGCGCCCATCACAACTCCGGTGGGGCATCCGATCTCATAAGCCTCTCCAGAGCCATTGATCGCGGCGATTCCGCACCCGAGCCCTCCGCCAGCGAGTGCGCCACCGGCCGCGCCGTACTCGGTGTATTCCCTCTGCTCCGGTGTCCACGATGCACACGACGAGAGCGCCAAAAGTGCGACTGCCGCAAACGCACCAACCCAATTTTTCCACTTGTGCACAGGTACCCTCCCTAGGTTCAACTGATTGGAAATGAAAACTCTCCGCATTTTCCCATTTTAATGACGGCAGGTCCATTCAGTACGAAAACCCGTCTTATGGCTGAAAATCCGCAATAATCTGTCTACACCAAAAAAGATGCGGCCGCAGCCCTTCGCAGGACTGCGGCCGCTCGCGATCGTCTCAGTTACCTGCTCGACCTACTCGTTAGGCACCAACTCGACGCGCCGATTTTGCGCGCGGCCCTCAGCCGTGTTGTTGGGGGCTACGAAGTCAGTCTTGCCGTAGCCGTGCGGAATCAACTGGCTCGACGGGATCCCGGCCTTCACCAGGTAATCCACGACCGCATCAGCACGCCGATCCGACAGTTTCAGGTTGTATCCCTCGCTGCCGATCGCGTCGCAGTAGCCGTTGACGCTTATCGTCACGTTCGGGTTGGCCTTCAGAGTTGCCGCGGCCTCATCCAGAACTGCCGCGTCACCCGGCCGGATCCTCGCCTTGTTGAAATCGAAATGCACCCCACGCAGCACCAGCTTCTGCCGTACCGGGGGCGGAGGCGGCGGAGGGGGTGGCGGCGGCGGAGGTGGCGGTGGTGGCGGTGGCGGCTTCGGATTCGGCGCCAGCAGGTAGCCGTTAACAGCGCCGATTAGAGCGCCCATGACGACGCCGGTCGGGCATCCAATCTCATAACCTTTCGCGGAACCGCTTACTCCCGCTGCAATTCCGCATCCCAGCCCGCCGCCGATAAGCGCGCCGGCTGCCGCTCCTCCAGCGGTGTACTCCTTCTGCTCGGGCGTCCACGATGCGCATGACGAAACCGTCAGCAGCACGGCAATCGCTCCCGCGCCAATCCAATTTTTCCAACTAGTCACTAGCACCCCTCCATCAGGTTGAAGTTCCTGGACTCAAATCTTGGTAAATTCTGCCTTTTTTTGGGAGCCGGGTCCATTCCACGAGCCGACCGTGTCTGTTACCCAGGGCTCGTTATAGCTTCATCGCATGCAGGATAAAAAATGCGGCCGCAGCCCCGTGATGGGACTGCGGCCGCTCAGCGAACGTCTCAGTCTCTGCTCGGCTTACTGATTCGGCACCAGTTCGACGCGCCGGTTCTGAGCGCGACCCTCAGCCGTGTCGTTAGGCGCTACGAAGTCAGTCTTGCCATAGCCGTGCGGTACCAACTGGCTCGACGGGATTCCGGCCTTCACCAGGTAATCCACTACTGCGTCCGCTCGCCGATCCGATAGCTTGAGGTTGTATGCCTCGCTGCCGATAGCGTCGCAGTAGCCGTTGACGTTGATCGTCACGTTCGGATTGGCCTTCAGAGTAGTCGCGGCCTCATCCAGCACGGCGGCGTCACCCGGACGGATAATCGACTTGTTGAAGTCGAAATGCACCCCGCGCAGCACAAGCTTCTGCTGCACTGGCGGCGGCGGAGGAGGCGGTGGCGGCGGCGGAGGAGGCGGTGGCGGTGCCGGTGGCGGCGGAGGCAGGATCACTTCGTCACAGATGTAGTGGCCCGCGAGCGCGCCGATCAGGGCACCTGCGGCTGCTCCACCACCACCTGCCCAAGCTCGGGAGTCATTGCTGCTGTTGTGACTGCCTTGAGTATTATCGACGATGACAATTCCCGCGGCGGCGCCTGCACCTGCGCCGAGCAATCCTCCGACAATCGCGCAGGTCCCCCACTGACGTGGCTGCTCCAGATATGCGCAGCCGCTCATGCTGGACGCGAATAGCGCCGCGCCAGCGACGGCAACGACCGCATTCAAAAGCCTTGATTTCAGTCTCATGAACTCCTCCTCACCCAAGAGCGTCTACGCCCGAAGTGGACCCCTCGCACCCCCGAACCGCGAACCTATGTAGAAACCGGGTATTACCCCACCCAATTGACGGGGAAATATAGTTATATTTGTAACAAGAATGCAACACGTCCGGGGGGTCAAACGCGAAATTTCTACGACAGCCCGGCCACCAGCCCGCCTCGCCGCGCCCGCAATTCCCGTCGGGAACTCCCTCCTCATCCGGTTCCTCTTTTCGCGAGAGAGGAGGTTGCTCCCAATAATCCGGTTCCCCTTCCCACCATAGGAAGGGGTTAGGGGTCAGGTTCCTCGCACGCTACGCGACGCTCGCCGCGCCAAGCACTACCGGCTGTGGATAAAAGTAGCGGTAGATGGTGCCTGCTTCCCGTTCAACTGCCACTGAAATGACGAACGCGCCGGACCCTCGTAATCAGGGTCCGGCGCGTTCAGTGCGAATCTAACTAATAGCCGAACTATTGATGATGGTGCTGATTGTACTGAGCGTGGGCCTCGGCGGCTTCCGCGTGACGTACTGCTTCCTCATGATGCATCGCTTCGACCGGATGCCGGAACCATTCGGGATGTGCATTTGCGTCGGCTCTCCATTCGGGATGGTTATTCGCCCATTCAGGATGGTGCGCGTACATCCAACCGGGATCGTGATCATGCCACCAGCTTTCGTCGCGCCACACATGACCCGAGTCGTAGGCGCCTACTCCGTGCTGTTCGAGCCTCTTGTATTCGTTGGGATGGTTCTGCATGAAGGTTTCCAATTCCGGATGATCGTGCCGGAACTGGCGGTCGTAAAGCAGCGACGGATTGGCGCGCACTTGAGCACCTAGTTCCGGATGGTCGTTGAGAAACCTGTCCATTTTCGGGCCCATCTGCTGAGCCAACGCCATCGAGCTGATCGCGGTCGCGAGGAAGAAAATCGCGCCGGCTACTACGGTTTTAGGGTGTTTCATGTCTGATTTCTCCTGCTTCTCGGCTCCGTTTCGTGTTAGACGCCAACCGCCCGCTTCCTATTCTAGCAAATCCGTGGGAACCACACTCGTTTCCCGCAACGTCAAATTTACACACTCAACAAGATGTACGTAGCCACCAGATTTCGGTTGCCGCCAAGTCATATGCCGCCTCGAATCTGCCGGATCCGGTTGCCTTTCCCGCGCGGGAAGGGGTTAGGTTCCTCTGCCAGCATTGCCCCAAGCCGCCGACTCGCGTATCGCAATCCTATGATGCCGCGCGATCTCGCCCCGACGCTTCGAACCCTGGCCGAAAAATACAAACTTCCCGGCGCCGTCGGCGCCATCCTTCGCGGCGATCGAATTGTCGCGCTCGGCAGTACCGGCGTTCGCAAAGTCGGCGACCCGGCGCCATTTCTGGTTACCGATACGATCCATCTCGGCTCCGATACCAAGGCCATGACCGCGATCCTCATCGGTCAATTGATCGACCGCAATCAGCTCATGTTCGACACAACGATGGAGGAAATCTTTCCCGACCTTGCTCCTGCGATGAATCCCCTGACGGCGAAGAACACGGTGCGCAATCTTCTGGATCACAACGCGGGCTTTCCGCACGATCTCGATTGGTCGGCGCTTGACGCCACTCATCTGCCGCTCCCGGAGCAGCGTCGCAAGGCGGTGGAGCAGGCATTGTCAGCGGCGCCGGCGACACCGATCGGAAGATATTCGTACTCCAACGTCAGCTACGTCGTGCTCGGCGCGATCATCGAAGCCAAGACCATCGAAGCCAAGAGCGGCAAGTCGTGGGAAGAGACGATCGAGCGCGAGATCTTTCGTCCGCTCGGGATCACCAGCGCAGGCTTCGGCGCGCCCGGCACGCCGGGACAGGTCGATCAACCGTGGGGCCATGTCGATGACAACGGGAAATTGAAACCGATCCAGATCGACAATGAGCCCGTGCTGGGCCCGGCGGGCGCCGTCCACTGCTCTATCGGCGATTGGTCGAAGTTTATCGCGGAGACTCTGCACGGCACACACGGCCATCCGACACTGGTATCGGCTGAAACCTTCAAGCAGTTGACGACGCCGGCGCTCATGCCGAACTATGCGGGCGGCTGGCTCGTCACTCTGCGCCCGTGGGCCGCCGGCCCGGCGCTCACTCATTCCGGTTCCAACACGACGTGGTTCTGCACCGCGTGGATCGCGCCCGAAAAGGACTTCGCCGTGCTCATCGCGACCAACTACGGCGGCTGTTCGGCCGCGCCCGCTGCCGACGAAGGCTCCGGCAAACTTATCGAAATCAACTCGCAATTGAGTGGCAGCTAATTTCGCGAAAAGAGCGATCCTGCTACACTGGCTTATTCATCATGCTTTCACTTGCGCGCGGTAAAGAGGGAAGTTTCAAGCTGGTCTCGGGCTACAAGCCTGAAGGCGACCAGCCCGCCGCGATCGATTCGATCGTCGCCAATCTCAACGACAAGGTGCCGCACCAGGTCCTGCTCGGCGTCACCGGCTCGGGCAAGACTTTCACGATGGCCAACGTGATCGCGCGCGTGAACCGGCCGACGCTCGTGATGGCGCCGAACAAGACGCTCGCCGCCCAGCTCTACAACGAGTTCAAGAGCCTCTTCCCCGAAAACGCGGTCCGCTACTTCGTCTCGTACTACGACTACTACCAGCCCGAGGCATACGTCCCTTCGACCGACACTTTTATCGAGAAAGACGCCAGCATCAACGACGAGATCGACAAGCTGCGCCATTCCGCGACCAAGGCGCTGCTCGAGCGCAACGACGTGCTGATCGTCGCGTCGGTCTCGTGCATCTACGGCCTCGGCGAGCCCGAAGTGTACTTCGAAATGGTGGTGTTCCTCGAAGAGGGCCAGACTATCGATCGCGACAAGATGCTGCGCAAGCTGGTGGATCTCCATTATCAACGCAACGACTACGATTTTCATCGCGGCACCTTCCGCGTGCGCGGCGACACGGTTGAGATTTTCCCCGCCTACGAAGAGCAGCGCGCGGTGCGGGTCGAATTCTTCGGCGACCAGGTCGAGCAGATGTACGAAATCGACGCGCTGCGCGGCAAGGTTGTCCGCAAGCTGCAGAGCGTTGCGATCTACCCGGCGTCGCATTACGTCACCACCTCGGACCGGATGGAAACCGCGGTCCGCAATATACGCATCGAGTTGAAAGATCGCCTCGAGCTCTTCCGCACCGAGAATCGGCTGCTGGAAGCGCAGCGCCTCGAGCAGCGCACGATGTACGACCTCGAGCTTTTGGCCGAGATGGGCTTCTGCCCGGGAATCGAGAACTACTCGCGTCATCTGACGGGCCGACTGCCCGGACAGGCGCCGCCGACGCTGCTCGACTACTTCCCGAACAACTCGCTGTTCTTCATCGACGAGAGTCACGTCACGGTTCCGCAAATCGGCGGGATGTATCGCGGCGACCGCTCGCGCAAATCGGTGCTGGTCGATTTCGGCTTCCGGCTGCCCTCGGCGCTCGACAACCGTCCGCTTAATTTCGAGGAATGGGAATCGCACATCGCGCAGGCGGTCTACGTCTCCGCCACGCCCGGCGATTACGAGCAGCAGAAATCGGGTGGCCTTGTCGTCGAGCAGCTTATTCGTCCGACCGGACTTATCGACCCGCAAATCGAAGTGCGCAAGGCCGGCACGCAAGTCGATGACCTGCTCGAGGAAATTCACAAACGCGTCGCCGTCAACGAGCGCGTGCTGGTCACCTGCCTCACCAAAAAGATGGCCGAGGATTTGACCGACTATTACCACGACCTCGGCATCCGCGTGCGCTACCTGCATTCGGACATCGAGACTATCGAGCGCGTCGAGATCATCCGCAGCCTGCGCAAGGGCGAGTTCGACGTGCTGGTGGGGATCAATCTGCTGCGCGAAGGCCTCGACCTGCCCGAGGTGTCGCTGGTCGCGATCCTCGACGCCGACAAGGAAGGCTACCTGCGCTCGGCGCGCTCGCTGATTCAAACCACCGGCCGCGCCGCGCGCCATATCAACGGCCGCGTCATCATGTACGCGGACGTCGTCACCAAGTCGATGGAACAGGCGATTGGCGAGACCAACCGCCGGCGCGCGAAGCAGGTCGCATACAATGAGCAGCACGGCATCACGCCGACGTCGATCATCAAGGCGATCGACGCGTCGCTGGTCGAGATGTACTCGCCGGAGTGGGCGGTAGTCCCGGAAATCGGCGACGACAAAGCCAAGGAAGAAGAGTTCATCCCGGCGCACGAGCTGCCTGACCGGATTACCGCGCTGCGCCAGCAAATGATGGCAGCGGCGGAAAACCTCGACTACGAACACGCCGCAGACCTGCGCGACCAGATTAAAAAACTCGAGCGCCACGCCTTCGGGATGGATCAGCCGCGCCATCCGGTGCTGCCGTCGCAGCCGCCCGGCTCCGCCCATCAGCCGCGCTACGAAGGCTCCAAAACAAAAGACAGCGAAAAAAGCATCCCGACCAAGACTCGCGGCCGTCGCGGTGCAGGCGCCGCCACCGGGGCCGCCGCAGGCGCGATGCGCCCGGCGAGGCAGAGCAAGCTCAAGCTGATCCCCGACGCACCGAAGTAGCCGCGCGAGGAACTAAATTGAATGTGAAACCCGCGCGGTGGGTTTCACGCTTCCTTCGGCAGGGCTGAGCCCTGCACCCAGTATTAAAGATGCGGGGCTGCGCCCCTGTTAGAAAGGTGAAAGGGAAGAGCCGTCTCCGCTCTTCGCGATTGTTCCCCTTCCCGTACGGGAAGGGGTTCGGGGTTAGGTTGTTCGCAATTGAGGATCCTGCGGACCGCTTTACGCTGCCTGTAATTCCTTCCGGAGACGCGATTTGCTCTCGGGTGATCGGCGAAAACCCCTGATACTTATTAGCTGGAATGCTTATTGCTGTTTCCTCTTCAAGGCTGAGGAGGCCGTATTTATGAAGCCATCAATCAGAAAAACTGTCCTCGGCGCAGCGCTGGCACTTTCTCTTGGCGCTTTTACAATTCCAGCGGGCGCATCGGTGCCGCCGCTACGTCCTGTAACGTACGTCGGCAACGGCAAGAAAGTTGTCGGCATTCAGATCGCGCAGGTCGAGCGCGGGCAGACGAAGACCGCGACTCGTTCGATCCATTAGACCACTCGATCGAATAACAAAGGGGCCGCCAAATCTGGCGGCCCCTCTTTTGATCTCTTGAAGCGATCCGCGCACGGGCGCTTCCGTAGCTGATCGGATTCCTGCAGCCGCGCACGATCAGCCATCAAGTTTTATAATAGACATACGACACACTTTCGTGGTTTGATGCGCGCCTATTCGAGGCTGAGCTCGCGTCATGAATGGCATGTCCGCGAGGTTGGGAGGGACTACGCTCATGACTGGGCTGTCGTATCTGCGGAATCGCGGACGAATCGCTTTTCTTGCCTGCTTCATATTGGTGATGTTCGCCGTCGCGATCGCGCAGACGCCGGGCTCTCCGGGCGACGTGACTGCGGACCTGGTACTCGGTCAAGCCGACTTCACGCACAACAACACTGGCATGGCGCCTAATCAGATTCTTTTCGAGAATCCTACCGACGTGGCGATCGATCCGAGCACGGCGCACTTTCGAGTCTACGTCGCGATCGAGGGCGAGAATCGGGTGTTGGGATGGGACGATGCGGCTGAGCTCGCCAATGGCGCGAAGGCCGACCTGGTGCTCGGGCAAACGAACTTTACCAATATCGGCTTTTCTCCGACCGTCACTGATGCCGTTTTTAATTCACCGACCGCCATCGCGGTCGATTCGAAGGGGAATGTTTACGTAGCGGATACGGCCAACGGCCGCGTGCTCGAGTTCAACACTCCGTTCGTGAGCGGATGCACCGCGACCTCGCCCTGCGAGGGGCAAGCCGCCAACCTGGTCCTCGGCAAAGGCGCTTCCGGCACCGACTTCGCCAGTTTTGGATGCAACACGATCGGGATGACGGTTGCCGTAACTGCGTCCACGCTATGCGGTCCGACGGGACTCGCTTTAGACTCGAACGACAATCTGTATGTTGCGGATCGGCAAAATTACCGAGTCGTGGAATACGACAATCCGCTTGGCTCTTCCGGCGGATGTACGCCGAATCCGGATGGGACAGGATGCCCCGGTGACGTCGTCGCGGACCGGGAGTGGGGCTTCGGCACGACCGGGAACGAATTCACCCTGGGGAACTCCCCCAGCTCGTCGTTTGGCGCGACGGATGCGGTCGCGATCGACTCCGCCGAAACTTTGTATGTCGCTGACTCGGTGCATTCGACCGTATATGCATTCGAGACCGCATTGACCAACTTCACCAGCAACTTCCAGTTCGGTGGTGGCGCGGGCCCGAGCGGGATGTCGCTGCCGCAAGGCCTCACGGTCGATTCAAAGAACAACCTCTACGTCTCGGATTCTGGCGAGAACCGCGTACTCGAATTCGATCAACCTACTGCGTCTTCGGCCGGATGCGCCGGCGCGGGAACGTCGCCCGGATGCCCGGGCGATACGGTTGCCGATCTCGTCTTTGGGCAGGGCGCCGCCGGCACCGATTTCACCGACGCGTTTTGCAACGATGATTCCCCCCTGTCTCCGACGGCAGTAACTTTGTGCTTCGAGAATGTTTCGGGGATCCAGACAGATCCCAGCGGCGACCTGTGGGTCTCAGACTACGACAACAATCGCGTGCTCGAGTACTTACAGCCGCTCGCGACGCCGGGCAGTCCGACACCGACGCCGACAGCCACGGCCACTCCAACTGCAACTTCGACGGCGGCAACTCCCACGGCGACCCCCTCGAGGACTGTTACGCCAACGGCCACGGCCACCGCGACGCCGACTCCAACTGTTACATCGACCCCGACCGCTACGCCGACTCAGGTCCCACCTCCGAACCCGACGATCAACCATAACTCGCTCGCATTCGGAAATAATGTGACAGTTGGAAAGACGAGCAAGCCCGAGACTATCACGATCAAAAACAGCGGCAAAAATAAGAAGGGTGCGGCACTGATTGTCGAGATGGAGGACGTGACGAATCCGGTATTCGCGCTAAAATCGAAATGTATGAAAACTCTGAAGCCGGGGAAAAGCTGCAAGGTGTCGGTGACCTTTAAGCCGACGGACACTTCACCGCAGACCGGAGCCCTGATGATTATCGACAACGCGGCCAACTCGCCGCAGCAGGTGGGACTCTCGGGGACGGGAAAGGCGCCCAAGTAGTCTTGTGACGCGACGACGATTTCTTGCATTGGCAGCGCGCGCCGGCGCGATCCTTTCGATGACCGCTGGCAAAGCGTTCGCGTCGATAGCGCGCTCGGGCGGGATGCAGTATCGGACGCTTGGCCGCACCGGCGCGAAGGTCTCGCTCATCGGGATCGGCGGCTACCATATCGGGCAACCGAGGGACCCGCGCGACGGCATCGCGATCATCCGCACCGCAATCGACAACGGCGTGACCTTCATGGACAACTCGTGGGATTACCATCTCGGCGAGAGCGAAATCAGGATGGGCAACGCGCTGCGCGACGGTTATCGCGACAAAGTTTTCCTGATGACCAAGGTCGATGGCCGCACTCGCTCGACCGTGGACTGGCAGCTCGACGAATCGTTGAAACGCCTGCAGACCGACCACGTCGACCTGCTTCAGATTCACGAGGTGATCCGCGACAACGATCCCGACCGGGTCTTCGGGAAAGACGGCGCTATCGAAGCGCTGCTCGCGGCGAAAAAATCCGGCAAGATTCGCTTCTTCGGATTCACGGGGCACAAGACGCCGGCGATGCTGCTCAAGATGATCCGGCTCGCCGATCAATATGGCGTCACCTTCGATACGGTGCAGATGCCGCTCAACGTGATGGACGCGCATTACGACAGCTTCCAGCGCAATGTGCTGCCGGTCGCACTGGAAAAAAATATGGGCGTGATCGCGATGAAGTCTTTCGGCGACAATTTCATCCTGCAAAGTAAAACCGTCACGCCGCTCCAGGCGTTGCATTACACGATGAACCTGCCAATCAGCACGCTGGTCGTCGGATGCGAATGGATGGTGTTTCTGCAGCAGGCGCTGAACGCGGTAAGCACCTTTCGGCCGCTCACGGAGAATGAGGTCACGGGGATCCTGGCCAGGACGGCGCAGGCGGCGATTGGCGGACAGTTCGAATACTACAAGACGCGCGACACGTTCGATGGAACCGCGAGAAATCTGAAGTGGCTCGGGTAGTCAGTGACTATTTGTGCGCCGGAAATGATATCGGAATGAGGTGCGTCGGATTGACTA
>DATNLS010000161.1:0-5616 GCA_035602775.1 Candidatus Acidiferrales bacterium | reverse complement strand
GCGACGGCGTCGCGGCGCGTCCCGCGCCGCGCGCCTCCTTGCGCAACACTTCCTCGCCAATCGACAGCAGATCGGCCGCTTTGCGTGCCAGCATATCGAACTGGAACGGGTCGCCGACCAGCTTCAGCACCTCGGTCACGCGCTGCGCCGCGCGCGAGCGCTCGGCGATCGAGCCGCGCGCCTCGCTCGCCTGCTCGCTGAGGAAATAATCGACCAGCAACTCGGATTTGTCGGTCAGCTCCGCGAACGCGGCCGAGCCGCGCTCGCGGACGAACGTGTCGGGATCGAAGCCGGACGGGATGAAGATTCCGCGGCCCAGCAATCCCGCCTGCAGGAAAATCTCAAGCGCCCGCATCGAGGCCTTCCGTCCGGCCGCGTCGCCGTCGAAACATGCGATCACATTTTTCGTGTAGCGGCTCAGGACGCGGAGCTGATCGACGGTCAACGCGGTGCCACATCCCGCCACCGCTTCCTTGAATCCCGCTTGCCACAGCGCGATCACATCGAAGTAGCCCTCGACCAGGATCGCGCGGTCTTTCCCCGACGATGCGCTCGACGAGATTGCCTGGCGCGCTTCGAACAGGCCGTAGAGCGTGCGCGTCTTCGAGTACAGCGGCGACTCGGGCGAGTTGATGTACTTGGGCAGGCGCGCGTCGAGCACGCGGCCGCCGAATGCGATCGGGCGGCCCTGGGCGTCGCGAATCGGGAACATCACGCGCCCGCGAAACATGTCGGACGCTTCGCCGGCGTCGTTCCTGACCAGGCCAACTCTGACTCCCGCGTTGCGCAGCCCGCGTTTCTCGAGTGCCTTCGCCAGCGACGCGGGCCGGCTTGGCGCATACCCGATCATGAACGCGCGCGCGGTCTCGACACTAATCGCGCGCGACTTCAGGTAATCGCGCGCCATCGCGCCGTCGGTGGTGTTCCACAGCACGTGCGCGAAGAATTCCGCGGCCACCTCGTTGGCCTTGAGCATCGCTTCGCGCTCGCCGGCCGCGGGCCCCGACACATCGTGCTCGGGCAGCGTCACGCCGTATTTTTTCGCGAGCGAGCGCACCGCTTCGGGAAAGGTCAGTCCCTCGACGCGTGTGATGAAATTGAAAACGCTGCCGCCGACGCCGCATCCGAAGCAATGGAAGAAACCGCGCTCGGCATTGACCGAGAACGACGGCGTCTTCTCGTTGTGGAACGGACACAGGCCGACGAAGTTGCGCCCCGCCCGACGCAGGCGCACGTGCGCGCCGACAATCTCGACGATATCGGCGCGCGAACGTACCTCTTCGATTTTGTCGTCGCCGAAACGTCCCATCAGGCGCCCATCACCGTCCGCAACCGCTCGGGGTAGTTCGTCATGATACCGTCGACGCCGCATTCGATCAGTGCGCGCATCCGTGCGTCGGCATCGACGGTCCAGGTGTACAGCTTGAGGCCGCGCTCGTGCGCCGCCTTGCACAAATCGGCGGTGACCATGTCCCAGCGCGGGTTGATCGCATGCGCGCGCATCGCAACCGCGTTCATCATCAGGTCAACCGGCTTCTCGTCGGCCAGCAGGGCGATGCGAATGTTGAAATGAAGCTGTTGAATCTTTTTCAGATATTCCCAATCGAAGCTCGACACGATGCTGTCGCTGAACGCATTGCGCGCCTGCATGATCTGCGCGACCTGATGCTCGACGCCGGCGGCTTTGAGCTCGATATTCAGTCCGCACTTGCCGCTGGTAAGCGCGAACACCTCGTCGAGGGTGGGAATTCGCTCACCCTTGACCGCGCCGCCTTTGAACTTCGCGCCGGCGTCCAGGCGCTTGAGCTCCTCGAGGGTCAGCTCCGCGATTTCGCCCTTGCCGTCGGTCGTGCGCTCGACGGTCTCGTCATGAATGACGACGACGCTGCCGTCGCGACTGAGTTGCACGTCGAGCTCACACATCTCCGCACCCGCGTCGATAGCGGCGCGAAAAGCGCTCAGGGTGTTCTCGGGAAAAGTACCGCTCGCCCCGCGATGGGCTATGTTCAGCACAGCCCGCCTCCACCACGTTGGAAAAATCGGAATCTGATAATGACTGAGTTTACGCGTTCATCGAGCGCAGGCGCAAACCCGCCCGGCGTGACTGTCAACAATACGCGCGCCGAATGGGCTCGAAAGAACTGCGCGCGGATGCCAGACTCCAGCCTTGAAACTACTTGCACCCAAAATGAGCAGTTACTCCTTATGAAAAAGATTCTGATACTTGGCGTCAACGGGTTCATCGGGCATCACCTGACCAAGCGGATTATCGAAACGACCGATTGGCAGGTTTATGGCATGGATATGAACACTGACCGCGTCAGCGAGTGGCTGGATCATCAACGGTTCCATTTCTTCGAAGGCGACATCACTATCAACAAGGAATGGATCGAGTACCACGTGCGCAAGTGCGACGTGATCATCCCGCTGGTGGCGATCGCGACTCCGGCCGCCTATGTGAAGGACCCGCTGCGCGTCTTCGAACTGGATTTTGAAGCGAACCTGCCCATCGTGCGCCAGTGCGTAAGGCACAAGAAGCGCATCCTGTTCCCCTCAACCAGCGAAGTGTACGGCATGTGCCGCGACACTGAATTCGATTCGGACGAGTCTGAGCTGATCTACGGCCCCATCAACAAACCACGCTGGATCTATGCCTGCTCGAAGCAATTGATGGATCGCGTCATCCACGCCTACGGTGTCAGCGAAGGCCTCGACTACACGCTGTTTCGTCCCTTCAATTGGATCGGCGCCGGGCTCGACAGCATTTACACCGCCAAGGAAGGTTCCAGCCGCGTCATTACCCAGTTCCTGGGACATATCGTGCGCGGTGAACCGATCAAGCTGGTTGACGGCGGCCAGCAGAAGCGCGCTTTCACCTATGTGGGCGATGGGATTGCCGCGCTGATGCGCATCATCGAGAACCCCGAAGGCCGCGCCACCCGCCAGATCTACAATATCGGCAATCCGGTCAACAATTACTCGATCCGCGAACTGGCCGAGATGATGCTGGCGCTGGCGGCTGAATACGACGAGTACCGCGACAACGCGCGGAAGGTGGAACTGATCGCGACCACCGCGGACGCTTACTACGGCAGCGGCTACCAGGACGTGCAGAATCGCGTGCCGAAGATCGAGAACACCAAGACCGACTTGAACTGGGCGCCGGCGGTTTCGATGCCGGACGCGCTTCGGCACATCTTCGACGCCTATCGCGATCACGTCGCCGCGGCGCGCGATCTGATGAGCTGAGCGATTGCAGCCGGACAGTATGCAACGCGCGGGCGCATCGAGGCGAAGTTACACGCGGGCGATATTCCGGACTCACGCACATCTGGCGGATGAAGCCGCGGGAATCCTCGTCGCGGGCGGCGCAATCGGATGCGCCGTCGCGGGAATGAAGCTACCTCGCGCGCGCGAGCAGAAAACGGTCGCGCTCGAAGCATACTTCGACGCGATTTCCGCCGCCGAGTTGTCGCAACTTAAACTGACGCTCGAGCAAGCGGGGATGCTCGCCGACGGCGCGGTTGACGGCGCGCGAAGAATCGTCGATCCGGGATGGTCCACGTTGTGGATGAAACGCTTCGGCCCGTTTCGGGTCGGGCAGCGAATCCTGATCGTGCCGCCGTGGAAGCGCCAGAGTGAATCCGGCCGCACAACTATCGTCGTGCAGCCTGCGCGCGCGTTCGGTACGGGACACCATCCCACTACGGCAGGCGCTTTGCGCGCGATCGAATCGATCGTCGCCACGCACACGCCACGGTCAATCCTCGATGCGGGCACCGGATCGGGAGTATTGGCGATCGCGGCAGCGCTGCTGGGCAAGAGTGACGGCCTCGAGCGCGAAATGATCGCGATCGACATCGATCCTACGGCGCTGGAAAACGCGCGGGCCAACGCGCGCCTGAACGGCGTCGAGAGGTCGATTCGATTCTCGTCGGTGCCGCTCGAGTCGATTCATCGCCACTTCGATCTGATCATGGCCAATATTCTGAGCGGCACGTTGATCGAGCTCGCACCGCATCTGAAGCGAATCGTCGCGCCCGGCGGGCGGTTGATCCTCGGCGGCTTTCTCGCCGACGAGGCCGACGATGTGCTGAGTCATTACCGGTCGCCGCTGCGATGTCTCAGCCGCAAGACGCATCGCGGATGGACGACGATCGTGATGGCGCGAGCGGCACGCTGATGCCGTCGCAGCAGCGGCGTTTTTCGATCGCGCGCGCACCGGGTTCATCCGGGATCGCGCACGTCGATGGCGCGGAACTGCATCACATGCGTGCGGTCCTGCGTCTGGCCGCTGGCGCGCGCGTGTCATTGATCGATCCCGCGGGCGTCGAGCATCGCGGCGCGATCGAGTGCTACGAGCGCGACCGCGCAGTGATTCGTATCGAAGCGGCGTCTTCCTCACCGCCCTCCCCTGCCCGACTTCGACTCATCCTGGCCGCCGCGATCGTTAAGGGACCGCGAATGGATTTCATCGTCGAGAAGGCGGCGGAGTTGGGCGCGTCCGAGCTGTGGCCGCTTGTCTGCGCGCGCGGATTGGTGCGTGCGTCCGGCGCGGAGCGGATCGCGCGATGGCGCCGGCTCGCGATCTCGGCCGCCAAGCAGAGCCAATCCGCCTCGGTGATGGAAGTGCGCGCGCCAATCGGTATCGACGACATGATACGGGGCGTGCCGTCCCGTACGCTCGCCGTGATCTGTGCGCAAACTGGAGCGCCGATCGGCGAAGTGATTCGACGCGCGCGTCCGCGTGCGATATTGATAGCCGTCGGACCGGAAGGTGATTTCGACGACGAGGAGCGCGTGCAAATTGCAGCCGCGGGATTCGTCGCCGTTGGACTCGGACCGAATCGGCTACGGAGCGAGACGGCGGCTCTGGCAGCGGTCAGCATAGCACAGGGGTTGCTTCACGATGGGCAAGGATCAGGCGAAGATGGCGAAACGGGGTAAGCCGGTGGCGCGCAAGTTCGCGTTCATCATGGATCCGCTGGACCGGGTGATCGTCGACAAGGATACGACGTTCGTGTTCATGCTCGAGGCGCAATTTCGCGGGCACGAGATTTTCTTTCTCGGGCTGCGCGACCTTTACGCGCGCGGGCCTCATGTGATCGCGCGGGCGCGGCAATGCGAGCTGACGCGGCGCGGAAATCCTCATTACAAATTTCTCGACGAGGGCGCCGAGTATCCGCTCGAGACTTTCGACGCGGTCTTCATGCGCAAGGATCCGCCCGCCGACGCTGCTTACCTTTACGCGACGATGCTGCTCAGCCTGGGCGACCGCAGCCGCGTGTTCGTGCTCAACGACCCGGCCGGACTGCGCGAGGCGAACGAGAAGCTCTACGCGCTGAATTTCCCCGGCGCGATTCCGCCGACGGTCGTCACCTACGAAATTCCGCGGCTCAAGACCTTTCTCGACGAGCAGGGCGGCGAGATGATCGTGAAGCCGCTCGACGGTCACGGCGGCGAAGGCGTGTTCCTGGCGACGAAGAAGGACCGCAACCTGGGCGCGATCCTCGAAACGGTCACGCAGTTCGAGACGCGGCTAATCATGGCGCAGCGCTATCTGCCTCAGGCGCGCAACGGCGACAAACGGCTGATCGTGCTCGAGGGCGAGCCGAT
>DATNLS010000063.1:0-2139 GCA_035602775.1 Candidatus Acidiferrales bacterium | reverse complement strand
CCGGGCGAGGAATAGCGGCTGTCGGGACGGCGCTCGTTGCGAATTTGTTGCAACCGGTCCGGGCGGATGGTCAGGCCGAACAACTTCGCGGAATACGCCTCGAGCGCGCGCGGCAATTTGCGCGGCTCCAAATCATCTTCCGTCAGGGGATAGTTGGCCGCAAACACCCCGTACTGCATCGCCAGATATAGGCATGTAGGGGTTTTCCCGGAGCGCGACACGCCTATCAGAATGACATCCGCGCGCTCGTAGTCGCGCACCACCGACCCATCGTCGTTCGCCAGCGCAAAATTGGTGGCGTCGATGCGCATGGCGTACGCGTGGGTGTCGGCCATCCGGTGTGTCCTACTCGCGACATGGGTGGATTGCGTCTTGAGTTCGTGCTCGAGTGGTGTTAGGAAGGGATCGAAGAAATCCAAGAAGAACGCTCCGCTGGCGCGCACCACGTTGCGCACATCCTCCTGGACCAGCGTGCTGAATATGATCGGGCGCATGCCCTCCTGCGAGCCGACCAGTTCGATCTTGCGCACCGCCTCTTTTGCCTTGTCAACGGTGGAGATAAATGGCACAGTCACTTGACGAAACTCTATTCCGTCAAACTGAGTCATGAGACTGTGACCCAACGTTTCCGCAGTGATGCCCGTCTGGTCGGAAACGAAGAAAACGGTTCGTTTAATCACGATAGCCTCGCATCTCGGCAGTTGGCCGCCGTCAGAGTGTTTCACCTAAGCCAGCATCGGACAAGCATTGCCCCATGAAGCCCTACATCATTGCCCTCGACAAGCTGAAGAATACCGACGTTGAAATAGTCGGGGGCAAGAACGCTTCGATCGGCGAGATGATCTCGAATCTTGCGAGTCTCGGCGTATCGGTGCCCGGCGGATTCGCGACCACCGCGCAGGCCTATCGGGACTTCCTCGCGCAGCGGGGGCTCGACGTGCGCATCCGCGATGCGCTCGCCTCTCTGGACGTCGACGACGTCGAGAAGCTCGCGACGGTGGGGGCGCAGATTCGCGGCTGGATGCTCGAGACGCCGTTTCCCGATCGACTGCAGCAGGAGGTTGTCGAGGCCTGGCGCAAGATGGGACAGGGCAAGGAATTTGCCGTCGCGGTGCGCTCCTCCGCCACCGCCGAAGATCTGCCCGAGGCCTCGTTCGCAGGTCAACAGGAGACGTTTCTGAACGTGCGCGGCGAGCAGCACTTGCTGTCCTGCATGCACGAGGTGTACGCCTCGCTGTTCAACGACCGCGCGATCGCATATCGCGTCCATCACAAGTTCGAGCATGCCGCGGTGGCGCTGTCCGTCGGCGTCCAGCACATGGTGCGCAGCGATCTCGGGTGCGCCGGCGTGATGTTCACCTTGGATACCGATTCCGGTTTTCGCGACGTGGTGTTCATCACCTCGGCGTACGGGCTCGGCGAAACCGTCGTGCAGGGATCCGTCAATCCCGACGAATATTACGTCTACAAGCCGGCGCTGCGCGCCGGCCGGCGCGCGGTGCTGCGCAAGAATCTTGGCGCCAAGGCGATCAAGATGATTTACGGCGAGCCGGGTGCGCAGCAGCGGGTTCGCACCGTCGATGTATCCCTTCAGGACCGGCAGCGATTCTCGCTCGATGAGGCGGATATCCTCGCCTTGGCGAGGCAGGCTCTGACCATAGAGGAGCATTACGGCGCGCCGATGGACATCGAATGGGGCAAGGACGGCGACACCGGCAAGATCTATATTCTGCAGGCCCGGCCGGAAACGGTGCAGAGCCGCGCCGGACGCTCGTTCCAGCGCTTTACGCTGAAATCCCGCTCCACTCAGCTGGTCAGCGGCCGCAGCATCGGCCAGCGAATCGGCGTCGGCCATGCGCGCATCATCAAGGACGTGAAGGAAATGTCGCGCGTGCGCGCGGGCGACGTGTTGGTGGCCGACATGACCGATCCGGACTGGGAGCCGGTGATGAAGCGCGCCGCCGCCATCGTCACCAACCGCGGCGGGCGAACCTGCCATGCCGCCATCATCGCGCGCGAGCTGGGAATCCCGGCGGTCGTCGGTTGCGGCACCGCGACCAGCGCAATTCGCGAGGACCAGCCGGTGACGGTGTCATGCGCCGAGGGAGATACCGGATTCGTCTACGACGGCATGCTGGA
>DATNLS010000219.1:0-9201 GCA_035602775.1 Candidatus Acidiferrales bacterium | reverse complement strand
AATAAGGATGTCGCATCAGCTTGGCGAGCAGCGAGTCGTTGACGTGGCCGTGCGCTGCGAGGCGTCCGTCGCGATCCATCCGTAGGCGTCCGCCGGAGATTCGCGATGCGAGCGCGTCGAGGATTCCGTTGCCGGGGCCAGTGTCGAACGCGATCAGGTTCGGGTCGCGCAAATCCGCGCGCGGCGGAAGGTAAGTCGCGTTGGCGATGCCGCCGATGTTCTGCACGATGCGGCCGAGTTTGGGGTGCGCAAACAGCCACAGGTGTGCGAGCGGTGCGAGCGGAGCGCCCTCGCCGCCGAGCGCGAGGTCCATCGTGCGGAAATCGGCGACGACCGGAACGCCAGTGGCCGCGGCGATGACGGCGGACTCGCCGAGCTGCATAGTGGAGGCGATCTGTCCGCGGGTCGTGCGGCGCGGCGGTAGATGAAAGAAGGTGTGGCCATGCGAGCCGATGAAGGCGACGTCCGACAGCGCGACATGCGCGCGCTTGGCGAGATCGATGGCGGCGCGGTTGAACTCGCGGCCGAGCGCGAAGTTGAGCGTGGAAATCGCGGCGGCGCCAATTTTTTCGTCGGCGGAAGCGGCCAGCAATGCTTT
Source organism: Candidatus Acidiferrales bacterium (assembly GCA_035602775.1). Classification (GTDB taxonomy): domain Bacteria; phylum Desulfobacterota; class Binatia; order Binatales; family Binataceae; genus Binatus. The sequence goes on along the minus strand of DATNLS010000219.1, from coordinate 8,603 downwards.
GCGAAAGCGCGCGGCGTAAGGAAAAGTGTGAAACGCGATCAGGTGCGCGGGCGGACGGCAACGATCGTCGAGCTCGACTAACGCGGCGCTCACGCCGTCGTGCGAAGTGCCGGACATCAGGCCGATGGCGATAATTTTGCCGCGGCCGAGCTTAATCGCGATCGCGCTCATCTTTATCCGGGTCCGAATCGTCTTCGTCGAGTGATTCATGATCATCAGGACGACTTAGGCGAAGCGCCTCGGCGCCCGCCAGCAGCAGACGCCATCCGGCGGGAAAATCGAGCGAGCCGGAATCGTCGTGCGACTCGGGCACGATGATCACCTTGCGCCCTCGATGCCATTGCACGAGCAGCATCTGATGACCGAGCTGGCGGCCGGTGACGCGATCGACCGAGAAGTCGCCGAACATCGTAGTGGTGTGCAAATCGGAGAAGGCGGCACGAAGCATCGCGTCGTCGCAGCGGCCGGCGCTCGCCAGCGCGGCGGCGGTCAGCAGACCGGCGGCGTAGATCTGCGCACTGGGATAGTCGGGAGAATCGGGGGCGCCGGCGGCGCGCATCCGGCGCGCAAATTCGGTGGGCGTCGGGCCGAGCGCAGGTTCGAGCTCGACGGAATCTTCCCACTGCGAGGGGCCGACGATTCCTTCCGACAATTCGCCGAGGTCCGACGCGAAGCGGGCGACGCCCGCCGCGACGCATCCGAGCACCGGGATATTGAGGCGGGATTCCGCGACCGCGCGCATCACGCTGACGTCGTGATCGTAACTGCCGGCGCTGGCGAGTGCGTTGACGCGGTTGCGCGTGAGCGCGGGAAAAAGGCGGGCGGGGCTCGACGCGGGGTCGAACGCGCCGTTCCATTTTACGCGGACGCGGACGCCGCGGCGGCGGGCCGCACGTTCGCCGGCGGCGCGCTCGAAGCCCGACGCCACCGCACGGGCGAAACCGGACTTCGATGCTACGATTGCGACGCGCTTGCGCCACAGCTTGAGCTGACTGAGTAATCGGACGAAGCCGAGCAAATAGTCACTTGCCGGACTGAGTACTCCGACGATTAGCTTGTAGCCCCGCTCGTATAGTTCGTCGCCGGCGCCGCCGTGATTGACGAAGGTGCGGCCGGACTCTTCGGCGATGGGCGCGGCGACGCGGGCGAGGCGATTGGAATACGGGCCGAAGATAATGTCGGCGCGGCCAGCGGCGCAGAGCGAGCGATAGATTTCGGCGCATCGCACCGGGTCGCTCGCGTCGTCGTGGCATTCGAGTGCGAACTCGCATCGATCGCCCCCGACCCGGAACGCACTGCTGGCGTTGGCGTCGGCGACGAACAGGCGAATCGCGAGCTCGGCCTGCCGGCCCATCGGCGCGTATTCGCCGGTGAGAGAGAGCGAGAGGCCGATGGTGATTTTCACAAAGTCAGGGTGCGACTTCGGCGACGCCGCCCTTGATTACGGGCTGGCCATCGGGATTGAAAGTCTCGTAGGCGAAAACTTTGCGCCCGTCGCGCTCACCGGCCGCCCTGATTTTAGTAGTGATGGTTTGACCGGGCAGCACGGGACGGGAGAAGCGCACGCGCAGGCGTTTCAGGCGATTCGGGTCGCCACCACAGAGTTTGTCGATCGCGACCTTCGACGTAAACGCCATCGTGCAGAGGCCGTGGACGATGATGCCCGGCAGACCCGCCATCTTCGCGATGTTTTCGTCGACGTGAATGGGATTGGGATCGCCGGACGCTTCGGCGTAGCGGAAGGTCTGATCCTGGTCGATGGTTTGCGCGACTGTGAAAAGCGGCTCACCGCGATCGGGATCGACGGGCCGCGGTTCCGCGGACGCGGCGTCGCGGTTACGAGCGCCTCGAATGAAAATAATGAAGAGAGTCTTCTGAACCGGCTGGCCTTTTTGATTGGCGGCCTTCAGCTCGACGGTCATGGTCTCGCCGGTGGTCTTGGCGTCGATCGAAAGGACTTTTGCGTTTGCCGTGATGACGTCGCCGGGGCGAATCGGATTTGGAAATTCCATGTCCTGCTCGCCGTGAACGAGGCGCAGCAGGTCGACGTGGAGGTCGGGATCCATCATGGCCTTCATCAGTGCGTCCCAGGTGACGGTGACGCCGAACATCGGCGGCGCGACGATGCCACCAATCCGGCGTGCGTCAAAGAATGCGGGGTTGTCCTCGTTGTACGCGCGCGCGTACTTCTGGAGCGCGTCGAGGGTGACGTTGATCGTGACGGGCGGGTATTCGCGGCCGATGCAGGCGGTGTTCAGCGGCATTGATGGGCTCCGATTTGTGATGTGTTCAGGAACCTAACCCATTTCGCGGCCGGCGATGAACACTGACTTCAACTCTAGCGCCGGGTTGAGCACGATTAAATCGGCGCGCGCCCCGACCTGGATGCGGCCGCGATCGGTGGCGCCGACCAGTTTGGCCGGATTGGTGGCGGCCAGCACAGCCGCGTCGCCGATGCTGACGCCGGCCTTTTCGACCATTATGCGGACGCCGTCGAGCATCGAGATGATACTTCCGGCGAGCGTGCCGTCGTCGAGGCGAGCGGCGCCGTCGCGAATCGTCGCGCGACTGCGGCCGACTTTCTTTTCGGCGCCGGTGGTTCCTGCCAGCGCGACTTTGTCGGTGACAATGATCATGCCGTCCTTGCCGCGCAAGCGAAACGCGAGACGGAGCATCGCGGGATGCACGTGGACACTGTCGGGGATGATCGCGGGGATTGCTGTCGATGGCTCGAGCGCACAGGCGATGACGCCGGGATCGCGATGGTTCAACGGGCGCATCGCGTTGAACAGATGGGTGAACATCCGGGCACCGGCCGCGATGCTGGAGTTCGCCTCCTCGAGCGTCGCGTTGGTGTGGCCGATGGAGACGACGACGTTGCGGGCGATGAGTCGGCGAATGGCGTCGAGTGCATCGGGCAGTTCTGGCGCGAGCGTGATCAATCGAAGCGCGCGCATCGCGAGCACCTGCTCGAAAGCATCGCCACGCGGCTCGAGGTTGAGATTGGGATGCGCGCCGAGGCGGTGTGGCGAAATAAATGGTCCTTCCAGATGCATGCCGAGAATGGCGGCGGCACCGGCGGAGTGATCGCACTCCGAATTTTCAAACGCGGTCGCAACCGACTCGTGCACCAGGGCGATCTTTTCGAGCGGCGCGGTCACCGCGGTCGGCATCCAAGCGGTCGTGCCTTCGCGCGCGAGACGGCGGCTGAGATCAGCGAGCGTGTCGGGCGACGCGTTCATTACGTCGATGCCGTGCGAGCCGTTGACCTGGAGATCGACGAAGCCGGGCAGGATGTAATCGTCGCCGGCGTCAGATGCGAGATCGAGCTCGGTGATCCGATCGGCAAACGTGACGTGCCCGCGGACGAGCGAGCCGTCAGGCTTTGCGATCAGGCCCCCGAGCTTCAATTCGCGCCGAATCGCTCTGCGAGCAGACGCGAGAAGCGCGGCAGATAGACGAGGTCGAAAGTTTCTTCCTTGCCGGGAAACATCGCGACCGCGGCGCCCTTGAGCGCGAGCACGTGTTCCCATCCCAGTTCGAGGGTCATGTCGTTGTCCTGCGCGATGGTGGCGAAAGTCAGCTCGACCAGGAAGCGTAGGCGGCGAATCATTTTGTTCTCATGTTCGATTTTTGCTGCGCGGTCGTCGGCCATGAGTGCGTTCTCCGTGTGAGATTGTCGTGAACACACATTATATCATCGAAGCGGAGAGCGATCATGGGCAAATGCCGCGCACTTGTTTCGATTGTGTGGGGATGCCAACCTCTTACGCGCCGTGAATCATGTTCGCCTCAAAAGCAGCTTCATATATCTCGCCAACGCGGTAAACGATCTGCGCGGAAATTGGTCGGTGCTGGCGGTGGTGCTGGCGCCGTTGCTGATCGCGTCGGCGTTGTGCCTGTTGCCGGACGCGTTGAATCTACAAAACCGACTGGCGGCGACCTTCGAGCCTGGATCGCAAAGTATCAGCTATCAGCAAGCGGACAGCGTCGACACGCCAACGCCGAAGACCGCGCCGCTGCAGGAGCCGCAGCCGTTCTCGCCGTGGGTGACCAAAGCGCTCCATGCGATCTTCGGGCTGTTGACGCTGCTGGTCACGCTGGTGACGTTGAGTTCGCTGAAAAGAATCCAGGCGGGAATCCGGGAGCCGACCATCGTCCACGAAGCGATCGAGGTTTACCGGCGATCGATCTCGCTCGCGCCGGGATTCGTGTGGGTGACGACTCTGCAACTGCTGGCGCCGGCGTTGGGGCTGTTTCTGTTCCAGGAGGCCTCGAGCTTCATGCCGGGATCGATCGGCGTGTGGGCATACATCGCGCTCGTGCTGATGATCATGCTGGGCGCGTTGATTTATACGTGGCTGTACTTCGCGCAGTACGCGCTGGTTTTCGACGGGAAGCATAGCTGGCATGCGCTGCTGTTCAGCCGCGACCTGATGCGCAAGCGCTTCTTCAAAGTCGCGATACGGATCGTGGTGTTTCTCGCCGTATGGTCGGGATACAACACGTGGGCGGCGGGAGCGTTCGTCGTGGTGAGCCTGCTGTTCGGGCCGGTGGGAGTGGTGACGGGCTTTCTGGGGACGACGATTTTTCTGGTGGGGCTCGCGGAGATCGGCGTGAACTTTGCGACGACTGCATTCCTGGTCGCGGCGGGTCTGCGACTGTACCAGGATTTGATCGCGCCACGGGAAGCGGAGCGCGTCGATTCGGCGGCGCAATCGGCGATGCAGCCGACGGCACAGTTGCCGAGCGTCGCGATCTCTCAGTGATTGTTGAGCGCGCCTGTCGGCCGAACGAGCCGGAGGGGGCAGTGGGGTTCCACGCATTTAGCTTGAGGCCCGGAACCCTCACCTACGGGCGGCTGCGTCCGCCGGCCTCCTCTCCCGTAAAGGAAGGCGAGTATCCGGCACCTCCGCCCCAAATGTTCTAACAGGGGCGAAGCCCCGCATCTTAGTACTGGGTGCAGGGCTCAGCCCTGCCGAAGGAGGTGTGGAACCCACCGCGGGTTCCACATTCGATAAAGTTCCTCACGCGGCCAGTCGCGACAGCGCACGGATAGTGACATGGATTGCTGGGAGTGTCGGGGATGCCAGCGTTTTCAGGTCGTCGAACAGGCGCGCGAGTTGCGCGAAACGATTTGCGCGGACCCGCTTCAACTGCTCGATCGATTCTTCGACAGTCAGACCGGGCGCCTCGGCAATGGCGTCGAGCACCGCGCAAGACAGTGCGATACGCGCGGCGCGAAGCTCGGCGGCAAGTTCGTTCGCGGCGCGCCGCTCCCAGCGGTCGTCGGTGCCGATCGATTGGAGCGCCTCTTCGAGGATTGCGAAGTTGAGCTGCGCGCTCAGTCCAAAATATGCCTGAGCCACTTTCAGCGGATCTATTTCGCGCGCGAAACTGAGACTCAGCACGCTCAGAATATGATCGGCAAAGGCCAGGCGCGCGAGGCCGTGCGCCAGCTCGCCCTCGAGCACATCAACCCGAAGCTCGCGGTAGAGGCGCTCGAGCCGATCGCGCTCGCCGCCCGCGAGCATTGTCTCGAACTCGCCGCATAGCATTTCGAACGCGGGCTTGAAGCGAGTGACCGCGGCGCCGATCGAGGTGGCCGGCTCGAGTTCACCGAGCGCCCATCCGGTCGCGATCCGGCAGGCGCGTTCGAGCGCGAGAAATGCGCGCAACTCCGATTCGGCTGCGAGCGCCGCCGAGTCGCACTTAAGCTCGTCGGCGCGCTGGTGAATCGAAAGGACGTCGGTCGCGATGATCCAGGCGCGGACGACCTCCTCGGCGGTGGCGCCGCTATCGCGCACGTGGCTGAAGACAAAAGTCGAGCCGGCGAGTTCGACCAGCTCATTGACGGCGCTGGTCGCGATCAGCTCGTGGCGCAGGCGATGAGTGCCGACGTCGGCATGCGCGGCGAGCGAAGCCGGGAAGTACGGCTGCAGAAATCGTCCGACCAGGTACGAATCGTCAACCAGCACAGTGGTTCCGAGGCGCTGGATGAGATCGATCTTGGTGTAGGCAGTTGCCAGCGCAAGCTCGGGGCGGGTGAGCCCGGGGTAGTGCGCGTGGCGCTCGCGCAGGGTCTCGCGCGGGGGCATCGCGGGCTCCATCCCGTGCAGGACGCCGCGATCCTCGATTGCCTGAAGATGGTCACGAAACTCGTTCAGGTGCGTGCGGCTGCGAAGCTGCTCGAGACTGAGCGACAACACCTGGTCGCGATTGTCGGCGATAACGCGAGACGCAACTTCGTCGGCGCAAGCGGCGAGTGCGCGGTTGCGCGCGTCGAACGTGAGATCGCCGCGCGCGACGGCGGGCTCGAGCAGAATCTTGAGATTGACTTCGTGATCGGACATATCGACGCCGGCAGAGTTGTCGATCGCGTCGGTATTGATGCGTCCGCCTGCGAGCGCGTACTCGATGCGCGCCTTCTGCGTGAAGCCGAGGTTGCCGCCTTCGACGACGATTTTCGCGCGAAGCTCAGGCGCGGTGATTCGGCACGCGTCGTTGGCGTGGTCGGCGACTTGGGCGTCAGTCTCGCTCGTCGCGCGAACGTAGGTGCCGATGCCGCCGTTGTAAAACAGATCGACCGGTGCGCGCAGAATGCATTGGATCAGAGACTCGCCGTCGAGCGCGTCGGCGTCGCATCCGAGCACGGCGCGCGACTGCGCACTCAGCTCGATTCGTTTCTGGCCGCGTCGGAAGACGCCGCCACCGGGAGTGATCAGCGCGGGATTGTAATCGGCCCAACTCGAGCGCGGCAAGTCGAAGAGCCGCTTGCGCTCGTCGAAGCTGGCCGCGGGGTCGGGATCGGGATCGATGAAGATGTGGCGATGGTCGAAAGCGGCGACGAGCTTCAAGTTGCGCGAGCGCAGCAGGCCGTTGCCGAACACGTCGCCCGACATGTCGCCGATGCCAATCATCACGATCGGCGCGCCGCGGTCGGGGTCGCGGCCCATCTCGCGCAGATGCCGCCGCGCGGATTCCCACGCTCCGCGCGCCGTGATCGCCAGCTTCTTGTGGTCGTAGCCGTGCTCGCCGCCGGACGCGAACGCGTCGCCGAGCCAGAAGCCGCGCTCGATCGCGATCCCGTTGGCGATGTCCGAGAAACTCGCGGTGCCTTTGTCGGCCGCCACGACCAGGTACGGACCGTCGTTGTCGAGCACGCGCACGCGCGCGGGATGCACCGGGCCGTCGTCGGTGAGGTTGTCGGTAAGATCGAGCATCGCGCGGATGAGAGTCTTGTAGGCTTCGACGCCGTCGCGAGGATCGGCCTGATGGCGCGGGCGCGGCTTGACGATAAAGCCACCCTTAGCGCCGAACGGGACGATGATCGCGTTCTTCACGGTCTGGGTCTTCATCAGATCGAGAATCTCGGTGCGGTAATCGTCGGGGCGGTCGCTGAAGCGGATGCCGCCGCGCGCGAACCGCCCGTGACGCAGATGGCATCCTTCCATGCGCGGGCTGCTGACGTGAATTTCGTAGAGCGGCGCGGTGTCGGGCAGGCCGGTGATGCGCGCGCTTTCGAACTTGAGCGCGAGGTAGGGGTCGGGCGACGGCATCGCGCAGAAAAAATTGGTGCGCACAGTAGCCTCGACCAGCGACAGCAGCGCGCGTGCAGTCCGATCGTCGACAATATTTTCGATCGAGGCGAGACGAGCAAGGTACGCGTCACGCAGCTCCGCGATTTTTTCCGACGACGCCGGACTGTCAAACGAAAGGCGCGCGGTGAACAGTTCGAATAGCAGCCGCGTCACCTCGGGATACAGCAGCAGAACGCGCTGCAAGCCGAGTCGCGCGGGTGCCAGGCGCATCTGAAACGCGGCGACCAGATATGCGCGCAGCAAGGCGACCTCGCGCCAACCGAGGCCCGCGGTGAGCGTGAGCGCGTTCAGCGAGTCGTCGGCGGCGAGGCCGTTGCGCACGGCGGCGATCGCGTCGGCAATCAGCGCAGCGCCGGGAAGTTTCGCGAACGGTTGCGCGTTGGGTCCCCGCACAGAAAAAACCTGCAGGTACGCGCGCGTTACCTTGCCGCCGGTGCGGGGGTGAAGCTCGTGAGCGTCCTCTGACAACACCTCGATGGCGAAGTTCTGCAAGGTGGGCATCAGGTCGGAGAGCATCGGGGCCTCGCCCAGGCCGACGATTCGTACGTCGCTGCGGCCGTCGCCGTCGGGAGCGTCGGCGGAGTGCGGTCCCGCCTCGACCATGAAGTCGCGGCCGCCGGCGAGCAATGCTTCGACGTCTTCGATGTCGCCGACCGCGCGTGCGACGTCGATCGCTGCCTGGTAGTCGGCGCTGAACGCACCGGTCCATCGCTCTGCGAGCTCGCGTCCGCGCTTGGGCCCGAATTTTTTGAGCAACTGTTCATTGAACCGATCGTCCCATCGCCGGGCGAGCTCGGCGATCGCGGTCTCGAGGCTGCGAATGACCTGAGCCTTCGGTGGATCGGCAAAAAAACAGAAATGGAGGCGCGCCGTGTAGCCCTCGCCGAGCGCCAAATGGAAATAGACCAGCGTGCCGTGAAGCGCACTGGCGAGAGTATCCTGGATGCGCCGGCTGAGATCGGCGGAGCCGGCCTCGCGCGGCATCACGACCAGCGCTACCAC
>DATNLS010000158.1:0-19480 GCA_035602775.1 Candidatus Acidiferrales bacterium | reverse complement strand
CGCGAATCCATCAAGCGTGAAGGCGGGCACCGCTCAAACGTCATCGAACGCATCATGGTCGGAGTCTCGTCAAACGCCTCCGACACCGGACAGCTGTTGCGCAAAGCCTCGCGCATCGCGGGACAGCTCAACGCCGAATGGTTCGCCGTGCATATCGAGACGCCATCCGAGTCGGTGAAAAATATCGGCACCCGCGATTTCGTCGCGCTGCTCGACAACATCAACGTCGCCAGCGACCTCGGCGCCGAAACCGTGTGGCTCAAGTCCGACGACGTGGTCAAGGCATTGATCGACTTTGCGCACGACAAAGGGGTGTCGAAGGTAATCGTCGGCCGGACCCATCAACCGCGATGGCGCCGGTGGCTCAAGGGCGACGTGGTGGCGCGGCTGGTGGCGGACGCAACCGACCTCGACGTGGAAATTGTCGCGACCGAAGAACGGGAGGATTCGCGATGAGCGCACCTTCGATGCAACGCCAAATCCGCAACGGCACCCTGGTGATGCTGGCATTGGTCGTGCTGTTGGGGCTCTACACGCTGCCGCGGGTGTACGCACTTGGCGGCGCAATTCGCGCGACCCTCTATCGCAACTACGTCAGCATCGAGGCCGCGCAGAACATGCACGCGGCGCTCAACACGCTCCAGGTGGCGGAGTACGACGGCAAAGCCAAGGACGTGCTGCCCGTCGCGCGGCACGATTTTTTGCAGTGGGCCGACGTCGAGGATCACAATGAAACTGAGGTCGGCGAGCCCGAACTCGCCGCCGATATCACCCGGCGCGGCAACCAACTATTCGCCGACGTGGCGGCAGCCCCGCCAGGCGAGTATCACGACCGCGAGTTCGCCGAATTGCACGGCAAGCTCGACGATCTGATCGCGATGAACAAAGCGGCGATGTTCCGCGCGGACAGCCGCTCGGTGCAGCTCGGCAAGCATCTCTCGTACGAATTCGCCGCCGGCCTCGCGCTGGTGCTGCTGGTGGGCGCCGCCGTCTCCTGGGGTCTCGGATGGCGGCTCTCGCAGCCATTGACGGAACTCACCGAGCGCTTGCGCGGGATCAGTCAGCGCAAGTCGCAGGTCCGCCTCGGTCCCCAGCCGCTGGCCGAGCTCGAAGCGGTCGCACGTGAATTCAACTCGATGGCCGAGCGCCTCGAGCAATACGACAAGCTCAACGTCGAGCGCCTGGTTTACGAAAAGAGCAAGACCGAGGCGATCATCGAGAGCCTCGAAGACGGCGTCGTGCTGATCGACAGCGATGGAATCGTCGCGCACATAAATGAGATCGCGTCGCTGATCCTCGGCGTCGATCTGCAGGACGCGCTCGGCAGCCCGTTCGATGATCTCAGCAGCAACCATCCTCACTACCTGCGCGTTCGCGATGCATTGCGCACGCTGCAGCGGGCCGGCCCCGATGGCCATCGCACTGAAATCGATCTTCACGTTCGCGGCCGCGATCATTCTTATGTGCTGAAGCCGGTTCCGCTTCATCATACGGTCGGTAAGTCGCTCGGCACGTTGCTGATTCTGCAGGACGTGACCTATATCCGCGATCAGGATCGCGCGCGCACCAACCTGGTCGCGACGCTGTCGCACGAGCTCAGGACGCCACTCACCTCGCTGGCATTGTCAGCGGAACTGCTGAACCGGGAGAATCCGCCTGAGACCAATGCGAAGAGCGGCGAACTGCTGCAAGTGATCCTCGAGGAATGCTCGCGGATGCGACAGCTGACCGACAATCTGCTCAACCTGGCGCGCGGCGAGATTCCCGCGATCGCGGTCCAGCAGAAGCGCCTCGATCTTGCGCGGCTGGCTGCCGACGTGACCCGGCGCTTCGCAATCCAGGCGCGCGAGAAGCACGTCGAGCTCGAGGAGCACATCGGCCCGGTGCCTGAGATTATCGGCGACCCGGTTAAACTCTCGTGGGTGATTTCCAACCTGCTCGGCAACGCACTGCGCTATACTCCGGCTGGCGGGATCATCCAGGTCACGGCGCGCGGCACCGAACACGGTACGCGGCTGGAAGTCACCGACTCGGGCCCCGGGATTCCAGCCGACATGAAGGATTATATCTTCGAGCGCTTCGTGCAGTATGGCGCCGACGGCTTCGAGAAGGGTTCGGCGGGACTAGGCCTGTCGATCGTCAAGGAAATCGTCGAGGCGCATGGCGGCAGGATTTTCGTCGAAAACGGCAATTCCCATGGCGCCCGATTCATCGTCGAAATCCCCGCCGCACAGGAGATCTGATGGCCAAGCTGCTTATTGTCGATGACGAGCGGAATATCCGCCGTAGTCTCACCACCTTCTTCGAGTCGCTCGGACACGTGGTTCGCGCCGCCGAGAACGGCACTGAGGCCATCTCGCTGCTGGGCGAAACGCAGTTCGATCTCGTGCTGACCGACTACAAGATGGCCGAGGTGAGCGGCCTCGAACTGCTGCGCGAAGTCAAGCGGCGCGCCCCCGAATGCCTCGTAATCCTGATGACCGCCTACGCGACCGTTGAAAACGCCGTCGAGGCGATGAAGTCCGGCGCCTACGACTACGTCACCAAGCCCTTCTCGCTCGAGCAGATTCAGCACACCGTCGATCGCGCTCTGCACGTCGGCCTGCTGACGGCGGAGAATCGCGCACTGCGCAGCGCGATCGATGAGGAGCCGCTGCTCGACTCGAAAAGTCCCGCGATGCAACGCCTGCTCGAAACCTCGCGCCAGGCAGCCGCCAGCGACGCGACGATCCTGCTCACCGGCGAGAGCGGCACCGGCAAAAATGTTATCGCGCGCCAGATCCATCGATGGAGCAAGCGCCAGAGCAAGCCGTTCGTCGTCGTCAACTGCACCACGCTCTCCGAGGAACTGCTCGAGAGCGAGTTGTTCGGCCACATGCGCGGCGCGTTCACCGGCGCGGTCAAGGACAAGCCGGGCAGGCTCGAGGCGGCTAACGGCGGCACTGTTTTTCTCGACGAGATCGCCGACCTGACGCCCACCCTCCAGACCAAGTTTCTGCGCTTCCTGCAGGACCAGAACTTCGAGCGCGTCGGCGGCGAGCGCACGATCCACGTCGACGCGCGGATAATCGCCGCCTCGAATCGCGACCTCGAGGCCGAAGTGACGGCGCATCATTTTCGCGAGGACCTCTACTACCGCCTTAACGTCATCACCTTGCGCGTCCCGCCATTGCGCGAACGCCGCGAGGATATTCTGCCGCTCGCGCAATGGCTGCTGAACATCGCGGCCATCCGTAATTCGCATCCCGGCCTCGAGCTGTCGCCCGGAGCAACCGCGGCGCTGTCGCGCTATCGATGGCCCGGGAACGTCCGCGAACTGCGCAACGCGATCGAACGCGGCACCGTCCTGATGCGCGGCGCGACCATCGCCCCTGAGGACCTGCCCGATTCTCTCTTCCACGACTCGACTGAAGCGCTGGCCGGCATCCCCAACGCCGCCAGCCTCGATGAAGTCGAGCGCGAGCATATCGCGCGCGTACTCGCCGCCAGCACGACGCTCGAGGAGGCTTCCGAAACCCTCGGCATCAACGTAACAACCCTATGGCGCAAGCGCCGCCGCTACGGAATCGAATAGTTCTTTTTGCCTCTCCCGTTATTTCACGGGAGAGGTTAGGTGAGGGTTCCGCGATTCAACCACAACGCCAAACGATCAAGGAACGCGTTCAATTTTCCTCCGCAAATTTTTGCAGTTTCTCAAACCAAATCAACTTGTGCTTAAACCCCGGATAACTCGCATTCAACCCACTGGGATTCGGCAAGACGAACACCCGCGCGCCGAAAATCTCTTGCTCCTTCGCGCCCGCACCCGCGCCCTGCGCGATCCCGAAGAATCGCCGGTAGATGCTCACGCCCACAAACGCGACCACCCGCGGCCGCAGTCGCCGAATCTTCCCGGCGAGCAGTCGCTGTCCCACGATCATCTCAGCAGTGGTCAGCTCAGCCGCCGACCGCGTCGCCCGCGCGCACAAACTCGTCAACGCCAGGTCGAATTCCACGAGCCGTTTGTCGTCCTCGCTCTTCAACTCCACCGGCACGAGCTTCGCCGCGTAGAGCAGCCGCCAGAATGGATTACCGGGGCTCGCGAAGTGATGCCCCATCTGCTCGGAGCGAAGACTCGGGTTGATCCCGACGAATAAAATCCGCGGCCGCGGTTTCAGGATGTCGCGCAGCTTTGCCATCACCCGAATATTGACAGCTTCATCAAATTCGCGCTTGACCCGCCGCGCGCGCTGCCGTAGCACAGTTGAAGATCGCAGGAGTACCCCCATGACCACACTCAGCAGCGAAGCCGCGACCGCCGGCAGTCCCGACGAGGTCCGCGGTGTGCTCAACTATCTCGCCGACAAAGACCAGCGCCCCGTCAGCTATAACTTTAAGCCGCCGGAGGGCGTCCCAGCGCGGACCGGAACCTACACAAAATTCACGGTGCCGATTCACAATGCTCGCAAGATTATGCGCGAGCTATCTCTCGACCGCCAAGGCTTCGCCGTCACGCGTCAGAATTCGGCGGTCGCAAATTTCTACGACGCCGATGAAGTGCGCAGAGTTTACTACCCCGAAGTCGAGCGGATGGTCTGTCAATTTACCGGCGCCGTCAAAGTGCACGTGTTCGACCATAACGTTCGCTCGCGTCCGATGGCGAAACGGCACGAGAATGGCGCGCAGGAGCCGGTCAAGGTCGCCCACAATGACTACACGCTCAAGAGTGGCCCGCAACGCGTGCGCGATCTTCTACCCAACGAAGCAGGAGCGCTGCTCAAAAATCGTTTCGCGGTAATCAACGTCTGGCGTCCGATTCGCGGACCGGTGCAGGAGTCGCCGCTCGCCGTATGCGACGCGCAAAGCATGGTGCAGGACGACTTCGTCAAGCACGTGCTCAAGTACCGCGATCGCGACGGCGAGGTGTACTCAGTCGCGTACAACCCGAATCATCGATGGTACTACATTCCGAATCAGCAAAAGGAAGAAGTACTATTGCTCAAGTGCTATGACTCCGACGACCGCCGCGCGCGCTTCACCGCGCACTCCGCCTTCGAGGATCCGTCGAGCCCAATCGACGCCGCGCCGCGCGAAAGCGTCGAGGTGCGGACCTTGGTCTTCTTTGCGCCCGCAGCCTGACAACGAAAAGGATCTACTATGGAATTTCGCAATCTCGGCAACTCGGGACTCAAGGTTTCTGCGGTCGGCCTCGGATGCAACAACTTCGGCATGCGATGCGACGCGGAACAGACGCGCGCAGTCGTGCATAAGGCGCTCGACGAGGGCATCACGCTGTTCGACACCGCCGACATCTACGGCAATCGCGGCGCCTCCGAAGAGTTACTGGGCAAAGCGCTCGGCGATCGCCGCCGCGAAATAATCGTTGCGACCAAATTCGGCATGGCGATGGGCGACGGTCCTTATATGAAGGGCGGGTCGCACCGCTACATCATGGCGGCGGCAGAGGCGAGCCTCAAACGACTGGCTACTGACTACATCGACCTGTACCAGATTCATCAACCCGACCCCGAGACGCCGCAATCTGAAACTCTCGAAGCGCTCGACGATCTCGTTCGCGCCGGCAAGGTCCGGTATATCGGGCACAGTAACTTCGCCGCATGGCAGGCCGTCGATGCGCACTGGATATCGCGCAGCCGCGGACTCAGTTCGTACATCTCCGCACAAAACCAGTACAACCTGCTCGACCGCCGGATCGAACGCGAACTGATTCCCGCGTGCCGCGAGTTCGGAGTAGGCATCCTGCCATACTTTCCATTAGCCAGTGGATTTCTGACCGGCAAATACCAGCGCGGCGCTGAGCCGCCCAAGGGCACCCGACTAGCGCTCGTGCAGCGGATGGCGAAGCAGGCGCTCACCGACGAAAACTTCGCGACGCTCGAGAAGCTCGAGAAGTTTGCGCGCGATCGCGAGCACACCATGCTCGAGCTGGCGGTCGGATGGCTCGCGTCGCAGCCACAAGTCTCCAGCGTAATCTCTGGCGCAACCAGCCCCGACCAGGTCACCCAGAACGTAAAAGCCGGCAACTGGAAACTGTCCGCCGAAGAGCTCGCCGAGGTAGACAAGCTCACGCGCCGCTAAGCGTTAGGATCGATCAGCGCGACGACCGGACCCGCGCCGACTTTCTGTCCTCTTTTAGCATCCTCGAACCGCTCGCCGGTGCGCTGACATTTGACGCAGGCCGGATTGGCGGTAATCAGCACCACCCTTTCGTCGATTGTTCGCTCCGTTCCCTAGATTTGAACGATCCGTTCAGCGCGTTTTAACGCCTTAAAGGTGAGAGCGCTTACCGGGAGGCGAAGGAAATGACTTCGATACTCACTCAGAAACAACTAGCGGCGATTCACGAGTTCGCAAAATCGCCAGAGAAAAGCGAGGGACCTGCCATGTGCCAAAACTGCTTTCTGTCCGAGCTGCCGGGCGTGATTTTCGGCATCGTAACTGTCATCTGGATCGTCGGCACTATCGGTCTGCTCAACCGCTAGCTCAAGGCAGGTATTTTTTGAGAGCGCTAAATGGGTTCGGGATCGACGGGATCGACGAGCCAGCCGACGGTGCGCCGACCACCGAGCCGACCGCGTTCACTCCGCCGCGGATTATATTACCGGGCGTGTTAATCGCGCCCATCGCCACGCGCTCCGCCAGAGTCGGCACGTCCGGCAACACACGCACTCCGGGCAGCGTCCCGCTCACCGTCACCGGGATCGCGACCTGCAGTCCGAGCGTGAGCCGGATGTCGGATTTCATGTCGATGTTCTTGTCCATGTCGAACCAGCCGTCGCCCGTGATGGCGTAGTCCGGCGACTGCGCATACAGGTCGTGCGTAATGAACCGCGGCCCCACCTGCTGAAAGCTCATGCTGGCCGCTTGCAGCTCGGTGTTGGGATCGACCAGCAACCCGTGATGACTCGACATGAACGCCACGTTCACGAGCTGACTGACTCCGGGCGCCGCGGCCACTGCGTTGAGCGCATCGGCCACGATATTGACGCCCATCAGCTTGCCGTCCGCGATTGACACTCGCCCGCTGCCGCGAAGCGTCGGCCTGATTCGATCCCAATTCGTGCCACTGCCGGACACCGCCACGTTGCCCGTCAGAAATCCGCGGACCCTACCGGCCGGATCGATATTTTGCGATCGCAGCGCTTCTTCCATGTTCAGATTTCTCATCTCGAGCGTGACGCTGAACGCCGGCACGTCGCCCACGGTCGCGTCCGCGTCCGCCGTCAGAGATCCGCCGAACACGCCGACGTTGAGCGGACGCGCCGACGCGCGGTGGTTGAAGTAGGCCGCCGTCGAATCGAGATTGTGGTACGAAACATTTTCGAGCGAGCCGTCGGTCGATTGGATCGTCGCACTGATTCGCGGCACGGCCAGCGCGCCGTCCGCGGTGCCTTTGACCACCAGCCCGTTGACGACGTCGCCCGCCAGCCGGCTCGCGAATATCTGCGCGAGCTTCACCGAGTCCGCCTTCAGCGCGTAGCTCGCTTTGAGCGGACTCAACGATTCGACTCGTCCTTCGATGTTCCCGTGCGCGGAACCCAGCGTGAAGCTCGTCGGCTCGACTACTTCGACGCCATCGGCGAAACGAATCGTGCTGTTTAGATCGCTGATTCCGCTCTGCCATGACGGCCCCGGCTTCATCGCAATCTGTTTCAGCGTCACGGTTCCATCCACCTCCGGCGGGCTGCTCAGCTTCACGGTGCCGTGAACTTCGCTCATGCCCGCGACGTCGTATCCGGCCGCCCCAGTTATCATCGGGCTCAGATTGGCGAGATTGAAACTATTCGAATCGATTTGCGCTCTCAGCGGCTGCGCGCCGCCGCCGGAAAACCGGCTGGCCGTCACTTCGAGATCGGACAGTTTCAGACTCAAGCTCGCGATTTCGAGCTGGTCGCCCCAGGTCCCGTTCGCATTCACCGTCATCGCGGTGCCGGCCGGCTTGCTGAACACTGCCGCGTACGCGACCCGATTCGCAGTCAAGTCGGTGCTGAGCGCAATGGCGAGCTGGCCCAACGTACCGCGTGCAGTCCCACTGACCGACGCGGGATCGGGAATCGAAAGCCCCGGCGGAATTTGCGATCCGATATCAGCGAGTGGCCGAAGATTGTCGAGCACGATCGAATCGAGCTTCAAGTTGAGGTCGACGGGGATTCCCGACGCGTCCAGCACGCCTTGCGTGAGCAGCGGCCCGAGCTTGCCCGAAGCCTCGACGTTCTGCACATCGCCGGGAAAAGCGAACTTGGTCTCGACGTCGAACGCCGACGCGGCGTTGAAGTTGGTGACGTCAAAATCCAGGTGATGGACGTGAATCGGCGCCGCCTTTTCGCTGAGATCGTTAAAATAGATTTTGCCGTCCTCGACGCTGAGCGCCTTTATCGACAAGTCGGCCAACGACGATCGCTTGTGCCCGTGAGGGTTCGCCGCATGCGCCGCTTTTCGGCGCACATCCTCAGGGCTTGTCCCGATTGTGCTCACGTTCAAGTCGCCGCCTGCGTTCATCACGATTCGGATGTCCGGTTTGATCAGTTCGAGTCTCGTGACCCTGGCGTCGCCGACAAGCAGCGGGAAGAACTCGACGTCGATCGAAACCTCGTTCGCGGCGAGAAATGGTTTCGCCGAAAAAGCCGGATCGTCCGCAATTGTCAGCCCGCTCACGTCGACCGACACGCCCCATCCTATCTGCGCCTGCATCTTTCCGACCTGGACCTGACGGCCAAGCGCGTCGCTTACGTGCGCGAGTATGCGCTGCTGATTGCGGGCAACGATCGAACTCAAATTGAAAAATGCATATGCGGTAAGCGCACCCGCGATCAGCACCGCCGCGCCAACTGCGATGCCGGATATGAGCAGTGTCCTGCGCACGCCGTGAGACTAACCACTTGGCGCGACTAAGTAGAACCGCGTGCCGCAGATCGTCAGTTGGTCGCCGGTCGTCTTGTATCCGCGCTGCTCCGCCGCGGCATTCAACTTCGCGCGATCCGCAACTACCATATCGATTCCCGACAAACCTTCGCCGCGCCCATCAGTCGCCTCGACGAATCTGATACTCGCATTGTCGAGCGGCAGCTCCAGTCGTCCGCGCGCGTCCTTGCGAATCGGCGCACCCGCGATTTTACTCCATCGCTCGGCCAATCCCGCGGGATCAGGGGATTGCACCTCCACCGCCGAGTACGCGCTGACGACTTCTGTTCGTTTTGCCTTGCGCCACCCGCTTCCGCCCGCCGGCTCCCAGTGGCCCTCGGGTTCGCCCTTCGCGTCCCAATCGATCTCGAAGAACGCACCGCCGGTGTCCGCGGGATGCAACTGCATCACGTGATATCCGCCGCTCTCGGGCTCCCACGCGATTCGGATTCCCATCCCGAGCGCGCGCTCGCGCCGCTCGAGCTGCGCCGCGTGAGTTTCGCATTGGCAGATGACCATGTAGCCGCCGTCGCCGCCGCGCCGCTTCAAGTAACGGCCGCCCGCAGTGCCTTCCTTGATCGGCGCGACCACTTCGATGAAGTTGTTGCCGACCGGCAGCAGAGAATTTTCCAGGCCGAACACCCCAACTCCTGGATCGATGTAGCAGACCTCGAGTCCGAACACGCCCTTGAGATCATCGATCACCGGCGCGAGCTTGTTGGCGACCAGCGCAATCTGGCGGAGTCGAATTGTCATGGCTGTCTCCTTATCAACCGTTGCGAGTGAAATGATCGGCGATCACCTTCGCCACGCAGCAAGTCACTCTCTTTGCGGTCGGGATATGCAGGAACTCGTTGGGCCCGTGCGCATTGGTATGAGGTCCCAGCACACCCGTGATTAAAAACTGCGATTGCGGGAACCGCTCGCCCAACATCCCCATGAACGGAATCGTGCCGCCCTCGCCCATGTAGGCGGTCGGCTTGCCGAAGTAGTCGTTCGACGCCGCGTCGAGGCTGCGCTCGAGCCACGGCGAAAGTTCGGGCGCGTTCCATCCGCTGGCGCCCCAGTTCGCCTGGAAAGTCACCTTGCATCCGTAGGGAGGATCGTTCTCCAAAATACTTTTCAGTTTTCGCGACGCGACCTTTGGATCCACCGTCGGCGGCAGCCGCAGCGACAAACTCACTGCCGTGCCGGGACGCAAAACGTTGCCGGCGTTGCCGGTCGGCGGCAGACCGTCGGCGCCGATGATCGAGAGCGCGGGCCGCCATGCGCGATTGAGAATCAGCTCGGTCGGATCGTTGCTCAACGGACGCGTGTGTTCGATGAACGGAAACTTTGCGTAGATATCGTCGCCGAGCACCGCCGCGGTGGCGGTCGCCTGCTTGAGCCGCGCCTCCGGGATCGTCGCGTGGAATTCCGGCGCGATTACTTTGCCGGTTGCCACGTCCTCGACCCGGCTCAGCAACTGCCGCACGATGCGGAAGCTGTCGGGCACGACGCCGCCGGCGTCGCCCGAATGCACGCCCTCGGTCAGCACCTCGACCTGCAGCCGCCCCCCGACCAGACCGCGCAGCGACGTCGTCAGCCACAGTTGATCGTAGTTGCCGCATCCCGAGTCCAGCGCGATGCACAGGCTCGGCTGCCCGATGCGTGCCGCGAGATGCTCGATGTAATGAGGGAGATCGAAGCTGCCGCTTTCTTCGCAGGCCTCGATAATCACCACGCATCGCGCGTGCTTGACCGAGTTCGCCTGCAACGCCCCGATCGCGGCGAGACATGCGAACGTCGCGTAACCGTCGTCGGCGCTCCCGCGGCCATACAGACGATCGCCCTCGAGCACCGGATTCCACGGCCCCAGCCCTTCTCGCCATCCCGACATCTCGGGCTGCTTGTCCATGTGGCCGTAGAGCAGCACGCAGTCCTTCGAGTCGCCGGGGATTTCCATGAACAGCAGCGGCGTGCGGCCTTCGAGGCGCACAACTTCCAGCTTCATGCCGCGAATCGGCTGACGGCGCGCCCAATCCTCGAAGCGCGCAACGACGCGGTCCATGTGCCCGTGCGCTTTCCAGTCGCGATCGAACGCGACCGACTTGTTGGGGATGCGAATGTACTCGACCAGCTCGGCGACGATGGATTCGTCCCACAAGCGCTCGACGTGAGTTTGGATCGCTGCCTTGTCCATGATGAGAGCCTAATCGAGATGAGTGGCGATAGGCAAAATGTCGATTCGGCGGCGCGGTTCCAATACAAACGGGGAAGCCAACCGATGGATGCCTCGCCTGCGACAGAAAATTCAAGCGCCCTGGCGCATCGCGACTTTCGCCGCTTTCTGGGCGCGAGCTTCCTCGCGATTCTTGCTACCCAGATACAGTCGGTCGCCGTCAGCTGGCAAATCTATGCGATCTCGCGAACGCCGCTGGCGCTCGGCTACGCCGGACTCTTCCAGTTCCTGCCGATGATGGCCTGCACGATTCCTGCCGGACACCTGGCGGATCGTTTTGATCGCAGATTGATCCTCGTCTTCAGCAATTTACTCACTGCGGTCGCGTCCGGCGGATTCCTGATGCTGGCGCTGACGAGGACCACCGTCGTCTGGCCCTTCTATGCGGTGCTCGTGATGTTCGGAGCGGCGCGTGCTTTTGCGGGACCGGCGTCGCAGTCTTTCGTCCCGCTGCTGGTGCCGCAGGATCAGTTTCCGCAAGCCGTCGCGTGGGCCTCGTCCACTTCGCAGGTGGCAGTGATCGCGGGGCCCGCTATTGGCGGAGCGATCTACATTCTCGGTCCGGCCGTGGACTACGGCGTCTGCCTGATGCTGTTCGTGACGATCGCCGTCGTGATTTTCGGCATCCGGAGCCGCGGCGCACGCTACGAGGCGGAGGCAGACACGACTGTCTTCGAACGCATCACGGCCGGAATCGCGTACGTGTGGCGCAAGCCGCTGATCCTCGGCGCGTTCTCGCTGGACTTGTTCGCGGTGCTGCTGGGCGGCGCGACCGCGTTGCTGCCGGTCTACGCGCGCGACATTCTGCACGTCGGGCCGCTCGGACTAGGAGTGCTGCGCAGCGCGCCGGCGCTCGGCGCGGCGATGCTCGGGTTAGCGCTCGGCCAGCGGGCGTTGTCGCGGCGCGCGGGACTCGCGATGTTCGCGTGCGTCGCGATTTTCGGCGTTGCGACGATCGTCTTCGGCTTGTCGCGGAATTTCGCGCTGTCGATTGCCGCGCTGTTCGTGCTCGGCGCGTCGGACATGGTGAGCGTGTACGTGCGCACGACTCTCACCCAGCTTGCGACGCCCGACGCGATGCGCGGCCGCGTGAGCGCGGTGAACCGGCTGTTCGTCGGCGCGTCGAACGAACTGGGCGAGTTCGAATCCGGCGTCACGGCGACCTGGTTCGGCACAGTGCCAGCGGTGGTAATCGGCGGCGTCGGCACGCTGGTGATTGTAGCGGTGTGGTATCGCCTGTTCCCAAGCTTGCGCGAGGTGGATCGCCTCTCGGAAGTCACGCCGTGAAGAACTAAATGTGAAACCCGCGGTGGAGTTAGGATTCTGCTGGCATGCTTTCGATTAGAAGATTCAATGCCGCCGCGCTAAACGTGCGCATGTTGGCGACTCTGTCGGCGCTGCCGGTCTCTACTGTGATCGAGCGCTCGACTGGGCCGGCGATTGCGATGCAGCTGTGGCCGGCGGAGTCGCCGTAGCGATTGCCGGTGGGGCCGCTGGCGCCGATTTCCGCGATGCTCCAGGTGACTGCGAATCGCGTACGGGCCGCGCGCGCGAGGATCATCGCGCCTTCTTCGGTGATCGATTTGATCCCCGCGAACGCCGAGTCGGGAACCTCGAGCATCGCGCGCCGCGCCTTGAGCGTGTAAACCACGGCGCCGCCGATGAAGTACGACGACGCACCCGGCACGCTGAGCAGCGCGGCCGAGATGAGGCCGCCGGTAGTCGACTCGGCGACCGCGATATTCTCGCGCCGCTGTTTCAGCATCACGGCGATTTTTTCCGCGAGCGGCAACAGATTCTGCATGTGGGCCTCTTCGCAATCCGGAATCGGTGCAATGTTATCGCGCGGCGTATCCGTCGAGGAAGATCGAGGTGACGATATCGATCGCGCGATCGGGCGTCGTGTACTCGCGGCCGTAGCGGTTGATGCCGCGCACCATCCCGAGCAGCGACTCGGCGGCGACCCGGGTGTCGAGGCCGGGCTTCATCGCGCCGCGCTTGACGGCGTCGTCGAACACTCCGCTGATCAGCCGCGACAGTTCATTGCGCTGCGCCCGATACTGGCGCTCCTGCGAGGGCGGCAACGCCTTGGGATCGCGCAGCAGGGCGAAGAACTGGCGGCGGCTCCAGAAAAATACGAGCGTATGACGCACGATGGCGGCGACCTGCGCGCGAGCCGAGGTGCATCCCGGCAGCGCCGATCGAATCTCGCGCTGCAGCTCCGCGAATCCGTCGATTACCGCGGCCGCGTACAGCTCCTCTTTCGATTTGAACTGGCGGTAAACGCTACCCTTGCCGACGCCGGCGTGCGCGGCGACCTCGTCGATCAACACGAGATCGAATTCCCTTTCAGCAAATAGTTCGGTGGCGCTTCGGAGTATTCTCTCGCGAAGAAAAGGCGTCGACGGCCTGCCGCGGCCATCTTTGCGGCGAATCTGTGGCAAAACCGGCTGCCGCTTGCTACTCAAGATTGGAAACCTGCATTCATCGGATTCGTAGTGTCGTAACCAGTGTTGGTCGATCCCTCGTTACGTCCGGAACACTTGAAATATGGACTGGCGGGTCCAAAATTGCAACAATAGAGTCGGATCGCCTTTTGCTGGTTTGTAGATAGGTGCTACGGAGAACATGATGGATTCAGACGGCCCCACGACCGGAAAACCAAACGCCTCGCGATATCTGCAGGGGGCCGAAGTGCCGAGTCTGCTCGAGAAAGTTATGCAACGATGGCGCACATGGCTGGTCGTACTGGTCGTCGCGATAATTGGAATTTACTATCTGAGCGGACGGAGCAGCACCGATTCCGCCGCGGATTCTCCAACTGCGGTGCCGCATACGGCGGTTCCGGTTTCGGCGGCGCCGGCCAAGCAGGGCGACTTGCAGCAATACATATCCGCGATCGGAACCGTGACGGCGTACAACACGGTCACCGTCAAAAGCCGGGTGGATGGGCAGCTCGACAAAGTAAATTTTACTGAAGGGCAAATAGTAAAGGCCGGCGATCTGCTGGCGGAGATCGATCCGCGTCCATACCAGGTGGAACTCACGCAGGCTGAGGGGACGCTCGCGAAAGATCTGGCGAACCTCGAAAACAACAAAATTCTTTTCGCCCGCGACAAAGAACTCTACGACCAGAAAATCATCGCGCGCCAGGACCTCGACAACCAGCAAGCGCTGGTCGGACAGTACGCCGGCTCGATCGAGAGCGATAAGGGCGCGGTCGATAACGCCAAGCTTCAGCTCGTTTACAGCCGTATTACTTCGCCGATCACCGGCCGGGTCGGTCTGCGCCTGGTGGACCCCGGCAATATCATTCATGCGACCGATGCGACCGGTCTCGTGGTGATCACGCAGTTGCAGCCGATCGCGGTTGATTTCAGTATTCCCGAGGACGACCTGCCGGAGCTCGAGGGCGCGATGAAGGCCAACCCGCAGCTGCCGGTAACGGCTTACGATCGCGACTTCAAGCATGAGCTCGGATCAGGGACGCTGCTCACGACCGACAACCAGATCGATTCGAGCACCGGCACGATCAAACTCAAGGCGTCATTTCCCAACCAGGACAACTCGCTGTTTCCGAATCAGTTCGTCAACGCCAAGCTGCTGGTTAATACCATCCCGAATGCGACTCTGATTCCGGCGGCCGGGCTCCAGCGCAGCCAGCAAGGCTCGTTCGTTTATGTCGTCAAGCCGGACAAGACCGTCGAGATGCGGCCGGTGACCGTGCAGGCGACGCAAGGCGACGTGATCGCGATAAGCAAAGGTCTTCAGGTGGGAGACCTGGTGGTCACCGACGGCGTCGACAAGCTGCAACAAGGATCGCACGTTAGCGTGCAGACCGCGGCTGTCCCGCCCACGACGGCGAGTACCGGCCCGTGAATCTTTCGCGCCCGTTCATACTGCGGCCGGTCGCGACTTCTCTGCTGATGGTCGGGTTGTTGCTCGCAGGTCTGGTCGCGTACGGGCAACTGCCGGTGTCGGCGTTGCCGCAGGTGGACTATCCGACCATCCAGGTCATGACCTTCTACCCCGGCGGCAGTCCGGACGTGATGGCGTCTTCGGTGACGGCGCCGCTCGAGCGGCAATTCGGCGAGGTGCCCGGGCTGACGCAGATGACCTCGAACAGCTCGTTCGGCAGCTCGGTCATCACGCTGCAGTTCGATCTCAACTTGAGCATCGACGTTGCCGAGCAGGAGGTGCAGGCGGCGATCAACGCAGCCGCGACTTACCTGCCGACCGATCTTCCGAACCCGCCCGTTTACAGCAAGACCAATCCGGCCGACACCCCGATTCTCACGCTGGCGCTGACCTCGCAAGAACTGCCGCTGGACCAGGTCGAAGACCTGGCCGACACGCGGCTGGCGGAGAAGATTTCGCAGCTGCCCGGGGTCGGCCTGGTGAGTATCGGCGGCGGCCAGAAGCCCTCGGTCACCGTACAGGCTAATCCGACTTCGCTGGCGTCGTACGGAATGACGCTCGAGGATCTGCGCACCGGCATCGCGGCGGCCAACGTGGACGAGGCCAAGGGCAACTTCGACGGCAGGCAGCAGGCGTACACTATCGGCGCCAATGATCAGCTGTTGACCGCGAAGGACTACATGCCGCTCATCGTTGCCTATCACAACGGCGCGCCGGTCAAGCTTTCCGACGTCGCGGTTGCGGTCGACCAAGCCGAGAACGTGAAGGCGGCGGCGTGGATGAACCTGACGCCGGCCGTGATCGTCAACGTTCAGCGCCAGCCCGGCGCCAACATCATCGCGGTCGTCGACCGGATCAAGGCGCTGATGCCGCGCCTGCAGGCCTCGCTGCCGTCGTCGGTCAAGGTGCAGATTCTCACGGATCGCACGACCACGATTCGCGCGTCGGTGCAGGACGTCGAGTTCGAGCTGATGCTGACGGTGGCGCTGGTCGTGATGGTTATTTTTCTGTTTCTGCGCAGCCTGTCGGCGACCGTCATTCCCAGCATCGCGGTTCCGTTGTCGCTGATCGGAACCTTCGGCGTGATGTACATGCTCGGCTACAGCCTCGACAACCTGTCGCTGATGGCGCTTACGATTTCGACCGGCTTCGTGGTTGACGACGCGATCGTCATGATCGAAAACATCTCGCGCTTCATCGAGGAAGGCGACAAGCCGCTGGACGCCGCGCTCAAGGGCGCCGAACAGATCGGCTTCACGATTCTGTCGCTGACCGTCTCGCTGATCGCGGTGCTGATTCCGCTGCTGTTCATGGGCGACATCGTCGGCCGCCTGTTCCGCGAGTTCGCCGTCACACTGGCGGTGACGATCCTGATGTCTGCGGTCGTCTCGCTGACCCTGACGCCGATGATGAGCGCGAAGCTGCTGAAGCATACGCCCGAGGATCAGCAGACCTGGTTCTATCGCAAGTCGGAAAAGGTCTTCGAAGACACCATCGCGTTTTACGGCCGCACGCTCGAATGGGTGCTCGAGCACGAATGGGAAACGCTGATGGTCGCGATCGCCACGCTGGTCCTGACCATCGTGCTCTACATCATCGTGCCCAAGGGCTTCTTTCCGGTTCAGGACACCGGCGTTATCCAGGGCGTTTCTGAAGCGCCGCAGAATGTATCGTTCGCCGCGATGGTGCAAGGACAGCAGGCGTTGGCGCGGATCATCTTGCAGGACCCGGCGGTCCAGAGCCTGTCGTCGTTCGTCGGGATCGACGGCACCAACATTACCGTCAACAGCGGACGCATCCTGATTAACCTGAAGCCGCTCGACGCGCGCAAGGTCGATATCACCACCGTGATCAACCGCCTCGCGCCGAAGCTGGCCGCCGTCAACGGAATCACGCTTTACCTCCAGCCGGTGCAGGATCTGACCGTCGAAGATCGTGTGAGCCGCACGCAGTATCAGTACAGCCTCGAAGATCCGAGCGGCGACGAATTGAACCTGTGGACGAAGAAACTGGTCGACAAGCTCAAGACCCTGCCCGCGTTGCGCAACGTCGCGACCGACCAGCAGAACGAAGGCTGGGAGGAGCATGTCGTCATCGATCGGCTGACCGCGTCGCGCCTGGGCATCACGCCGAATCTGATCGATCAGACCTTGTACGACGCCTTCGGACAGCGCCAGGTGTCGACGATTTTCACGCAGTTGAACCAGTATCACGTGGTGCTCGAAGTGGCGCCAGAGTTCCAGCGCAACCCGCACGCGCTCGACGACATCTATATACGCTCGAACACCGGTGGCGAGGTGCCGCTGAGCGCCTTCACTAAATTCGTGCCCGGTGCGGCGCCGCTGGCGGTCAACCACGAGGGACAGTTCCCCGCAGTCACAATCTCGTTCGATCTGGCGCCTGGCTATTCGCTCGGCGACGCGGTTTCCGCCATCGATACGGCGCGCGATCAAATCGGGATGCCCGCGAGCATCGCCGCTTCGTTCCAGGGCACCGCCGCCGCCTTCCGCGCGTCGTTGAAGAACGAGCCGCTGCTGATTCTCGCGGCCCTGGTCACCGTGTATATCGTTCTCGGAGTTCTCTACGAGAGTTACATCCACCCGGTGACGATTCTTTCGACGCTGCCGTCGGCCGGCGTCGGCGCGATTCTGGCCCTGATGATCTGCGGTCAGGATCTGAACGTGATCGCCCTCATCGGCATCATCCTGCTGATAGGTATCGTCAAGAAAAACGCGATCATGATGATCGACTTCGCGCTCGAAGCCCAGCGCCAGGAAGGCAAGCCACCGCACGAGGCGATCTTCCAGGCCTGCCTGCTGCGCTTTCGGCCGATCATGATGACCACGATGGCGGCGCTGCTCGGCGGTTTGCCGCTGGCGTTGGGCACCGGCGTCGGCTCCGAGCTGCGGCGCCCGCTCGGTATCGCGATCGTCGGCGGCTTGCTCGTGAGCCAGGTGCTCACGCTCTACACGACGCCGGTTATCTTTCTGACCTTCGACCGCATGGCGACGCGATTCGCCAAATGGCGGAGCGGTGAGCCCGTCCCGGAGGCGGTTCCAGCTCAAGCGTCATGAGTATCTCCGAAGTTTTCATACGGAAGCCGGTCGCCACCACGCTGCTGACCATCGCGCTCGCGCTGGCCGGCGTGATTGCGTTCCGGCTGCTACCGGTTGCGCCGTTGCCGCAAGTCGAGTTCCCGACCATCCAGGTGCAGGCGACGTTGCCGGGTGCGAGTCCGGAAACGATGGCGTCGTCGGTGGCGACTCCGCTCGAGCGCCAGTTCGGCCGCATCGCGGGTCTGACGGAACTGACCTCGACCAGCTATCTCGGCGCCACCGCCATCGTTTTGCAATTCGACCTGACCCGCAATATCGACGCCGCCGCGCGCGACACACAGGCCGCGATCAATGCCGCCGCCGGGCAACTGCCGACAACTCTGCCGAGCAAGCCGACCTATCGAAAGGTCAATCCCGCCGATGCGCCGATCATGATTCTCGGCCTGACCTCGAACGCCGTGCGCCCGGGATTGATGTACGACGCGGCTGATTCGATTCTCGAGCAGAAGCTCTCGCAAATTGATGGCGTCGGCCAGGTAACGGTCGGCGGCAGCGCGCTGCCCGGCGTTCGCGTCGAACTGAATCCAACGCAGATGAGCAACCTCGGCGTCGGTCTCGAAGACGTGCGCACCGTCCTGTCCAACGCCAATGCGAACCGGCCCAAGGGCGAGCTGGCTAACGATCACCAGACCTGGGGGCTGAGCACGACCGATCAGCTGCTCAAGGCCGAGGACTACCAGCCGCTGATCGTGCGCTACAACCATGGCGCCGCGGTTCAGCTTTCCGATATCGGGTTGGTCAGGGATTCCGTCGAGAATGTCCGCGCCGCCGGGATGGTCGATGGCAAGCCAGCGGTCCTGGTCATCATTTTCCGCCAGCCCGGCGCCAACATCATCGATACCGTCGACCGTATTTACGCCGCGTTGCCGCAGTTGCGCGCCTCGATCCCGGCCGCGATCGACCTCACAGTAGTCCTCGACCGCACCACCACCATCCGCGCCTCGGTGGAAGACGTCGAGTTCACGATGTTGATCTCGATCGCGCTGGTGATCATGGTGGTGTTCCTGTTCCTGCGCAACCTGCGCGCCACATTGATTCCGGGCGTCGTCGTTCCACTCTCGCTGATCGGCACCTTCGGCATCATGTACCTGCTCGGGTACAGCCTCGACAATCTCTCGCTGATGGCGCTCACGATTTGTACCGGCTTCGTGGTCGACGACGCGATCGTCGTCATCGAAAACATTTCGCGCTTCCGCGAACAGGGCATGGCGCCGCTCGAAGCCGCGATCAAGGGCGCCGCGGGCATTGGCTTCACGGTGATCTCGATCAGCATCTCGCTGGTCGCGGTCTTTATCCCGATTTTGCTGATGGCCGGAATCGTCGG
>DATNLS010000076.1:0-12517 GCA_035602775.1 Candidatus Acidiferrales bacterium | reverse complement strand
GCTGTAATGGCGCAGCGCCTCGTAGGCCATGACCGGGCCGAGGTCGGAGCCGCCGATGCCCACATTGATGACGTTGCGGATGCCCTTGCCGGTGTGACCTTTCCACGAGCCGTCGCGGATGCGCGCGGAAAAATCCGCCATGCGATCGAGCACCTCGTGGACCTTGGGCACCACGTCGTCGCCGTCGACGCCGATCGACACCCCACGCGGGGCGCGCA
The DNA here is from genome assembly GCA_035602775.1 of Candidatus Acidiferrales bacterium. Classification (GTDB taxonomy): domain Bacteria; phylum Desulfobacterota; class Binatia; order Binatales; family Binataceae; genus Binatus. Next base: position 12,299 of record DATNLS010000076.1, on the reverse strand, counting down.
GCGCGATATGCAGTACGGCGCGCTTCTCGGTCACGTTGATCTTTTCGCCGCGGAACATCGCGTCGATGCGGCCACGCAGGCCGACCTCGTCGGCCAGCGCGAGCAGCAGGCGAATCGTCTCGTCGGTGACGCGATGCTTGGAATAGTCGAAGTACAGGCCGGCGGCCTCGACCACCAGTCGCTCGCCGCGCTTCGGGTCCTCGTCGAACATCGCTTTGAGGTGGCGGCTGTGAATCTGATCGTAATGCGCCTGCAGCGCTTTCCACGCGGGGCGACTGGTCAGCGAAATTGAATCTGATGGCATTGGGGTCTCCTTACTAGAAAAAAAGATGCAGCACAGAAGAAAAGCTTCGGGGTCCCTCGACTCCGGCAGCCTTCGCTCGGGATGACGGAAGGGGAGTAGATCGCGCGAGGCTTTGCGGGGCGAGCATTTGAAACATGATGAGCGTGGCGGGCACCAAATAAAATGTCGAACCGGGCACCCACATGATAGCGCCCGCGACAATCTGGTCGCCAAGGGGAGTGAAGCCCGCGATGCGAGGCGACGCCGCGTAGAAAGGGTAAATCACCCGGCCGGAAAACATGAACAGCGCGGCGAGGACGGTGTTCTGGCCGTCTGCCAACACCAGATACGGAAGCATCGCCCATCGCGGCCATCGTGCGACGCTCGGCCACGGCTGGACGACCGGGTACCAGAACATCAGCGCGGTGGTGAAAAAGCATGCGTGCTCGACGACGTGCCATCCGTCGGAGCGGAGCGCGAGCTGAAAGGTGGCGGGCAGATGCCATCCCCAGGTCGCAGTGACGAACGCGAGCCAGCACACCAGCGGATCCGTCAGCCAGGTGAAAATCCGGCGCAAAGCATCTGATCGGAGAATCGGTCCGACGATTGCCTTGGCAATACGCGGAGGAAGCCCGCGCACAAGAGCGATCGCCGGTGCTCCCGCGAGCAGGGCCGGCGGTGCGACGATCATCAACAGCAGATGCTGCGTCATATGAAGTTGCAGCAGCAGATCGTCGAGCGCCTCGAGCGGCGAGGCGATCGCGATGAAGACCGCCGCGATCCCCGACATGAACATCGCGAGTCGCCAGGTTGGGAAGCGTTCCGGCATCTGGCGATGCAGGCGATGGAACCCGCGAGCGTAGATTGCGGCCGTGACGAGCAGCGTCGCGATGGTCGGGACGGGCGGCGTCCACGAATCGAGGGCGCTCTGTACTATGGGGTTCACAGCGAAGACGCGTGCGCGGGAGGTTCCCCGTGCGGATGCATCGTGAGCAGGAACGCGACGATCGCGTTGACCTCCGCAGGACTCAGGTTCTTGCCGTAAGCCGGCATGTTGCCGCCGCCCTGGATGATCTGGCGCACGATCTGGGCGCGCGGGAGGCGGGTCGCGGTATCGTCGAGCGCCGGACCGCGCATCCCGCCCTGGCCGCCGAGCGAATGGCAGTTGCGGCACTGCTTGCTCTGCACGAGCAGCGCGCCTTGAAGCTCGAGCGGCGTCCGGCCCTTGACGTCGTCGATGGGCGTCGGCGCCGCGCTCCACGCATCCATCACGGGCGACCACGGCGAGGACACCCCGAGCCAGGTAAGTGTGCCGACGATCGTGACCGCGAGAATTACCATCACGACCGAGAAGGGGCGTCGACTCCAATTCTTCTCGCCGGTGCCCGAAATGAAAGGCAGCGCGAAGAGGCCTGCGATGACCGCGACCGGACCGGTGAGCATCAGCACGGTTTCGGTATACGGCGGCAGCAATGCGAACAGTGAGAATAGCCACAGAAAGAAGAAGTCAGGGCGCGGCACGGTCTGGATGATCGTCGGATCGGGCTGGCCGTTGGGTCCGATCGGACCTTCGACTGCGGCGACCACGAGCAGGCTCAATATAATGAGTCCGGCGAAGACCAGATCCTTTTGCGCCGCGTACGGCATGAACGGCTCGCCGTCGGCGTGTACTAAGTCCTGGTATTGCTTCAAGTAGGTATTGCGTCTCACTATTCGACCTGGCATTGGCCATTCGTTAATGCCTAGTCGCAATACCAGGAAGAGATGTAGTCCGACGAACCCGATCAACAGTGCCGGAATCACGAATACGTGCAGCGCGAAGAAGCGCGACAGCGTCTCGCCGGCGATGATCGGTCCGCCGAGGATCAGATCCACGACCTTGAAGCCGATGATCGGAGTGCGGCCCGCGATCGCGGCGCTGATACCGAGACCCCAGTACGCGTTCTGATCGAAGCGCAGCACCTGGCCGGTGAAGGCCATGCCGAGCGTGCACAAAAGCAGGAAGCAGCCGGCGACCCACGTCAATTCGCGCGGAAATTTGTACGCGCCGAACATAAAGACCTGGATCATGTGGATGAACATCAGCGCGACCATGAAGTTCGAGCCCCAGCCGTGCAGCGCGCGCAAATACCATCCGAGCGGTTGATGGTAGTTCAAGTAGATCAGGCTGTCCCAGGCGCGGTCGGCTGCGGGCGTATAGACAGTCGCGAGGCAGATGCCGGTGACTACTTGCAAAATGAATACGACCAGTGTTGCGCTGCCGAAGATGTACCACCAGCTTGCGGAGCTGCGTGGCACAGGATGCTCGGCAACTTCGGCGATCGTGCTGCCGACTTGCAGGCGAGCATCGAGCCATCGCCCGATTGATTTGAGCAGGTTCATCATGCGCTAGGCTGTCCCAATGTCGGCAATCGGCCGGCGTAAATCCAAAGCTTGCCCGCGTCAACCTTGTATTTGTATTGATACAGCGGGCGCGGCGGCGGTCCGGAAGCGTGCCTGCCGTCGGAGTAGAAAACGCCGCCGTGGCAAGGGCACATGAACAATTCTGATTGGGCGAACCATCGCACCGGGCATCCGAGATGCGTGCAATTGATTGCGAAGACCTGGAATTCGTCACCCGCGAGATGCCGTACCCAGCACGGAATCTTTGCGGTCTCGCCGTCCCATTCTTTCTTGAACGGGTTTATATACTCGGCCAGTCGCGTCTGATTTTCCGGATAGTCAGTCAGCGGCCCGAGCGGTATCCAGTCGAGCCAGGTGAAGCGGCGGGCGGGCGATAGTACATAGCCGATAATTGGTATTGCGAATAGCGTAACGGCTATTGCGTTGATAGCTATACCGAGACTGAACAGAAAACTGCGCCGCGTGGTTTTTTCAGGAGCTGGAGCCATTTCAATTACCCAACGCCAAAGGTGTGGGACGTTTCGATGCGAGCCATGCGACCACGTCCGACACTTGCCCGGCGGTCAACGGTTGTCCCGCGACGTCGTTCTTCCAGTCGGGATGGCCGAGTTCGGGGCGTCCCGCGATCACTATCGAGCGCAAATACTGATCGCTGACCAGCGACAGATAGGAGGCGTCGACCACCGAGCCGGCAGGCCCGCCCTTGCCGTCAGGGCCATGACACGACTGGCAGCCCGACGCATACACTTGCGCGCCACTACTGGGATCGCCGGCCGTCGATGTGGAGTAGGGCGGAGCGCCCGCGGCTGAATCCGGAGCGCCGGCCCAGTTCTTTCGGATGCCCGCGATCACAAGGTCGATCTGAGCATCAGTCAGAGAACCGCCGGCGCTCTGAGCGAATGGCGGCATCGCAGTGCCCGGAACTCCGGCGCTGATGACGCGGCGCATCGAAGCGTCGTCGATGAGCGCCAGATAGATAGGATTGTTCATCGCGATTGCGGCGCCTGATTTCCCGTCGGCGCCATGGCATCCGGCACAATTCTCGCCGTACAGGGTTGCGAAGTCCGTCACGTTGGTCGGGCGCAGTGGCAGATCGGCTTGCGTAGGGCGACCGGGAAGCGAGTCGCAACCACCTACAAGAATCGCGGCGAGCAATCCGGAAGCGATTGCGAAGAGCGATTTTAGCCTGCGCGTGTTCAACTCGGTGCTAGTCCTCGATCTTCTCGATGCCGGGAGACTCGATGCCACTGCGAACGGCGAACGGCAGATGCTGCAGCGTATGGACGCGCTCGGTCTGGTTGACTACGAAACCCGCAACGGCGCCGAACGCGATTTGACACAGGATGAACCATCGCCACTCGATGCGGGCGTCGAGCACTGGATTGATCACGCTCAGAAACGACCACAGCAGCCCCGTCCACAGCAGCGGCGCGACGATCGCTGCCCACAAAGCCGGGTAGCGCGGGAACATCGGAAGCATCACGCCATAGAGCAGTCCCACCAGGATTGAGGCGGCGGCATGAATGATAAGCGCGACGATGAACGCCTGCGGAATGAACGATGAAAGCGTCGCGGTGTCGGCGTTGGCGAGGTTGGCCATCGCGGTCGCGGCGAGAATGTTGACGGTGTACCAGGGGCTGCCGTGAAGCGCGATGCCCTGGATCACGGCGAGCACGCCCATCACCACGCCACCCGCGATGCCACCCTTGATTCCGGCTGAATAGGGATAGATTTCCAGCGGCAGCACGGCGCGATTGCCCAACTCTCCGACGTGCAGGTAGTCGACTCCGATCCTTGTGGGAACGATGGTTACCACGGCAGGCTCGACGTGAACGATTTCGCGATGCTCAACCGGAAGCACCTCGCGAAACCATCCGACGGCGCCCGCTATTGTGAGTACGAAGCCGACCATGCTGACGGCGACATTCAAGACCAGGCCGGCAAACGAGAGCGTTATGCCGAGCGCAAAGATCATCGGCCATGCGGTCGGCGCGGGAGCCTCGATTACTCTGTCGGTGGTTTCGTCAATAGCCATTGTATTAGCTCATCGACCGATCACGTACACCGTCAGGAATACTACTATCCAGACTGCGTCCACGAAGTGCCAATACCATGACAGGACATCGGTTCGTTCGACGTGACGCTCATTCATGTATCCGCACATAGTCAGAATCAGCACGAGCAGGATCAGTAGTAGTCCGATAGTCACGTGGAGCGCGTGCAGTCCTACCAGTGAGTAGTAGGTGGTTCCGAAAAGGTTAGTACTGATAGTCAATCCCTCGTGGTAGATGAGCCGGTGCCATTCGAGGGCAGTGCCGGTCAGGAATTCGAGGCCGAGCGCGAAGGTGACGAACCACCAGATGGCGAACGTGCGAATCGAGCCGGCACGGAGGGAGCGAATCGCCAGGACGATTGTGATGCTGCTTGAGAGCAGGCAGATGGTGTTCAGGATTGGGGGCGATAGGACATCCTTGGGATAAGGGCCGCTCAGGCTTTTGCCGAGGTAGAAGACGTAGGCGACTACGAAAATCGAGAAGAAGGAGGACTCGGTGAGGATCAGTAATAGAATGCCCACGTGGCCGCGGTATGGGAGCGCTTTGCTCCATTTGGCAGCGGGCGTGGTGACTGTGGATGGTGCGGCGGCCATTACCTGATGCTCCGTTTCATTCGTATTTCCAGTCCGGGTCCTCGGGATGCTTGAGGTCCCACAGTGGGCGGCGGCTCCGCACCGTCGGGGCTTCGGCGAAATTGTATTCCGGCGGTGGCGACGTGGTGGACCATTCCAGCGTCCACGCGTCCCAAGGATCGTTACCTGCCGGGTCGCCGGAGCGGAGCGAGCGTATAACATTGATCACCAGGAAGAGGACGCCGAGGCCCTGCATGAGCGCGCCGATCGATGCGATCAGGTTAAGAGTCTCGAGGCCGCGGCCGGGCTGATAGGTATAAATGCGCCGCGGCATCCCGCGCAGGCCGGCGAAATGCAAAGTGTCGAAGGTCAGGTGAAAGCCGATCAGGAATAGCCAGAAATGCCATTTGCCGAGAGTCTCATTTAGCATTCGGCCAGTAGCCTTTGGGAACCAGTAATAGATAGCGGCGAAATCCATGAAGATGATTGCACCGACCAGTACATAGTGGAAATGAGCGACCACAAAGTAGGTATCCGTGACCTGCCAATCGAAGGGCGCAACGGCGAGCATGATGCCGGTCAGGCCCGCGACCAGAAACTGAAACAGGAATGCCAGGCTGAAGAGCATCGGTAATCTGAAGCGAAGTTTTCCGCCCCAGATCGTGCCGAGCCAGTTGAAGATCTTGATGCCGGTCGGCACCCCGACCAGCATCGAAGCGGCGGCGAAGAACGAGTTGCCGGGGGGCGTCATGCCGACTGCGAACATATGATGCGCCCACACGCTCATGCTGATGATCCCGATCGCGCACGTGGCCGCGACCATCACGCTGTAACCGAAAATCACCTTGCGCGAGAAGACCGGGATGATTTCGGAAGCGAAAGCGAACGCGGGAATAACCAGTATGTAGACCTCGGGATGGCCAAAAATCCAGAAGAAGTGCTGCCACAATATCGCCGAGCCGCCCGCCTGAGTGTCGAAGAAATGCGCACCGAGGAAACGATCAAGCAGTAACATCACCTGGGCTGCCGAGAGCGGCGGCAAGACCACCAGCATCATGAATGCGACGACTACCGACAGCCACACCAGCACTGGCATCTTGCTGAGCGTCATCCCTTCGCATCGCATGCAGAACGCGCTGGCGATTATGTTGATGGCGGTTGCAGTCGAGCCGACGCTGGTCAGAAAAATACTCAGTATCCAATAGTCAGTACTGTTGCCGCGCGAGAACGGCAGTTCGGTCAGCGGTGCGTACGCGAACCATCCGACATCGGGGGCACTGCCCGCTCCGTATAGTCCATCGCCGGCGAGGTAGCTGAAGTAGAGCAGGAGCGCGCCGAAGAACCATAGCCAGAAGCCGAAGGCGTTGAGGCGCGGGAAGGCGAGGTCGCGGGCGCCGATCATGAGCGGCACCAGGTAATTGAAAAAGCCGGTCAGGATCGGCATCCCGACCAGAAACACCATCGCGGTACCATGCATCGTCATCAGGCGGTTGAATACCTGCGGCGGCACGACGTTGCCGTCGGGGAAGGCGAGCTGAAGGCGAATCGTCATCGCTTGCAGACCGGCTATCAGGAAAAAGAAGAGCCCGCCCATGATGTACATGAGACCGAGGCGCTTGTGATCGACCGTGACGACCCATTCGTGCAGCTTGCCGAGTACAGGCAACGACTCCGTGTCGTCGATGGCGCCGACAGCGATTTCCTGATCGATGGTGCCTGCCATGTCTATCTCTCCAAGTCAGCGGAGCGTGGCCAGGTAGGCGACGAGGTCGTTGAGGTCCTTGTCGCCGAGATTCATCGCCGGCATCAGCGCGCCGGGCTTCATGACATTGGGATCGTTCACCCAGACCTTGAGGTGATCCGGGGTGTTCATTGCGACGCCTGCACCTATCGTCTCGCGCGTCATCAGATGAGTGAGGTCGGGACCGAATACCCCATTCGCCGCGGTGCCGCGAATCGTGTGGCAGTTGACGCATGCAGTGGATTCGAACACTTGGCGGCCGTGAGCGACCGAAGCGTCGACGGTGGGCGGTTGCGTTTGCGCGGCGACCCATTTGTCGAAATCGGCTCGCGGCTCGACGATCACCCGCAGCAACATCAACCCGTGCTGGGTGCCGCAGAACTCTGCGCACTGGCCGAGATAGGTCCCGGCGACGTGCGGATCGATCCACATCGAGTTCTTCTTGTTCGGGATTACGTCAGTCTTGCCGGCCAGGCGCGGCACCCAGAAGCTGTGCGCGACGTCGGCCGATTCGAGATCGAGAAAGGTCGGCGTTGGAGCCTTCGGATCGCTCAGCGGAACATGAAGCTCGTTGGCGGTGACGACGCCAAGGGCGGGGTAGCGGAACTCCCACCACCATTGATGCGCGATCACGTGAACGCTCAGCGCGTCGGGCGGCCGCACCCGCGCCTGCACCGTATATATGGTACGCGCAGTGGTGAGGAACAGGACGAGGACAATTAGGACCGGGATCGTCGTCCATGCAAACTCGATCGGATTGCTGCCGTAAACCTGCGGCGGTTCGCGATTGTCGTCGCCGGACCGGGCGCGAAATCGCAGAATGGCGTAAGTGAGCAGTCCGGCGACAATCAGGAAAATCGCCCCCGTGATTGCGAAGACGAAGAATGTGACGGTCAGGATGTCGTGCGCGGGCGTCGATACCGGTTCGAAGACGCTGCTCGGGGGAATCTTCGAGTTCGAATCGCCCATCCCCCAGTCGTTCGCGAGCGCGGCAACCGGGACGCAGCCGATCAGGGCAATAGTCAAGTACCAGCGCTGCAGACGTGAGACCAAGTTTTAGCAGCTCCCGAGACCGCGGCGCCGACGCCGCATCAACGATGCGAATCTCAGACAGAAAAATCAGTAGCACAAAACGTTTTCTATGACTAAGCCGCCAGGGTAGGGCGGCGAGGCTGTGAGAGCCGAGGTCTCTAGTTCGAGTTGGCCGATACGATCGCGCGATCGCCGCGCGGCAGGATCATTACTTCTGACATTTTTGTTTCTGGATCGAGCCTGATGAAGTAGACCGGGAACCCGGTCTCCGCCACCGCGACGTTGGTGCGCGCGTCGCAGCCGCATCGCGCGGCCATCGCGTCGTTAATCGTCGCGAGCCGGTCCAGGCTGAGCGCGGCCACGGGCAGGTTGGCGTCGCTGATGGCAAGGCTCAAGGTCGAGTCGGTCACCACGACGCTCGACGCCAGTGCGGTTCCGGATACCGTCGAAGTCGTGACGACCCATCGCGTGAACTGGCTCTTGCTCATCTTTTTGACGTTCGGATGGTCCTTGCGTGCTTCGGAAATCGCGCCGCCGAGCGACCGCTTGCGCGCCTTTGAATCGGCGAACACTTGCGCGTCCGCCAGCGTCCAGATTTCTTTCGACCATCGTGCAACCGTCGCCGGGTCGCCGCCGCCGAGACTCTGATAGTCGGTAGCGGCGCTCTCGGCGTCGGCCAAATCGTGCGCGGTCAAGGCGGCGTCAACTTCCTGTGCGTCCCGGATGCGTTGGGCGTCGTCGATTTGCGCGACGATCGAGCCGCTCTGGCTACCCGGTTCATTCGACGCCTCGAGGCATACGCCGCGCTGCTCGGCCAGTGTGTAGGTTGGGCGGCCGATCTTGAAATCGCACAGGCATAGATCGTCCTTCACCTCGCGGCGCTCGCTCTCACTCAAGTCCGTGCGGGCCGAAAGAGCGACCAGTTCTTGGCGGGCTGCCGGATAATTGGCGGCGTCAATTTGGCTGCGCGCCGTTGACAGCGCCGACGGAGCGCACGCCGATATCGCGGCTGCGAGCGTGATTGCGGCGATCGCGTGGCCCGCAATCCGCATCAAAGCGTGGGACAGCGTCGAGCTGCGGGCTTGGCAAGACATGAGTCGATTATGGCAAAGGCGGGAGCCGATTGCCTACCGGAAAGACGAGAAACAGAACGCGCTCCGTCGCCTGAATCATTCGATGTACCGCGACGCGACAAGGGCAGTCTCAGTTTCGCTCGTATCATTTGCACTGGGCGGCTACGGCGGCTTTCACGCGCGCCGTCTGCTGGCACAAGTGGTGCAGTTCAACCTCATTGAGCGAATCGATTGCGCTGACGAAATGCGCAAAGGAGGACATCAATAATGAACTACATCAACAAACTTATGGTGCGGGTTCGCGAGAGCAAGAATGGACAGACGATGACCGAGTACGTGCTGATCATCGCGGCCATCGCGGTGGCCGGTTACATCGCGTACCAGGGCCTCGAAGGCGGCATCAACACGATCATTTCTAACGTGACCGCAACCTTGAAGGCTGCGTAAGACCGCTGGTTTTCGCCAACGTGACGTGACCTCGAGTCTCTCGGCGCCGTGAGATAGCCCCAACCCTGCGTCGCCCAATCAGGCGCGTGGGCATGGCGGCGGGGACCGTAGTTCCCCGCCGCGCCAAAATGCGGAGGTCGCGACAACCAGTGCGAGCGATTGAATTTGCGCGTGGGGGCCAGCCGCCGGCGGCAGGTCGCGCAATCGGGGGGCAGAGATGAAACGACCGATAGTGTTCGTAATCCTGGCCGGTATGGGCGCGATACTGGCCGCGATCGTGGTCTTCTCCGCGCTCAACAAACGCGAGTCGGAAGTGCAGCGCGCGATGGCGCGCACCATCGAAGTCGTGGTCGCGTCCAACGACATTCCGGTCGGCACCAAACTAGCGCCCGCCTCCGTCAAGCTGGTGCGATGGTCCCGCGACAGCCTCCCGCAGGGCGTGTTCACCGATCCGCAGACGGTGGCAGGCTCGTTCGCCAAAAGCGAGTTCGTCGCCAACGAGCCGATCGTTGCCAGCAAGCTCTTCATGGGCCAAACGACCTCCGGCGTAATGCCGCTGATGATTCCAGCCGGGATGCGCGCGATGTCGGTGCCGGTGGACGAGGTCTCGGACATCGCCGGCTTCGTCGCGCCGCATACGCGGGTTGATATCCTGGTCGCGGTCGCGGGCACCGGTCCGGGCGAGCCGTCGTTCTCCCGTATCGTTTTACAGAACATCGAAGTTCTCGCGGTCGCCCAGGAAATCGAACACATCAAGGACGAGCCGGAAGTGGTGAAAGTCGTCACCCTGTTGGTGACTCCGCCCGACGCTGAAAAGCTGACGCTGGCCAGCCGCGAGGGATTGCTGCGGCTGGCGATGCGCAACTACAGCGACAGCAAGATCGTCGCGACCCGGGGCATCGGACTGCCGGACTTGCTGCATCAAGGCGAGGCGGCCGGCGCAACCTTACCAGTGATGCAAATCCAGCCTGCGCCGGGACCGGCGCTCAGTGCACGATCCGCGCACATTCCGACGGCCTTTCGCATCGAAGTGATGCGCGATGGCAGGTCGTCGGAGGCGATGACCTTCGTCCATTCGGGGACGGGCTCGCGTTCTTCATTTCAAGCGCATCAGGACGCGCCTGCCGTTTCGGAGCCGCAAATGCCTGCGACGCCGGCACCGCCAGACGCGCCGCCATTGCCAGACGCGCCGGAAACTCCAGTCTCGTCGGCCCGGCCGGTGTGGTCCGCGAGCTTCGCCGAACCGCCGGAGAGCGCCTTTGCGGCGGTTCGCCGCGATAAAATCGACGGCCACGTCTCGACCAATCTGGCGCCGCTCAGACCGGGAGATCCGGGGTACGAGCCAGCGCCAAAGACTTATCAGGTTCCGTGATCGCAGATGGCTACAAGGGGGAAAGCCATGCGGAGATGTAAAAACATAGACGTAAACATTTGGTCGGCAGCACGAATCTGCCGGTTACTCGCGTTCGCCGGATCGCTGATGGCCGTCAGCGCGGTAGGTGCACGGGCCCAGGCGAAAGACCCGGCTGTTTGGGTGCCGGTTTCAATGAACGCGGGCGAAATCTACGTGATTAACGATATCAAGCCGGGCACCAAACCGACGTTTCGGGTCGAGCAAAATCCAAACGCCTTCGTCAGCTATGATAATTCGCCGCCGGGCAAGCTCTCGATGCTCGGCGCCGGCGCGGGCCGCTGGATCGTTACCGTCACTAACACCTCTAATCGCCAGGTCAGCTACGACCTCAACGCCTTCGCGGTTGCGAAACCCGGTGCGCCGCTGACGCCTGGCAACACGCCACCGGCGCTGAGCGATGAGGGATTCGCGCCGCGGCCGGGAGCCGGTGCGTCAACCTCGACATCCTCTGCGATGCCGGAGTTGGGAACCATCTCTTCACTGCGCACGACTCTGCCGGCAGCCTCGTCATATACCGCGACGATCCGCGACAAGGCACCGGTTCCCTATCCTGATGCGACATGGAGTGTCCCGCCTCAGCCGGACAAGGGATCTCAGGCCTATGAGCCGCGCGAATCGCCACCGTCGGCAATCAGCACCGCCCGTTATCGAAACGATCCGGCGGTCCTGGATCCTGGCTCGGCAGGGTACCTGAGCGACAGCGTCTCCGGCGGAAAGCATTATCTGCCGGCGGAATACGTATCGCTGATGATGGGCACCTCTGAGGTAATCGATTTTCAGCGCCGCATCACGCGAATTTCCGTCGCCGACTCCAAGATCGCCGACGTGCAGGTGATAGATCCGTTCCAGCTCAATCTGATCGCCCATCAGCCGGGCTTCACGACGCTCGCCGTGTGGGACGCCACTGGACAGTACGAAGAACGGACGGTGCGAATCGACGCCAGCGGCAAGCAGCAAGTGATGCTCAACACTATCGTGGCCGAACTCGACCGCACTGAACTGGAGAACCAGGGAGTCAACCTGTCGGTCGCGCTTTCCAAAATCGGTATCTCACTGGTCAGCCTACCGGGTGCAGTCGCGACGCCATATACCGCGAGTAGCACGCTTCAGAGCTCGGCCTCATCGGGATCGTTGTCGGGCACTACCACGCCGAGCGGGGTCCTACCGGCTGGCGGCCAGACGATTCCCCTCCTGCTGTCGTCGAACCTGACCTATGGTCTGGCTGCGCAAAACTCGAACGTCCAATGGCAGGGATTTTTCCAGTTTCTCGAAACTCACAA
>DATNLS010000292.1:0-9561 GCA_035602775.1 Candidatus Acidiferrales bacterium | reverse complement strand
GATTTACGCGTCGGCCGGCGGCGACCTGTTGTCAGTCAGCGCGAGCGGCTCTCTCAATTGGCGCGTGAATGTCGGAGCGGTGAACAGCGCTGCGGCGACTCCAGATGGAGTCGTGGTGGGAACGTCGCGCGGCGCGGTCACGGCGATCGCGTCGGACGGCGCCGTAGTCTGGAGCTTCCAGCCGAACGGCGGATTTTCGGGATCGGTTGCGTACGCGAACGACGTGGTTTACGCGGGCTCGGCCAGCGGCGGTGTGTATGCGCTCGATCTGCGCACCGGCATTCCCGTTTGGAACGTCGATTCCGTTCACGCCGTCAACTCGGGACCTGCGGTCGCTCCCTCGGGAGCCATCTTCGCCGGCTCGGACGCAATTTACGGCGTCAATGCCGACGGCCAGCAGCAATGGAAAAATTCGTCGCTGAAACCGGGCGACGCCGGATTGATCGTGCTCGGCGACGACAGTGTGTTCGACGCTGCGGTGGGCGACGTGGGCGCAGTGCTGATGGGTGACGGCAGCGATGTCTGGACGACGCGCAGCTTCGGCAAGATCACGACCGCCACATCGTCGCCGTCGGGGATGCTCTACGTCGGTACGTCGACCGGCCGCATCTTCGCCGTCAGATAGGAGCCTTCTAACTTCGCTTCGGGGCCGCTTGACCGGGCGCGCTGAAATAGCGTGACAATACAAGCATGAGCGCCATCGACATCATCAAGCGCCGTCTCAAGGAAGACCGTATCCCCGAGACGCCCGAAGAAGTCGGACAAAAGAAGAAGCGCCCGCGCGAGGTCGCGTTCATGGACGTCAACCTGTGCTTCCCGTGCGGCAAATGTCCGGAGTTCTGCCCCGTGCAATGCATCGAGTACCTGTCGCCCGGATCGGTTCCCGGCCGCGGCGTGCAGCCGGTGCAGGACCGTTTCCAGGAATGCATCGGATGCTACATCTGCGTCGAAGTATGCGCGCTGCTGACGGACTACGACGCGGTCAGGATGTACGACACGAAGCTCGTCGAGGACGTGCTCGACGTGAAGATCACCGACACGCCGCCACCAGAGCCAATCCCCGCGCAGCCGTACGAGGAGTATTTTTCAGAAGGCGGCGAATATCGCCATCTGGGCAAAGGCTCGCGCATCCGCGAAAAGATGACCGCCGAAGAGCGCGCAATTTTCGCAAGAGAACGCGTGCGCGGGTGACGCCCTACTTCCGCGATGCGCGCCACACCTCCGGCTTCTTCCCCGTCATCATCTCAGGAAGCGACGTCAGCTCGACGCGGTCGGGCGTGATCAGCATCAACCCGAAGTCCTTCGACTCGGCACCGCCGGGCCAGAACTGCGACAGATCGTAATCGAAGACCTTGCCATTCCAGACTCGCTTTTTTTCCGCGAGGTCCTCGACGAACTTCGCGCTGCCCGTGACTGTCAGATGAACCATGTCGGCACCGATTTGGTAGAAGAGCTCGACCTTGGGATTCTTATCGACGTGAACGGCCTTGGCCGACGCGCGACCCGTCGCGACCCACACGCGCTCGCCCTCGAAACCAGGATGCACGACGCGAACCTTGGGCTGCGCGCCTTTGGCGGTCGCCAGATATGCCCAGGTCGCCTTGGCCGCAGCCGCGTGAACCTTGTCCCAAAATGTTGAATCGCTCATCTAGTTTTCCTCCGAAGTAGTTCGTAACACGATTCTCCATCCTAGTCTCGAACGCGAACGTAGCTCTCCCGCCAAAACAACTTCTAACAGGGGCGAAGCCCCGCATCCTATCTTAATACTGGGTGCAGGGCTCAGCCCTGCCGAAGGAAGTGTGAAACCCACCGCGGGTTTCACATTAAATAAAGTGATCTCCCCTTCCCGATTCCCCATTTGACACTCCGCTCCATCTCGAACTACGCTCAGGGTTCTCCACGGAGAAGCGCGATGGAACGTCAAGCACGACGCGCGCAGGTGCTGCGCCATGCCAAGCGCATCTTTGCTCGCAAGGGATATCACCGGACCAATGTCGCGGACATAATCGCCCGCGCCCGCATCGCGCGCGGCACCTTCTATCTCTATTTCCAGAACAAGAAAGACCTGTTCGAGGAATTGCTCGAGGAGGTGGTCACGGAACTCACGGATCGGATTCAGCGGCTGCGGCCGGGACCCAACGAGCCTGACCCGGTCGATCAGTTGCGCGCGAACCTGACGCGAGTCCTGAGCTACGCGCTGGCGGAGCGCGAACTCACCGACATTCTGCTCAACCATTCGACCGGATTCGATCACGAGCTCGACGATAAGATCCAGGACTTTTACGACCGCATCGCGGCGCTGATCAAACGGTCGCTCGATCTCGGAATTGAGATGAACCTGGTGCGCAACTCGGACACGCGCGCGGTCTCGTACGCTATCCTGGGCGGAATCAAGGAGTTGATCGGGATGCTCTCGCGCAGCGACGACACCGATCCCGCGGCGTTGGTCGAGGAAATATTGCAGTTCGGCTTGAGCGGCGTCGCGCGTCCGGAGTTATTGAAATTCGTGCCGCAGCGGACGGAAGCTGCCGGTGATCCACCATCGGGCCACCGCTCTTTTTTTGGGCCCACAGTAGACTGACATGTCAGTTTCTAATCATAGAAAAGCGTCCAACGGCCACGCGCCCAAGGCTTCCAGGCCACAAAAGCGCCGCGCGGCGTTTTATGATCTGGACGGCACGCTGGTCGATCTCAACCTGGTCCATGCGGCCGTTTTCACGCTCGCCAACGTCGGCGAATGGAGCGGGCGGGTGTCGTATCTGCTCGGATTCGCCGCGCGAATCCCGCGCCTGTACGTCGCCGAGCAGCGCGACCGCCGGCTGCTGAATACAGTGCTGTTCGAGGCGTTCAAAGGAGTCTCGCGCGACCGGCTCTTTTCTCTCGGCGAGGAATATTGCGATCGCATCCTGGCCGCCCATCTTTTTCCGCGCGCGGTGGAACTGCTCGAGGCGAATCGCGCGGCCGGAATCGAGCCGGTGCTGGTGACGGGATCGCCGGACTTCATCGTGGCGCCGCTCGCGCGTCATCTCGGGATCGCAGACTTCGCCGCGAACCGATTTGTCTTCAGCCGCGGCCGCGCCACGGGCCGGCTGGCAGAACCGGTGATGGCGGGCGACGAAAAGGCGGTGTGGTGCTCGGACTACGCAGCGCAGCACAAAATCGATCTCGCCGACTGCTGGGGTTACGCCGACTCGCATTACGACACCGCGTTTCTCGCCGCGCTCGGACATCCGGTCGCCGTCAACCCCGACCGCAGATTGCGCGCCGCCGCGCTCAGCCGGCAATGGCCGGTGATTCATTTCGAGCAGACTGCCGATTCCGGGCAGCGTGAAGATTTCGACAGCGACCAACATCTCACAGACAAAGACATAAACCACGACAGCGAACGATCGACGCGAGGCTCGGATGGCGCGGCCTGAAGCAAGACTCAAGGAACTGAAAACCGCCGAGCTGCGGCACGAAGTTGGCGCGCGTAGCGATCTGGTCGTCAAGGTGAACCGACGCTCCGAGCGGCGCATCATTCCATACGGCGCGGAATTTCTGTTCGAGAAGCTGCCAGTCGGTACCCGCGTGATCTATCCGCCACCGCCGCTGGACCCGCTCGCCGATCCCGACCAGGCGATTCGCTACGCCCTCCTTCATCCGGAGAATCAGGATCCTCTATTCGCGCAGCTCAGTCCCAACATGCGCGTGACGATCGCGATCGACGACATCAGCTTGCCGCTGCCGCAGATGCGCCGGCCCGACATTCGCGAGCGCCTCCTCAACCAGGTACTGCAGACGCTGGCCGACTACGGGGTTGACGACGTGCACCTGGTGATCGCGACGTCGTTGCATCGGCGGATGACCGAGGCCGAGATTCGGCGCGTCGTTGGCGAACGCGCGTTCAGGCAGTACTGGCCGGACCGGCTGTACAACTTCGACGCGGAGAATCGCGCGGAGCTGGCGATGCTTGGCAAGACGGATCATGGCGAGGAAGTGTGGCTGTCGCGGCGCGCGGCGGAGTCGGACCTGCTCATTTATCTCAACATCAACCTGGTGCCGATGGACGGCGGCCACAAGTCGGTCGCGGTGGGACTGGCGCCGTACCAGAGTCTGCGGCATCACCACAACGTCGGCACGCTGCGCGATTCGCACTCGTACATGGACCCGACGCGATCGGCGCTGCACCGTTCGTCGGATCGGATGGGCAAGCTGATTCACGAGTCGGTCAACATTTTTCAGATCGAAACCGCGGTGAACACGCGGATGTACGGCGGGATGATGGATTTCCTGCACAAGAACGAGGACCACTTCACTGACTGGGATCGCACGCGGCTACGCGGCTTTCAGTGGACGATGCGCAACATGTCCAACGAGATGCGGCGCACGGTGCTGCACAACTACGCGGCGCCGTACGGAATGATCGGCGTGTGGGCGGGCGACACGGAGACGGTGCATCAGAAGGCGCTGGCGCGGGTGTTCCAGCAGTACGCGGTGCCGGTGAAGGGTCAGGCGGACATTTTGATTGTCGGCGTGCCGTACATCTGTCCGTACAACGTGAACTCGATCATGAATCCCGTGCTCGTGCAGTGCACCGGGCTCGGCTACCTGTTCAACATGTATCGGAACAAGCCGCTGGTGCGCGAAGGCGGCACGATGATCATCTGTCATCCGCTGCGCGACGAATTTCATCCGGAGCATCATCCTAGTTACATCGAGTTTTTCCATCGATGCCTCGCGGAGACGACCGACGCGGTCGAGCTCGAGAAAAATTTCGAGCGGGAGTTCGCGCGCAACCCCACCTACATCCACATGTACCGCTACGGCAACGCGTACCACGGCGTGCATCCGTTCTACATGTGGTACTGGGGCGAACCGGCGCGCCAACACGTTGGGCGCGTGATCGCCGCCGGATGCGAACAGCCGGAAGTCGCGGCGCGACTGGGATGGGAAGCGGCCGACACGCTCGACGAGGCGATCGCGATGGCAACCTCGGAGCTGGGCCGCTCGGCCGAGATAACTTACCTGCACTTGCCGCCACTGGTGATCGCGGATGTCGAGTAGCAACGGCAAACGCACCGGAACCGCGATGCCGCCGCTCGAGCAAGTGCTCAAGGGCCGTCGCATATTGCTGACCGGCGCGACCGGATTTCTCGGCAAGGTGTTCCTCGCGATCCTGCTGCGATGGCATCCCGAAATAGAGCGCGTGTATTTGCTGATACGCGGCGACCGGCGCAGCAGCGTCGGCCGCTTTCGGCGCGAGATTCTCGACTCGCCGGTGTTTGCCCCGCTGCGCGAACATCTCGGAGACAAGTTCGATCGCTACATCGAAGATAAGATCGTCGTCGTTCCCGGCGACATCACCAACGACGGCCTGCTCGGCGAAGAAGCGAAGCCGTTCAAGCCCGGCAGTCTCGACGCGGTAGTGCATAGCGCGGGACTGGTGAACTTCGAGGCGTCGCTGGAAAAGGCGATCGAGGTCAACACCACCGGCGTCGCCAACGTGATCGCGTTCTGCGCCAAACTCGGCGCCGCGATGATGCATGTGTCGACCTGTTACGTCGCCGGCGCCGCCGACGGTCATCGCTACGAAGACGACATTCCAGAGAACTGGTGTCCCGATGGGCGCAAATCGTTTCGACTCGAGCGGGAAATCCGCGACGCGCTGGCGGCAATCGAGCGCGTGCAGGCCGAGTCGCGCGACCAACTGCGTCACGCTGAGTTCCACGACCACGACGGCGACACTGACGCTCCGCGCGAGTCCGCAATCGAGCATCGGCGCAAGCAATGGGTCGAGGAACGGCTCAAGGAGGTCGGCCGCAGGCGCGCGCAGACCTGGGGATGGCCCAACACCTACAGCTACACCAAGAGTCTCGGCGAGCAGTTGGTACTGGCCAATCGCGGCGCGATCGATGTAACCGTTGTTCGTCCCGCGATAATCGAGAGCGCGCTGTGCGATCCGTTCCCCGGATGGAACCAGGGGGTCAACACCAGCGCGCCGTTGACTTATCTCGCCGGCCGCGGCTACCGCTTCTATCCCGCGAAAGCTGAGCTGGTACTCGACGTGATCCCGGTCGATCTTGCCGCGCATGCGATGATTCCGATTCTCGGCGCGCTGCTGTCGCGCAAGCACAAGCCCATCTACCAGCTATGCACCTCGGATCGGAATCCGCTGCCGATGCGGCGGCTGGTCGAGCTCACTGCGCTCAGCAATCGCCGCGAGCATCGCAAAGACACCGGCACGATGCGATGGCTGGGGCCGCATCTGGAAGCCGTCGTCGTGTCGCAGAACACTTACGACCTCGCGAGCAACCGGCTGCCACAGATTCTCAAGCAGGCGGCAGCGTTCGCGCGCAGCGTGGTGGGCCCGGAGAATCAGCGCGCGAAAAAGATCGAGGCGGGGATCGACAAGTTCAAGGAGAACACCGACCTCGCGCGCGAACTGGTCGAGGTCTATCGCCCGTACATCCAGGAGCTGGTCTATACTTTTCACGCGAGCAACATTCGCGCGCTTTACGCGACGCTCAAGCCGGCCGACGCCGAGCATCATCCGTTTCGTCCCGATCTGATCGATTGGCGCGACTACTGGATCAACATCCATCTGCCGGGCCTGCGCCGCCATATCTTCCCGCAGCTCGATCTCCACGCGCGCGGCCGGCCCAAGTCTCTGCCGCGTCATCGCAGTCTCGTCGACATGCTCGATCGCGCCGCCGAACGTTACGGATCGCGAGTCGCAATGATCGCGCGGCGGCCGTCCGGCGAGCAGACGCAGACCACCTATCGCGAGCTGCGCGACCGCGCGCATCGCGCGGCCCTGCTGCTGGCGACGCGCGGCATCAAGCCGGGCGATCGCGTGATGCTGATCGGCGAGAACTCGCCCGATTGGGTGCTGGGCTATTTCGCGATCCTGTGCGCGGGCGCGATCGCGGTGCCGCTCGATCAGCTGATTTCCGCCGAGGAACTTGCGCCGCTGTGCAAGATCGCCGAGCCCGCGGCCGCGCTGCGCTCGAGCGCGGTTCACAAACGCCTCGGCGCGGTGCTGAAGGACGCGCATCCGAAACTGATCGAGCTGGACCTGGCCGAACTCGCGCGTCCATTCATTCTGCGCGGCGACGCAAAGACTCCGCCCGCGCCGCCGGAGCGCAAAGCGCTCGCGTCGATCCTCTTCACCTCCGGCAGTACCGGCGCGCCGAAGGGCGTGATGCTGTCGCACGCCAACTTCGCCGCCGAGGTCGCGATGCTGTCGCGCGTGTTCGTGCTCGGCGCCGACGACGTCGTGCTGTCGCTGCTGCCGCTGCATCACGCGTTCGAGTTCACCTGCGGGATGCTGCTGCCGATTGCCAGCGGCGCGACGATCGTTTACCCGCTCGAAGTCGACGCGAAAACGCTCTCGCGCACGCTCGCCGACGTTCGTCCGACCGCGCTGATCGGAGTGCCGGCGGTGTGGGAGGCGGTCCATCGGCGCATCGTCGATGAAGTCGAAGCCCGTGGACCTTTTTTTCACGCGGCGTTCGACAATCTGCGCGATCTCAATCGCCGGCTCGACGCGAACTCGGGCCTTAACTTCGGCTCGATCGTTTTCCGCCAGGTTCATTCCGCGCTGGGTGGACGGCTGCGGCTTGCGGTCAGCGGTGGTTCCGCCCTGCCCCATCGGGTCGCCGAGTTTTTCAACGACATCGGCATCCCGCTGCTCGAAGGTTACGGTCTGACCGAGGCGGCGCCGGTTCTTTGCGTGGCGCGGCCCGATGAAACGAAGCAGGTCGGCGCGGTAGGACGGCCGCTCAACGGCGTCGAGATAAAGCTGATGCCGGCGACAGGGTCGATCGGCGAGATAGTCGCGCACGGGCCAAACGTGATGGCGGGCTACTATCGCAACGAAGCCGCGACCGCCGAAGTTCTGCGCGACGGATGGCTGCACACCGGCGACCTCGGGCGCCTCGACGACGACGGGCGTTTGTACATCGTCGGCCGCGCCAAGGAAGTCATCGTCGATTCCGGCGGCAACAATATCTACATCGAAGAGCTCGAAGAAATTTACGGCCGTTCGGAATTCGTGAAAGAGATGGCGGTGGCCGGCTTGAAGGTCGGCCAAGGCGAACAGGTCGCAGCGCTGGTGGTTCCCGCTTACGCGCGCGGCGAGAGCCGGCGCGCGGTGGAAGACCGGCTGCGCACCGACTTCGACAAGGTTTCGCGCGAACTCAGCGCGCACAAGCGAATCAGGATTCTCCGCTTCACCGACGCCGAACTGCCGCGCACCCGCACCCGCAAGATCAAACGCGCCGACGTAGCCGCGACGCTGCGGCGGATGCTCGAGGTGCGCGCTGGCGACGCAGCCACCGAACCCGATAGCGCCAACTCCGAGGTCGAGACCTGGCTCGCCGAGGCGCTCACCGCGATTGCCACCGAGCCGATCAACATCACGCCGGCGACGCGGCTGATCGAGGACCTGGGCCTCGACTCGCTCGCGCTGGCGGAGATCGGCGAGCTGCTCGGGGAGCGCGCGAGCCGCGAGATTGCGCCGGAGGAATTCGCGGACCTGCGCACCGTCGCGGATTTGCAACTGCTTGCGACCCAGCCCGGCGGCAACGGACGTCCTCGGATGCCGTCGTACGCGAAGTTCGCCGAGCCCTACACCGTGAAGCTGCCGGCGCCGCTCAAATGGATCGGGCGCTTCGCGGTGCGCGGCGCCGAGCGCGCGATTTTCGAAGGATGGCTGAAGCCGAAGATTCTTGGGCGAGGGAATATCCCGGCCAATCGCAACTTCATCGTCGTCGCAAATCACTCGAGCCATCTCGACTTCAGCCTGGTCGGTTACGCGCTCGGCGCGGTTGGCGACGACCTCCGCGTGCTCGCCGCCAAAGATTATTTCTTCAACACGCCGGCGCGGCGCTTCCTGGCCGCCAACTTTACGTCGATGATGCCGTTCGATCGGGAACGCGCACAGCTCGAATCGCTCGAAGACGCGCTCACCGAGCTCGCGCAGGCGCGAAGCGTGCTGATGTTCCCCGAGGGCACGCGTTCGGCCGACGGCGAGATTCACGAATTCAAGAGCGGCGCCGGATTCCTGGCGTTGCGCAGCAGATGCGACGTGCTGCCGGTGCTGATTCGCGGCACCCACGACGTGATGGGCAAGGGGAGCCTGGTTCCGCGGCGGCATCCGGTGGAGGTCCGCATCGGTCGCGCGATCACCGCGGCCGAGTTGCGCGAAATCGCGCAGAGTTCCGAAGGCGCCGGCGCGTACCGCAAAATCGCGGACCTGATGCGCACCGCGGTCGTCGCGCTTTCCGGTTCGCATCCGAAATTGACGCTGACCGCCAAGGCGGATTCTGTGACATCGAACGAAACCAAGCCGGCCACGCAAGCGCACGCCAAAAGCGATCGCTCGCCGGAGCTGCCTCGAGGCCACGCCAAGGCGTGATAACCGAGGTGCCGCTGGAATACTTACCCGCCGGATGGTTACATTTGAATCATGGTTGATTGGTTCAGCAAACGCCCTGACCATGCGCCGCGCCCGACTCGCAACGGACGCCGCCCGTCGGTCACCGTTATCTCGGATGAATTGTTGGTCGGCGAATATCC
>DATNLS010000306.1:0-3502 GCA_035602775.1 Candidatus Acidiferrales bacterium | reverse complement strand
GTGTTGATTACCGCGCCACCGCCGCGCTCGACTATCCGCGGCAGTCCGTATTTCATGCCGAGCCATACGCCGCGCAGGTTGATCGCGATCACGCGGTCGAAGGCCTCTTCGCTGAGCTGGGCGATGAAGCCCGACTCGCCTTCGATTCCCGCGTTGTTGTAGAGCACGTCGAGTCCACCGAACGCGCGGACTGTCCCTTCGACCATCGCGCGCGCGTCCTCGGAGTCGGACACGTCGGCGCGGATCGAAATAGCTTCGCCGCCGGCCGCTTTGATCATGCGTGCAGTCTCGGCTGCGGACGCTTCGGTAACGTCGATCGCGGCGACTTTTGCGCCTTCGCGCGCGAAGAGTACCGATGCTGCGCGCCCCATTCCAGAGCCAGCGCCGGTAATCAGCGCTACCTTTCCTTTGAGTCTCATTGGTACCGCTCCATTGGCGCGAGATTAGCGCATTTCGGCGCGATGCCGTTAGCAGACTAATAATTCATTTTATTTAATGTGAAACCCATCCTTGGGTTTCACGCTTTCCTTGGGCAGCGGTGACGCCTGCACCCAGTATTCAAGAAAAGAAGGATGCGGGACTCTGTCCCTGTTTGGAGATTCTGAGGGCGGATTTAGGAATTAAGGGACGGAGCCGCGGCTGGGGGGAAAGCCGCGACTCCGTTTGGTCGATGGAGGTGGGGGAAGTACTACTCGGTCGGGGTCGAATCGCTGCTGGGGCTGGCGTTTTGCGCCCACAGGGCCTTCATTTCGGCGTGAATCGAATCGAGCTTCGCCTTGGTCGCAGAGATTTGCGCAAGCTGGGCCGGGGTCAGCACGTTGCGGATCGCGACGGCGTCTTGAATCTGCTCATTCGTCATCTGATCGTGGAGCTGAGTGATGGTCGAAACCGGGACGGACAAGTCGGTAGTGGCTACTGTGCCGGTCGAGGTGAACTTGGCCGCGATTGCTTCCTTGGCGGCTTTGAGCTGCGCGTACTCGGCCTTTCGCGAGGCGCGCCGGGCCTGGAAGATGCCATGGATCTGCTCTTTCTGCGCGTCAGTCAGATTGGCGGTCCTCAACAACAACGGCAGCGGCAACCCGAGCACGTCCATATTGCCGCCATGGCGGAAGCCGTGATGACCCATGTGACCACCCATCCCGCCCGAATTGGACGAGGCGACATGCGCGACCGCAGCGACCAGCAGGATTGCCATAACTACGGGCACGATACCGCGAGACAACTTCGAAACCATAAAAAACTCCTTGATGAAGCGGCCTCCTTTATTGGCGGCATTCGCTCTCACCTAACTGTACGTTTAGCCGCGAAACCGGTTACGCCGTCCAGCGAGCGGCCGCCAATTATGTGCCCTCGACTACGAAGTCTGGCGGCTCGCCATCAGCCGGTTCGCGTCGGCATAGGTCGTGGCGCCTTCGGGGGTCGGGTCATACATGCCGGTGGTCAACAATTCCATCACCGTCGTTTTCAATGCCGACATCGCGCCGAGCGTCAGCCGGGTCCCGAGGCTCAGTCGCGCCACGCCCAGGCTTTCGAGCTCGGGAATAGCCGGGAGGCCGGGGAAAGCAAGCAGATTTAGCGGACCCTCGAGGGCATGCACGATTCGCTCGATGTCCGCGCGACGCGTGACCGCAGGGAGGAACAGGCAATCGGCGCCGGCCTTGCGGTAGGCGTTCGCGCGGCGGATAGCATGCTCGAAACGCGTGTCGGGCTCGCCGATTCCAAGCAGGTACACGTCGGTGCGGGCGTTGATTACGATCGGCATGCCGGCGGAGTCGGCGGCTTCGCGCGCAGCGTGCACGCGCTCGACGGCGACGTCTAAATCGTAGAGGCGCGGGGCATCGCCGTGAACCTGGTCTTCGAGGTTGATTCCGACCGCGCCGGCATCGACTACGCGGCGAACGGTTTCGGCGACTTCGCGAGGGTCGCGCGCAAAGCCGGACTCGATGTCCGCCGAGACGGGAATCGTCACGACGCGCGCGATACGCGCAATCGCGGCAATCATCTCGTCGCGCGGAATCGCCTCGCCGTCGGAATAGCCGACTGAAAAGGCGACGCCCCCGCTGGTGGTCGCGATCGCTCGCGCGCCGGCATCCTCGATCACCCGTGCGCTCATCGCATCCCACGCGTTGGGTAGCACTAAAATCCGCGAGCGATCGTGCATCGCTCGAAACGCTTCGGCCCTGGATCGTTGCGTGTCGCGGTTCATGTTGCCTCCTTGATCTGCTGACTACATACAACACCGCCGCGTGCTTCGTGTGAAATGTCGATTAGTGAAAATCGTGCGACGGGGGGACCGCGCCGGGAATCTTGATCTCCTCGAAGCGGCGCGCGCGAATTGCGGTCACGCCGTCAACCTGTTGCAGAACCCCCTCGGCCAGCAGGATTCCCGCGCTCCGCAACAGCAGGCGATTTTGCTGAAACAGGTCGGGCGTAACGATCAAGTTGGCGATTCCGGTTTCGTCCTCGAGCGTGATGAACAGGAAACCCTTGGCGGTGCCGGGCCGTTGGCGCACGATCACGACGCCGGCCGTCTTCACCCATGATTGATGCTTGGCGCGCGTGAGCTCGTCGGCGCTCAGAATCCCGCGCGCGGTCAAATCAGTGCGCAGATAGGTCATCAGATGAGGGCCGGTGGTAAGGCCGGTCGCGGCGTAGTCGGCGAGCGTTTCATCGATCGGCGACATCGATGCGAGCGGAACTTCGCCATCGCGCGGTTTGGTCCCCGCCAGCAGGCTAGAGGGATCGCGCTCGACAGCGGCCGCATTCCACATCGCGTCGCGACGCGCCAAACCGAACGATGCGAACGCACCCGCGTATGCAAGCGCGTCGAGTTCGCGGCGGTTCGGTCCGACGCGCGCGGTAAGATCGGCGATCGAATCGAACTGCCGCCGCGCGCGCTCGCTTTCGATTCGAAGTCCGATTTCCTCGCGCAGGCCGGTGACGTATCGCAGTCCCATCCGCGTCGCGGGCTTGTGATCGACAATCTCGATCGTGCATTTCCAGTTTGAGCTCGTCACATCGATCGGCAGCACGAGCACGCCTCGACGCGCGGTGTCCTTCACCAGCGTCGAGGGATGGTAGAAGCCGAGCGGGTAGCAATTGAGCATCGCGGCAAGGAACGCCGCCGGATGATGATACTTCAGGTACGCCGACGCGTACGCGATCAACGCAAAGCTGGCGGCGTGCGACTCGGGAAATCCATACAGCGCAAACGACGTGATCGAGCGCACGATGTCATCGGCGATATCGCCCTGCAGTCCATTGCGCAGCATTCCGGCGCGCAGGCGCGCTTCGATTTTCTCCATCCGCTCGGCCGAGCGCTTGAATCCCATCGCACGGCGCAGTTCCTCGGCCTCGCCCACACTGAAGCCCGCGACCGTCATCGCCATCCGCAGTAACTGCTCCTGGAAAAGCGGGACGCCCAGCGTGCGTTTCAGGATCGGCTCGAGCGACGGATGTGGATACTCGACGGGCGCGCGAAGATTGCGGCGATCGAGATACG
>DATNLS010000359.1:0-5529 GCA_035602775.1 Candidatus Acidiferrales bacterium | reverse complement strand
CACGAGGACGTCACCAAGTAGTGATAGAGGTCCTCGAAAACGCCAGTGGGCGCGCCGTGAATCGGGAGGTCGTCTCTGAGGCTGCCGATTTGGACTGTTCGCTTCGCCATCGCGAAGGAATATAGCGGAGGCCGCGGCGCGGCGTCAGCAGGGCAGGGGCGCTTCGGCAATCAGTTGTGGTATGAAAAATTACACGCTGCGCTGACGACACTGCCGGCGCCGCTCAATTTAGGAGGAAATCGCCATGGCCGAATTCGGAATCTCGATGTTCCCGACTGACTACGCAATCCAGCCGATCGAACTCGCCCGCGCGGCGGAAGAGCGCGGCTTCGAGTCGATGTTCTTTCCCGAGCACACGCACATTCCGGCATCGCGCAAAACGCCGTGGCCCGGCGGCGCCGACTTGCCCAAGGAATACTGGCACACGCACGATCCGTTCGTCGCGCTCGGCGCGGCAGCGGCGGTCACGAAGAAACTCAAACTTGGCACGGGAGTGTGCCTGGTAATCGAGCGCGATCCGATCACACTGGCCAAGGAAGTCGCGTCGCTCGACATGATTTCGGGCGGCCGCGTGATCTTCGGAATCGGCGCGGGCTGGAACGTCGAGGAGATGGCCAATCACGGCGCGCAGTTCAAGCGGCGCTGGAAAATCGTCAAGGAAAAGATTCTCGCGATGCGGCAAATCTGGACCAAAGAGGCGGCCGAGTTTCACGGCGAGTTCGTGAACTTCGATCCGATCTGGTCGTTTCCCAAGCCGGCGCAGGCGGGTGGACCTCCGATTCTGCTCGGATCGCAATCGCCCAGAACGTTCGATCGCGTCGCGGAATATTGCGACGGATGGATGCCGATTAATTTTCCGCGCTACGACCTCGCCGCCGGCCTGAAGGCGCTCGCCGATGCGGGCAACAAAGCGGGCCGCGGCAAACTTCCGGTTTCGATGTTCGGCGTCGGTCCGAACGAAGAGCAGGTCAAGAAGTTCCTCGACCTCGGCCTCGACCGGCTGATCTTCGCGCTGCCGCCAGCGACTCGCGACGCGGTGCTGCCGTTGCTCGACAAGTACGCTGAGATGAAAGCGAAGGCGCGCTGATAAACAGGGAGAGTTGGTTCTTATCGCACCTCGACTCTTCCACCGTCGAGGCGCCACTCGATGCTGGTGCACCTGCCTGCCAGCGCGGCGTCGTGGGTTACGATCACCATCGCGCCCGGATACTCGACTAGCGCCTCCTCCAGACGTTCGATCGCGGGCATGTCGAGATGGTTGGTTGGCTCGTCGAGGACCATCGCCCACACTTGGCGCCCCAGGCCGTAGGCTAGCGCGAGTTTGCGCGCTTCGCCGGGACTCGGCGACGCGGATTCGAGCAACCGGTCGGGATCCACACCCAACGCCGCGACTAGCGTCAGCACGCGGCCGCGCTCGCCGGCGTTGAGGTCGCGGACCGCGTCGAGCATCGCGATACCGTCGCGGGCGGTCAGTTCCTGCGGCAAGTAGAGAATGCGGTCCGACGCGATGTGCGCACCACGAAGCATCGCGGCGAGCAGGGTGGTCTTGCCGATTCCATTGGGACCGACGACGCGAATTTTCGCATCGCGGAGCACCGCCAAGTGCACGTCTTCGAGGATTGGCGTGTCGCCGGCGCAGATCGCGGCCTCGTCGAGCGTGAAAACTTTCACCACCGGCGCGGGCACGTAGTCGACGAAAATCGAGCGCCCCTTTGCTTTGCGAAATTTGTACTCGTCGAGCTTCTCCGACACGCGATCGACGCTCGCGCGCAACACCGATGCGTCGCGCGAAATTCGCCTGAGTCCCATCTCGGATTTGCCGCGCCGCGCCATGCTGTTTGCGTCATGATCGTGCGCCGACTTCATCCGCCGGCGCACGCCCGAATTCCACTCGGCTTCGGCCGAGACTGCCAGGCGCCGTTTGTCGGCGAGCCGGCGCGCGAGGTTCTCGCGCTGATGCTTCAGCCGTTCGTATTCCGCATACTGCTCGCGCTCCTCGGCTTCCCACGCGACCTTGGCGTCGCTGTACGAGCCGCGCCAGATGCGCGCGGTGCCGTCATTTACGCGCACCGTGTGGCTGGTGATTCGATCGAGCAGCGCGCGGTCGTGCGAGACGATAATGCCGACGCCGCGAAAGCGTTCGAGGCCGGCGAGCAGCAACTCCCGCGCTTCGACATCGAGATGGTCGGTCGGCTCGTCGAGCATCAGCACCGCGGGATCGGCGCCGAGAGCTGCCCCGACTTGCCATCGCTTGCGCTCGCCCGGCGACAGCGTCGGCCATCGCGCCAGCGAGCCCGCGTCGAGGAGAAGTTCACCGTGGATTCGGCGAACACTGCCGTCGGTTGCGTGCGCGAACGCGGCTATCTCAGGTGTCAGCACTTCGACGGTCTGCGCACACGATCGAATCGCCGCACGCGGCGGATCGAGATTGACGGAGCCGGACGCAGGCTCGAGATCGCCCGCGATCAGACGCAGCAGCGTCGTCTTGCCACTGCCGTTAGGCCCGACCACTCCGGTCCATCCGGCCGCGAGCGTAAGTGTGACCTCGTTAAGAGTGGGAACCGAATCTGTATAGGAAAAAGAGAGACCTGAAAGCCGAACGAACATGGTAACTGCTCCACAAAAAACCCGCGCGCAGAAAAAATCGCGCGAGCGGTTGTCCCTGGGACACGAACTTTGGAGCTAGTTACTTCCGCAAACCCTTAGCCTCTTCGATGCGGGATGAAATAGAAAGTATCTGTGCAATCGGCCCGAATCAATCTCAGCCGCCGCCGGATTCCTTGCGGCGATGGTTCTGCCACTGGAGCGGTTGGAGATTCGAGAGGTCGTCGGTCCCGCCTTTTTCGAGCGGCTGGATATGATCTATCTCCCAACCGAAGTAGGACAGTGTATCGCCGTGCGCGCTGTACTGCATCCAGGTACCGAATGCGTCACGGCGATAGAAGTTCCCGTTATACCCGTCGGCGATTTTACCTTTCGCCCACACGCTCAACTTCAGCTCTTCACTGGCCGCGGCAAACGGATATCGATACGCCATACCCACGCAATCCCCCCTTTCACTACGTGAGCTATATATAGTTGCGTCAGCGTTGCGGCAAGCGGGAAATTTTCGCGCCACGGCAGTGTAACTGTTTACAAAAGCGAAAATTCAACGAACGGCGCGGCTCAGTGCATCATGAGCGGATTGAACGCGCCCTCGCTCACGTCACCGCTGTTGATCACCTGGTGGAATTCGTTGTGTGCAGGGACCAGCGAGCGGAAGAACGAGCCCGTATTCTCGCGACGGTAAAAACTGCCCGCGAGATCGAACAGGCTGCCGCCCTCCGACGACGGCCGCATCCGCCACAGCGGCATCGCCGTCGCGGTCAGGCCGGTCGAGTCGTAAAAATCCGCGGCCAGCCAGACGTACACTTCGCTGTCGATATAGACGACCGTCCGCTGCGCCGCCGCCTGCGCGTTTTCGGGGAACCGCGGCCGCATCTCGAGGATGTACACGTGACGAAGCTCGAACGGCTCCTCGCCCAGCGTCAAGCCGTCGGCGCCGGTCTTGAATCCGGCCGGCTCGTCATCGGCGGCGAGGCAGGCCAGAATGGTGGTGGTGCCGAGCAGGCGATATGAATAGTTCTCGGTCTTGGGCAGCGCGTAAGCCCAGTACGGCTGATGGCATCCGCGGCAGGACTCGTTGGGGTAGTCGAGGTTCACCGAGCTGCGGCGGATGCGGCGAGTTAGTTCGTTGAAGCCGAAAAATTCGTCCGGATGCTTCGCGTCGAGATAACGAATCCAGATACCGGCGCCTTCGCTCGCGCCGCCGGAGAGATCGGTAATCCATCGACTGCATTTAGCCTTCCACTCGACGCCCATCGAGTTGTCGCCAATCGTCGGGCGTGGATCGACGTCGGTGCGATGAGCAAAGCGCAGAAAGTCGAACTGCTCGCAGGCGTAGTCGGCGTCGCTGTTCGGAACTATTTTGAGAGCATTGGCAGGATCGGCCGAGTAGGCATTGCTGCTCCACGGCGCGATTGAGAAGTCGTCGGGCATGAACGGTCCCATGTGCCAGTTGTAAGCGATCTTGACCGCGGCTTTGGGATCGGTGGCGTCGATCAGGGGAAACGGCATGCCGGCGACGTAGTTCTTGATGTAGTCGTCGCTGTCGAGCGTCACCTGTGCGGCATATTTTTCGGTCGCATGCTGAAAGCCCTCGGACCATTCGACGCGCCGCTCGGGATTAACGCGTAGCTTAAACCCATGCGCAACAGCAAATTGAGCCGCAGCCGGAACATAGCGCGCGTACTGCCCGACGTTGTCGGCGCCGATAACGGTGCCAGGCTTTAACTCAGCGGCAGCCTTCGAACTAGCTGACGCAGCCGGCGTCGGCGAAGCCGCGACTTGCGCGCGCACCTCGGTCGGCGCGGTCATCAACAAAACCGCTGCGATGAAAAAACCGATTCGGGCGATCAAGCTCTACAGGCTCTTCAAGAACGCGATCAATGTCTCGTTGATTTCTTTGGGCCGCTCCTGCTGCACCCAATGGCCGGCACCCGGGATTATCACTTTCTTTTTCAGGTTCGGCGTAAACGCGCCCGCCAAATCGTAGCCGCCAGGAATCATTTTGCCGACCACGTCATGCTCGCCGGCGGCGAACACCGCGGGCTGGCGCAGTTTGGCGCCGTCGAGAAAAGGCGTCAGCTCCCAGTTGCGATCGGCATTGCGATACCAGTTAACGCCGCCGCGAAAGCCCGCGCGCTTGAACTCGCCGGCAAAAAAATCCAGGTCGGCTTCGGTCAGCCACGGTGCAAGCTTGTCGGGCGCGGCGAGAATCTCAATAAATTTTTTCGTCTTCGGGAACAGAAATGAAAACTCGCCGTCGCGCGGCGCGTCGCCCGACGCCGAGTAAAGGACCTTCGCCATCGAGCGGCGCGGATCGGCGTCGAGTTCCTGCTCGACCTTGCCCGGCTCCTGGAAGTAGAGCTGGTAGAAATGCTGGTCGCCGGCAAGCGCCTTCATCCCGTCAGTCGGACGTATCGGACCGCGCGGAAGATACGGAACGCTTAGCAATGCGATCGCGCGAAAGATGTCGGGGCGCAACAGCGCCGAGTTCCATGCGACTGGCGCGCCCCAATCGTGACCGGCGATCACTGCCGACTCGACGTCGAGGCTGTTGACCAGCCCGACGATATCGCCGACCAGGTTCAGGATGTTGTAAGACTCGATCGGCGCGGGCGCGTCGGTCTGCCCGTAGCCGCGCTGGTCGGGCGCGACGACGCGAAAGCCGGCCGCCGCGAGCGCGGGAATCTGATGCCGCCACGAGTACCACGACTCCGGCCATCCATGGCACAGCACCACCAGCGGCCCGCTGCCCTGCTCGACGTAGTGCATCCGGATGCCGTTGGTGTCGACGAATTTGTGCTGCAGCTCGGACATGTTCCCCTCTGGTGGATCTCCTAACCTACTTTTCGTAACGGCTCTGTTTCGATTTGATCACTTTGATGACGTTGTCGTGCTGTTGTCCCGGCACGACGTCTTTGAGAT
>DATNLS010000252.1:0-5914 GCA_035602775.1 Candidatus Acidiferrales bacterium | reverse complement strand
AACTACTTTTACGATCACGGCCACAAGTATCCGAAGGGGCTGACTGAAGGCGTGGCGAAGAGCGTCGCGCAAGTCGAGAAGGCGCTCGGGCGCAAGTTCGGCGACGCCAAGAACCCGCTGTTGGTGTCGGTGCGATCGGGCGCGCGTGTTTCGATGCCGGGGATGATGGACACGGTGCTGAATCTCGGGCTCACCGACGAGACCGTCAAGGGCCTCGAGAGTATCAGCGGCAACCCGCGCTTCGCGTGGGATTCGTACCGGCGGTTCTGCCAGATGTTCGGCGACGTGGTTCTCAAGCTGAAGCCGGAGAACAAGAACGATCCCGATCCGTTCGAGGAAATTATCGATCATAAGAAGGCGACGCGCGGGGTCAGCAACGACACCGACCTGAACGTCGATGATTTGCAGGAGCTGGTCGGCGAGTTCCGCGCGCTGATTCGATCGCGCGTCGGTCGCGACATCCCGCAGGACCCGCGCGAGCAACTGTGGATGGCGATCGGCGCGGTGTTCGACTCGTGGCATAACGATCGCGCGATCACCTATCGGCGCATCAACAACATTCCGGGCGATTGGGGCACCGCGGTCACGGTGCAATCGATGGTGTTCGGAAATCTCGGCGACGATTGCGCGACCGGCGTTGCGTTCACCCGCGATCCCGGCACCGGCGAAAAAGGAATCTACGGCGAGTTTCTGCCCAACGCGCAGGGCGAGGACGTGGTCGCGGGAATCCGCACCGGACGGCAGATCAGCCTGAAGGCGGGGCGCGAATGGGCGACCCGCGCGGGGATCAGCGAGGCGGAGCGCGTCGCGCAGTACTCGACGCTCGAGGAAAGCTTCCCCGACGTTTATAAGCAGTTCCTGAAAATCGCGGCGCAGCTCGAAAAGCATTTTCGCGACACGCAGGACATGGAATTTACGATCGAGCGCAACCGCTTGTTCATGCTGCAGACGCGCAACGGCAAGCGCACGGCGCAGGCGGCGGTGCGAATCGCGGTCGACATGGCTGACGAGAAGCTGATCGATCGCAAGACCGCGCTCAAGCGGGTCGAGCCCGAGCAGCTCGAGCAGTTTTTGCATCCGCGGCTGGACCCGTCGAGCAAGAAGCACGTAATCGCGCGGGGGCTGCCGGCGTCGCCGGGCGCGGTCAACGGCGAAGTGGTGTTCTCGGCGGACGAAGCTGTGGCGGTCGCGGAAGCGGGGCGCAAAGTAATCCTGGTGCGGCTTGAGACCTCGCCGGAAGACATCCACGGCATGCAGGTGGCCGAAGGAATCCTGACGGCGCGCGGCGGGATGACGAGTCATGCGGCGGTGGTTGCGCGCGGGATGGGCAAGACGTGCGTGGCGGGAGTGTCGGCGCTGGATATCGATTACGGCGCGGGCACGCTGTCGGCCAACGGCGCGGTGGTGCGCCGTGGCGAGTACCTCACGCTCGACGGATCGGCGGGCGAAGTTATCGAGGGACGGGTGCCGACGGTCGAGCCCGAGATGCCGGCGTACTTCAAAAAATTTCTGTCGTGGGCGGACGCGGTGCGCAAGCTGGGCGTGCGCGCGAACGCCGATACTCCCGACGACGCGAAAATCGCGCGCGATTTCGGCGCCGAAGGAATCGGGCTGTGTCGCACCGAGCACATGTTTTTCGATCCCGAGCGAATCTCGGCGGTGCGCGAGATGATCATGGCGCAGAACGCGCAGCAGCGCGGGCGGGCGCTGGCGAAAATCCTGCCGATGCAGCGCGAAGATTTCGTCGGAATCCTGAAGGCGATGGCGGGCCTGCCGGTCACGATTCGCCTGCTCGATCCGCCGCTGCATGAATTTATCCCGCATGCGGACAATGAGCTGCGCGAGCTGGCGGCGAAAATCGGCACAACGTTCGAGCATCTGAAGCAGGTGCGCGAGAGCCTGTTCGAAGTGAATCCGATGCTGGGGCATCGCGGGTCGCGGCTCGGAATCAGTTTCCCGGAGATTTACCAGGCGCAGGCGCGCGCGATTATCGAGGCGGCCTGCGAGCTGCGCAAGCAGGGCGTCAAGGCAATGCCGGAGATCATGCTGCCGCTGATCGGCGAACGGCGCGAGTTCGACATCCTGGCGGCGCAGATTCGCGAAGTGGCGGACGCGGTGTTCAAGGAACGCGGGATCAAGGTGGCGTACACGATCGGCACGATGATCGAAGTGCCGCGCGCATGCGTGGTGGCGGATCAGATCGGCGAGGTTGCGGAATTTTTCTCATTCGGTACCAACGATCTGACGCAGATGACGTACGGGATCTCGCGCGATGATTCGGGGAAATTTCTGCCCGACTACATTCGCACCGGAGTCTATAAGAAAGACCCGTTTGCGGAGCTCGACCCGGTCGGCGTCGGCGAATTGATGCGAATCGGGATCGAGCGGGGGCGCAAGTCGAACCGGAAATTGAAGATCGGGATTTGCGGAGAGCATGGCGGGGACCCTGCCAGCGTCAAGCTGTGCCATCGGCTGGGTCTGGACTACGTGTCGTGCTCGCCCTACCGGATTCCTGTTGCACGCCTCGCAGCGGCGCAGGCGGCGATCGAAGCGTCGGGAAAGAAGGCAGCGTTTAAGGACGTGTAGCGAGCAGCTCAGTGAGGGAATGCGGAACCTCACCCCTCTCCCTTCAGGAGAGAGGGACAGAATACTCAGGCGAAGTAATCTTCGGCGCGGCTGGCGGGGATGTCCAGCTGGTAGACGCGATTGTTGCGCAGGACTTTGAGGTTGACGTTTTCGCCGGGGCGATGGTTGCCGAGCGCTTCGTAGAGCACGCGGCGATCGTTAACGTCGGTGTCGTCGATCGAAATGACGAGGTCGCCCTGCTGCAGGCCGGCTTTTTCGCCGGGACCCCCGGGCATCACGCCCGCGATTACGACGTGCTCGCGCAGCGTGTACGAGAGCACGCCGAGCCATGCGCGCGGGGCGGCGGAAATGCGGCGGCCGTGCTGGACCAGCTCGTCGCGGACTGCGAGAAAGCTCTCGCCCGGGACTCCGAGGATCGCGCGGCTCAGGTCGGCGAAGTTCAGGTAGTTGACGCCGATCAATTGCGCCTGCAGATTGCAGATCGGGCCGCCGCTCATACCGACGGTCAGCGCCGAGGCGGTGACCGAGACGCATTTGTCGAGCACGAATTCCCAGACCGCGTCGAAGGGGCCTAGGTACGTGATGATGCCGCAATCGGCACATCGCTTCTCGCCGCCGAGGCTCGAGACGGTGAACGCCTCCTGCCCGACGACGCATTTCTCCGACGACACGACCTCGACGCAGGGGATCTGGCCGCGATCGATCTTCAGCAGGCCGATGCCGGTGCTGTAATCCTTGCCGACGATCTGCGCCTCGAGCTGATCGCCGCCCGGCATCGTGACGATCACGTTTTTCGCGCCGAGCAGCAGGTAGTGGACGGTGAGGATGAGGCCGTCGGGATTGACGACGGTGCCGCTGCCGCGGCGGTCGGTGCCGAGGCCGATCGCGGTCGAGACATGGTTCGGCGGGATATGCGAATGAACGCCCACGGTGGCGCGCAAAACTTTTTCGAGCAGGAATGGAGGTGCGTTCATAGCAGTCGTCCCGGGAATAAGGCTAGGACCGCGCACTCTCGGTTTCAAGCGCGATTGTCAGCGGAAAAAAAGAGGCGGTCCCGACGAGACCGCCTCAGATTGGAAAAAGTCGAGTGAGGTTACTTCGCGCTCTTCACCGGCGCATCGGGCATCGCGGTTTCATTCGCGCGAATTGAAAGGGTCTGCAGCGCTTCACCGATATCGAGCTCGCTGTACTTCTGATTCGAATACAAATCGTCGAGCCGCTTGACCGCCTGGCTGGCGCTCACGTCTTCCATCGAGAGCTGCCCCGAGAGCTGATGAATGATTCGGCGGGCGCCCTTCCAGTGGAACAGATCGGCGGCTGAGTTGAGCACGTCGAGCTTGCCGACGCTGACTCGCATCGCGTCGGAATAGCCATTTACGTAACCGTCTTTGGCGTTCGAATTGAGTCGATTCCAGAAACTGCCATTGTGGGTCACATTGGACGACGCAAACGCCACTGCCCAACTCGCAACGAAGCCTAGCATTACGCCGGCGGCGAATTTCTTCATTTCGCGAAGGTTCTCCCAGTAACCAATGACAGCCTGTTTAACAAAATTACGTATCTAGCGCAAAATCGTTACATTTAGAAATTGGGTGAAATAGGTCGGTAATCACTAAGCAATCGCGCCGTAACCTGTTGAAAACCTCGCTTGCCCGACCCTTACGGCCGCCAACGAAGCGTCCCCGCCACCCACAACCATGCAAATTCTAGAACATTTCAAGAGGAAGGTAAATATGCGTTAAAAAGCGCTATCCCAGAGATTGAATGGCGTCGAGCGGCGATGCCATGATCATCCACCGCCCGGCCTGTGGGGCCAATCCAATGTCGATCTACGAGCAGGTCCTCACGTTCATCCACAGGCCCCAGCCTGACAGGTTCGAGCCGCTCGGGCTCGACGTTTTTCGGCATCAATTCGCGACCGTTTGCGCATACCGGCGCTATTGCGAGCAGTGCGGGGTCGAGCCCGACGGGGTCCGCAGCGTTGACGAGGTCCCGGCGGTGAGCAATGTCGCGTTCAAGTACGCCGACTTGGCCATTGACGGCGCCGCGCAATCGCCCGATGCATCGATTTTTCTGACCAGCGGAACCACGCAGGGGCGAACGCGACGCGGACGTCATATCGTGGCGCGGCCCGAGATTTACCGGGCATCGGCGCTCTCTCATCTGCGCGCAATGCTGTTCCCCGACGCTCGCCGAATGGCGATGCTCGCGATGCATCCGACGGCGGATGTGATGCCGGAGTCGTCGCTGTCGGCGATGATCACATGGTGTATCGAGGAGTTCGGGACGGGCACGCGGCTGGCGGCGGCGTCGCGAGAGCGGGTCGATGTTGCCGGCGCGACGGCGTTCCTCGCCGGCTGCGAGGCGCGTCGCGAGCCGGTCTGCATCCTGGGGACGACGGCTGCGTTTGCGGCTCTGGTGTCCGGGCTTCGCGCTGACGGCGTCAAGCTGCGGCTCGCGGCGGGCTCGCGCATGATGGACACGGGCGGAGCGAAGGGGCAGGCGGTGCCGATGCGGGCGTCGGAGGTGATCGCGCGGGCGGCCGAACTTCTCGCGATCGCGCCTGCGATGGTGATCAACGAATACGGGATGACGGAATTGTGCTCGCAGCTCTATGACGCGACGGCGTTCAACTGCCCCGGCGGGTCAAACTCAGAAGAACGGTTCAAGATTCCACCGCCGTGGCTGCGAGTGACGGCGCGCGATCCGGTCACGTTGCGGCCAGTGCCGGACGGGGAAATCGGAATGCTGACATTTTTCG
The DNA here is from genome assembly GCA_035602775.1 of Candidatus Acidiferrales bacterium. Classification (GTDB taxonomy): domain Bacteria; phylum Desulfobacterota; class Binatia; order Binatales; family Binataceae; genus Binatus. The sequence continues at coordinate 567 of DATNLS010000252.1, read as the reverse complement.
ATCTCGCCAACGCCGGCTCGGTGTCCGCCGTCATGACGGAAGACCTGGGCATAGTCGAGCGGGGACGGGTCCGTGTGCTTGGCAGGGCTGCAGGAGAGCCTCGCGGCTGCGCGCTGGGAATCGGACAATTTTCGGCGACTGAAGCGGCCGAGGCTGAGGCTTCGCGATGAGCGCGATGTCAACGGCCAGCGCGGTGCGTGGGCAGGGTGCGGAAAGTGCCGGCCCGAGTGCCGAGCGGATCGCCGACGCATTGGCGCGGGCGTTCACGCTCTGGCGCGACCGCGATTACGCGCGTCGGCGCGAGGCGATCGCGGCAATCGCGCGGCCGGTGCGCTATTCGGTCGCGATGCTCGACAGCTCGATCGACGCGCTGCTGAAACCATTCACAGGCGACGCCCTGAGATCGCTGGCTGCGCGGGTTTCGGCGGCCGGCCGGAGCGACAGGCCACAAACGGTCGGATTCATCGCGGCGGGCAACGTTGTGGGCGCTGGAATCCATGAGATCGCGATTGCGCTGATTGCGGGCGCGCGAGTGCACATAAAAACCGCTTCGGCCGAGCCGGTATT
>DATNLS010000279.1:0-7457 GCA_035602775.1 Candidatus Acidiferrales bacterium | reverse complement strand
GAAGACGGTCTCGGATACGATCCGCGCGATCGGCCGGGTCGAGGCTTTCTCGACCGTCGACGTGAAGGCGCAAATCAGCGGCCAGATCATGCAGGTGCATTTCCTACAGGGACAAGACGTCAAGCAGGGCGATCTGCTGTTCACGATCGATCCGCGGCCGTTCGAAGCCGCGCTGCAACAGGCGCAGGCGAATCTCGCCAAGGATCGCGCGCAGTATCGCATGGCCGCGGCCGACGAGCATCGCTACTCGGTGCTGCTCAAACAGAACGTCGGATCGCGCCAGCAATACGATCAGGTCGAGGCGAACGCCGCGGCACTCTCGGCCTCGATGCAAGCCGACGCCGCCGCGGTGCAGACCGCGCAGTTGAATCTCGAGTACTGTCAAATTCGCGCGCCGATCGACGGCCGCACCGGCGACCTGCTGGTGCATGCCGGCAACCTGGTCAAGCCCGACGCCGACACTGCGATGGTCGTCATCAACCAGGTGCATCCGGTTTATGTGGATTTCGCGATTCCCGAGCAGAAGCTGCCCTCCGTGCGCGAGTTCATGGCGGAGCGCAAGCTCGCGGTCCAGGTCTCGCTGCCCGAGCAGCAGGGGGTCGAGTCCGGTGAGCTGACCTTCGTCGATAACAGTGTCGACTCGAAGACGGGCACGATAAATCTCAAGGGTGAGTTCGCCAACGGCAACGGGCGCCTGTGGCCGGGCGAGTACGTCAACGCGACTCTGATCCTGCGAGATCACCCGGGCGCGATCCTGGTGCCGTCGCAGGCGGTGCAGACCGGGCAGCAGGGATCGTTCGTCTTCGTCGTGCAGCCGGCCATGAAAGTCGAGCTCAGGCCGATCGTCGCCGGGGAAACGATCGACAGTGAGACGGTCGTCAACAGCGGACTCAAGGCGGGCGAAACGGTCGTGACCGACGGACAACTCCGGCTGATTCCCGGCGCCACCGTCACCATCAAGAGCGGCCTGACCGCTAGCGGCGCCTCGTCATGAATATCGCCGAACTATTCATTCGCCGCCCCGTCATGACGACGCTGAGTTCGCTCGCGATCATGCTGTTCGGGCTGATGGCGTACCGCTATCTGCCGGTAAACAATCTTCCCAACGTCGATTTTCCAACGATCGTCGTGAGCGCCTCGCTGCCGGGGGCCAGTCCCGAGACGATGGCGTCGTCGGTGGCGACGCCGCTCGAAAAACAGTTCTCGACGATCGCCGGCCTCGACTCGATGACCTCGACCAACATCCAGGGCTCGACCAACATCACGCTGCAATTCAACCTGACCCGCAACATCGACGCCGGCGCACAGGACGTGCAGGCCGCGATTGCCGCGACGCAGGCGCAGTTGCCGCCGGGGATGCCGAGTCCGCCGTCCTACAAGAAGGTCAATCCTGCCGATCAGCCGATCCTCTACCTCGGTCTCGGCTCGAGCACGATGCCGATTTCGCAGGTCGATCAATACGCCGAGACCTACCTTGCCGAGAAGATATCGATGGTCTCGGGCGTCGCGCAGGTGCAGGTTTACGGGGCGCAAAAGTATGCCGTGCGCATTCAGCTCGATCCCAGGGCGCTGGCCACGCGCGGCATCGGTATCGACGAAGTTTCGACTGCGATTAAAAACGCCAACGTCGATATGCCGACCGGCACCCTCTACGGTCAGCACCAGGCGTTCACCGTCGACACCAAGGGTCAGCTGACGAATGCGGCCGCCTACCGATCACTGATCGTCGCATATCAGAATGGCTCGCCCGTGCGGCTCGACGATGTCGGCCAGGTGCTCGACAGCGTGCAGAACAACAAAACCGCCGGATGGGCCAACGGTGAGCCGTCGGTCGTGCTCGCGATCCAGCGCCAGCCCGGGACCAATACGGTGCAGGTCGTCGACAACGTGATGCGGCTGATTCCGGCCTTCCAGGCCGAAGTCCCTGCTGCGCTGCACATCCGCACGCTCGGTAACTATGCCGAAACGATTCGCGCCTCGATCAACGACGTGCAATTCACCCTGCTGCTCACCATCTTCCTGGTCGTGATGGTGATCTTCCTGTTCCTGCGCAATCTGTCCGCGACGGTCATCCCGAGCCTCGCGCTGCCGATGTCGATCATCGGCACTTTCGCCGTCATGTGGATGCTCAACTACTCGCTCGACAATCTCTCGCTGATGGCAATTACGCTGGGCGTCGGCTTCGTCGTCGACGACGCGATCGTGATGCTCGAGAACATCGTGCGCCACATGGAGATGGGCAAGGACGTGATGACGGCGTCGCTCGACGGCGCCAAAGAGATCGGCTTCACGATTTTGTCGATGACCTTCTCGCTGGCGGCGGTGTTCATCCCGGTGCTGTTCATGGGCGGCATCCTCGGCCGCTTGCTGCATGAGTTCGCCGTCACCATCGGCGCCGCCATCCTGGTGTCGGGCTTCGTCTCACTGACTTTGACGCCGATGTTGTGCTCGCGCTTTCTGCGCCCGCCGGGCAGCGAGCGTCACGGCAAATTTTACGCGGTCACCGAGCGTTATTTCGATCGCATGCTCGACGCCTACCAGCGCAGCCTGTCGTGGGTGATGCGCCATCGCCGCGCGACCATGTATTTTTCCGGCGCGCTGCTGCTTGCGACAATCTACCTATTCTACGCGATCCCCAAGGGCTTCCTGCCGTCGGAAGACGACGACCAGTTGATCATCTTCACGCTCGCCGCGCAGGGAATTTCCTACGACTCGATGGTCGAGCATCAACTCGCCGCGGCCAGCCTCATCAAGAACGATCCCAGCATCATCAGTTACTTCGTCAGCGTCGGCCCTGGCGGTCCCGGCGGCGCCGGCAATTCCGGAATTATATTTCTGCATCTGAAGCCGGCTTCGCAGCGCGAATTAAGCGTCGATCAGCTAATTACGAAATGGCGGCCGCTGTTGAACAGCGTGCCCGGGCTGCGCGTGTTCCTGCAGAATCCGCCGCCGATCCAGATTGGCGCGCAATTCACGCGCAGCATGTATCAGTTGATGTTGCAGAGCCAGAATACCGCCACGCTCTACAAGTACGCGCCCATACTCGAGTCGAAACTGCGCCAGATTCCCGACCTGCGCGGCGTCAACAGCGACCTGCAAATCGAAAATCCGCAAGTCACCGTCGACATCGATCGCGACAAAGCGCACTCGCTCGGCATCTCCGCCGACGCGATCGAAGACGCACTCTACAACGCTTACGGCTCGCGTCAGATCTCGACAATCTATGCGCCCAACGACGAGTACTGGGTGATCATGGAGGTCGAGCCTCAGTACCAGAACGATCCCTCTACTCTGGCGCTGCTCTACGTGCGATCGTCCAGCGGCGACCTGGTGCCACTCGACACGCTGGTCAAATTCACGCGCTCGCTCGGCCCGTTGCAGGTCAACCATTCCGGGCAATTCCCCTCTGCAACGATTTCGTTCGACGTCGCGCCCGGCGTTTCACTCGGCAAGGCGCTCGCCGAGGTCAACAAGACTGCCGCCGCCACTCTGCCTGACAACGTCACGACCAACTTCCAGGGCACCGCGCAGGCGTTCGAGTCGTCGCTCTCCGGACTCGGCGTGTTGCTCGTGATGACGATCCTCGTCATCTACCTGGTGCTCGGCGTGCTCTACGAAAGCTTCATCCATCCGATCACGATTCTCTCCGGCCTACCCTCGGCCGGATTCGGCGCATTGATGACGCTATGGATATTCGGCATGGAGCTCGACCTGTTCGCCTTCGTCGGCGTCATCATGCTGGTAGGTCTCGTCAAGAAAAACGCCATCATGATGATCGACTTCGCACTCGATGCTCAGCGCACCGAAGGCAAGTCGCCCGCCGACGCGATCTTCGAAGGCTGCATCATCCGCTTCCGCCCGATCATGATGACCACGATGGCGGCGCTGATGGGCACCTTACCTATCGCGATAGGAGTGGGCGCCGGCGGCTCATCGCGCCGCCCGCTAGGTGTGGCCGTAGTAGGTGGCCTGTTCTTCTCCCAGTTCCTGACCCTCTACATAACTCCCGTCTTCTACACCTACATGGAAGCGTTTCTCGCGCGGTACCACGCATGGCGCGAAGGCCGCCCAATGGTAGTCGCAGCCGAACCCGCAGCCGAGCAGCTCGCCGACGAACCTACCGCCGAGCCGGCAGACGGCCGCCTGGCATCCTGAGAAGGACCTTCGAGGAAGATGATCCACCTTCATCACGTGCATCTTTTCTCGCGGGATCTGAATGGGGCAGTCGATTGGTACGTTCGCGCCTTGGGTGCGGAGGTATATTACGACGGCGATTTCGGCGGTGCGCGCAACGTCTTCATGAAAGTCGGCACAGGGCGGCTGCATTTCTATTCCCAGCCGCCTCGCGATGACGGCAAGGGCAGTATCCATCACGTCGGGATTCGCACCAGTGACCTGGCGGGGCTGCATCGCCGCTTGCTCGCAATGGGGACGCCGTTTAAAAGTGGCATCCGCGAATTCGGCACCTGGCGGTATATCATGTGCCCGGCGCCGGATAACGTCCTGCTGGAGCTTTTCGAGATCGATATGGATTCAATGCCGCCAGAGCTGGCTCGTTACTTCGCCGACGAAACCGCCCGCTGACAAGTATTCAGGGCGCCAATTCCAAAGACCCGCGGATGCGTGCGATGCGACGGTCGCGCTGCGCTAAAGATTGAAGATCAGATAGCGATTGTTGCCAAAGTCGTTGACGATCAATTGCGTCCCGATGATAGACAATCCGAACGGAAAGTCGAGAGTTTGCGCACTCGCCGATGCATTGCCTGCATTTCTATCGCTATGTGTAAAATCGGCTTGACCCAGTACGACGCTGGCCTCCGGATTGTTTGAGGTCGGGAACGGACTGTACACAAGGATACGGTTGTTGCTGGAATCCTCGACATACAAACTCGAGCCGTCCGAACCGACGCCACCCGGTTGGTTAAGACTTTGTTCGTTGGGCGGTTCCGGATTGTCGAGCGCGGTGAAATCAGGTTGTCCAACGACCAGATCCGCGGGCGCGCCATTTGTGGTCGGAATGGTGTTCCAAATCAGCACTCGGTTGTTGGCTTCGTCGGCGACCACCAGTTGTGTGCCGTCGCTCCAGAGTCCCTCGGGCTCGTCAAGGCCGGTCTGAGTAGTATGCCCGTCGCTACTCGTGAAATCGGGCTGCCCGATTACGACATCTGCGGGCGCGCCATTGGCGGTCGGGATGCTGTTCCAAATCAACACGCGATTGTTGTTCCGGTCTGAAACAAAGAGCTTGCCATCTGCCACAAACAATCCGATCTCTGGATGATTCAATCCCGATTGGGTCGCCGCAGAAGTGTTCGAGGTGAGGTTGGATTGGCCAACCACCAGATCCGCCGGCGTGTTGGTTTTGGTCGGCAGCTTGTTCCAGATGAGCACGCGGCTATTGCTGAAATCTGTCATCAATAGCTGAGAGCCCGCGGTAACGACCGCGCTTGGAAATTCGAACAAGGTACCGCTGACGCCGAAGTTTTCCTTCGTGAATTTGGTCTGACCCAGGACGAACTTGGCGGAAGCCCCGTTCTTTTTGGGAACGCCTTTAAATCCTAGCACGCGAACGTTTCCGCTGTCCGGGAGGAAAAATGTTGTTCCGCCCGCTGCCCCAGCACCTTCAGGACCGCAGATAGTATTTTTACCGGGTTTGCCCCCCTCGGGTTTGCGATTGCATCCCGAACCGTTAAATTTCTTTTGTCCAATTACAACGTTGGCAGCCGCAAAGTTCGACAACGCATCATCATCGGCCGCGTGAGCCGGCGCCGCAGCCATCAAGAAGAACATGCACGCAGATAGCCAGATCCCAATGCGCCGGTTCATGTGACCTCCCTAACGTTTTCAAGATTCAGAGTAACAGCGACTCGCGCCGGATTATGGAGTTGCTCACGCGATAGCGCAAGTAAGTGCGGGTAACAGCGTCTTGCAAACCTCGACCGCAAGCACAAAGTTTTCCGCTTAACGCAGGGGCTCGTGCATTAGTATATTGGTCCGACAATGACCCAGCCGCCGATGAACATGAACTCATTCGAGGGCAAGCGGATCCTCGCGCTGATTCGCGAGGGCGACTACGCACACGCCGGCGAGGAAGAGGCGATCGAGCGCACCTTTCGCTCGATCGCGAAGAATCCAGAGCAGCGGTTGCTCGACGTCGGATGCGGGCGCGGCGGCAGCGCCGACTACGTGCGCCGCAGTGGATGGGGCCACGTCGAGGCGATCGATCGCGACGCCGAGTCGATCGAGTATGCGCGCGCGACTTATCCTGAGGTCGGATTCCACGTTTGCGACGTGCTGGACGTCCCGCGCACCGTCACGCGCGAATTCGACGTCATCTACATGCTCAACGCCTTCTACGCGTTCGATCGCCAGCGCGAGGCGCTAGCGGAGTTGCGGAAAGTCGCCCAGCCCGGCGCGCCGCTGGTGATTTTCGACTACACGGTCGGCCCGAAGTCCGGTGACGCGCCCAACCCAATGATGCCGCACGCGATTCGACTGCCGGAGATCGGCGCGACGCTGCGCGAAGCCGGATGGGAGCCGGGTGTGGTCGAGGATTTGAATGCTGACTACGCGCGGTGGTACGCGGCGTTCGTCGAACGAGTCCAGCTAAAGCGCGCCGAGATCGAAAAGATCGGCGGCGCCGACGCGTACAACTCCGTGCTCTCGATGTACTCCGGCCTCCACGGCGTGATCACGCAAGGCGAGCTTGGCGGCGCGATCGTTCACGCCCGCGCCGCGTGATCAGCTGAGCCGGTAAAACCTCAGCGCATTTTCCGTCAGGATATTGTCGCGGGCGCTCGCCGGCAGCTTGTCCAGCGCGCGCGTTACTTCGCGCACCACGCCCGGGTAGGTGCAGTCGAAGTGCGGATAGTCCGACCCCCACAGCACATTGCGCTCGACGCCGAGATCGATCATCGCCTTGAGCGTGCTCTCGTCAGGATCCATCGACACATAGCATCGATCGGCGAAATACTCGCTGGGTTTGCGCTTCAGCCACGGAACGTACGTGCCCATCTTCTCGTAGTGGCTATCCATCCGATCGAGCCAGTAGCCGAGCCATCCGATTCCCGACTCGAGAAAGCCGACCGTCAGTTTTGGAAATCGCGCGAGCACTCCGCCACAAACGATATCCATGCAGGCCGCTTGTTGCTCGAACGGATGACAAACCATGTGGAAGAAAAACGGGTCGTGGTAGCGGTCGCCACCCATCGTCGGCATCCGCGTGCCGAAACTGCCGTGAACGGCGACCGGAACGTCCAGCTCCTGCGCCTCGCGCCAGAACGGATCGTAGGCCGGGTCGTTAAGGCGGCGCCCGTTGAACGGATTGGGCCTGACGAAAACCGCCTTGAAGCCGAGCTCGCGCACGACCCGGCGCATCTCGCGCACCGCTTCATCGACATCCTGGATCGGCATCGGCGCCACGCCGAACAGCCGCTTCGGAAATGGCTTGCAGAAGTCGG
>DATNLS010000231.1:0-3318 GCA_035602775.1 Candidatus Acidiferrales bacterium | reverse complement strand
TGCGACGCCGGTGCGGATGCGCTCCGGGTCGGGATGGGGCCGGGATCGATTTGCACGACGCGCGTGATCTCGGGAGTCGGCGTGCCGCAGATCACGGCTATCATGGATACGATCGCGATTGCCGAGCCGCGCAATATCCCGGTGATCGCGGACGGCGGAATCCGGTTCTCGGGCGATATCACCAAGGCGATTGCGGCCGGCGCCAACAGCGTGATGATTGGATCGCTGTTCGCGGGCACCGAGGAAAGTCCCGGCGAGACGATTCTCTACCAGGGGCGCACCTACAAACTCTATCGCGGGATGGGCTCGCTCGGCGCGATGAACGAGCGCACCGGAGATCGTTACGGGCAGCAGCTCAACTTGACCGACGGCAAGCATGTGCCGGAGGGAATCGAGGGGCGCGTGCCCCATCGCGGGTCGCTCGCGTCGAATATCGAGCAGCTCGTCGGCGGGTTGCAGTCGGGAATGGGATACCTCGGCGCGGCGAATCTCGCGGAGCTGCGCAAGCGGGCGAAGTTTGTGAAAGTCAGTGACGCGGGGATGCGCGAGAGTCACGTGCACGACGTGTTCATCACGAAGGAAGCGCCGAATTATAGGCAGTAAGATGCGGTGCTGCGCGCCCCGCGCCCGCGGCAGGGGTGACCCCTGCACCCACTATTAGGATGCGGGGCTTCGCCCCTGTTTGGAGGGTTTTTGCGGGAGTGCTTAGAAATTATCTTTGAGGGCGCGGGTTTTGGCGAAAATCGCGATCGGGTCGTCGGTCAGTGATGGGTCGCGCTGCTTTAGATTTGCGCGCAGTTCGCGACTGTCGGTGCGCAGAAAGGGGTTGGTCTGCTTTTCGTCGCCGATGGTTGACGGCACTGTGAACTTGTTCTCTGCGCGGGTCTTGATGCTCCAGTCATGCTTTTTTTGCAGCGCGGCGTTATGCGGCTCGAGCGTTAGCGCGAAGCGCAGGTTTTTTTCCGTGTATTCGTGTCCGCAATAGACCTGGGTCGAGTCGGGCAGTGATGCGAGTTTCTTCAGCGACGCGACCATCGTCGCCGCTTTCCCCTCGAACACGCGGCCGCATCCGCCGACGAACATCGTGTCGCCCGTGAACACCGCCTCCAGCGTTGGAAAATAGTAGGCGACGTGTCCATTGGTATGCGCGGGGATTCCGAGCACGCGGCCTTCGAGCGCGCCGATTTTGACTTTGTCGCCGTCCGCCAGCGGATTCGTCAGCGCGGGAATTTTTCCGCCTTCCGCAGTCGCGCCGTAAATTTTGATTCCCGGCACTTTCGAGGCGATGTCGTTGTTGCCGCCCGAATGATCGCCGTGCCAGTGCGTCGTCAGCACGGCGACGATTTTTGCGCCGCGCGATTTCGCCGCCGCGATCACCTTGTCGGCCTCAGCGCAATCGACCACCGCGCATTCCTTGCTGCCGTCGTCGATCACCAGGTACGCGTAGTTGTCCGATAGCTGCGGGACTGTGACTATAGCCATCGCGGATACTCCTTGCCGCTAGACGCCGACGATATTGTAGCCCACGTCGACGTAAAGCGTCTGGCCGGTGACGCCGCTGGAAAAATCGCTCAGCACGGCCGCCGCCATCTTGCCGACCTCCTCGGGTTTCATCGCGCGACGCAGCGGCGAGCGGGCCTCGACTTCATGCTGCATCGAATGGAAGTCGTGAATCGCCGCGGACGACAGCGTGCGCGCGGGTCCGGCGCTGAGCGCATTGACGCGAATGTTCTTTGCCCCCAGGTCCACCGACAGGTAGCGCACGCAGGCTTCCAGAGCTGCCTTCGCCACGCCCATCATGTTGTAATTGGGAATCGCGCGGACCGCGCCGAGGTAGCTGAGCGTGAGGATCGAGCCGCCCCCGCGCGGTTCCATCAGCGGCTCCGCGGCGCGCGCGAGCGCGACCAGCGAGTAGGCGCTGATCTCGAGTGACTTCTTGAAATTCTCGCGGGTCACGGTCAGGAATCGATCGCGAAGATCCTGGCGCTCCGCGAACGCGACCGCGTGTACGAGCAGGTCGAGCCCGTCCCACTTTTGTTTGAGCGCCGCGAACACCGACGCGATTTGCGCGTCGTCGTTGACGTCGAGCTCGCCGATCACGTCCGCCTCGATCTGCGCCGCGAGCGGGCGCACGCGCTTCTCGAGGATCTCGCCCTGATAGGTCATCGCGACTTCGGCGCCTTCCGCGGCCAGCGTCTGCGCTATCGACCACGCCAGGCTCTTGTCGTTCGCGACGCCGACGACCAGCGCCCGCTTGCCCTGTACTATGCCCATGAGAAGTATCCTTATCCGCGACGGTGGCCGGAGTGAGATCCTGATGTTCTCAGATCTTGATCTTCATGCCGTCATAGCCCATCTCAAGCGCGATTTCATCCTCGCGGCTCAGCACCTCGCGCCCGAGATGCGTCAGCACCATTCGCCGCACCTTGAACTTGTCGCGATTGGCCGCCAGCAGCGGGTAGTTCAGATGAAACTTCAGATGCGCGCTCTCAAAGTACGTGCATTCGCATAGGAACAGATCGGCGCCGTCGCTGAACTCCACCAGTTCATCATTCCATCCGCTGTCGCCCGAGAACACTATCGACTTGCCGCCGCCATCGACTCGCAGCGACAGCGAAATGTCCGGCTTGGTGTGCGGACTGCGAATCGCGCTGACCTTGAACTTGCCCAGCCGCTTCGACTGGCCCGGCTCGAGCACCACGAACTTGAGCTTGTGCTGAACCTTGTCAAGCTCGAAATGGGGGAACATCGTGCGCATCAGCGACCACGTCCGCTCCTCGAGCCTGGCCGGACCCGCGATGGTCAGCGTCTTTTTGCGGCGCGTCTCCCACATGTAGTCGAGGATCAGAAACGGCAGGCCGCCGAAATGATCGCCGTGCAGATGACTGATCAGCAGCAAATCGAAGCTGTCGGTCGAGACACCTGCGCCCTTCAGCGCCGGCATCAGCCCGGGCCCTGCTTCCATCAGGATGCGGCCGCCGGGCGCGTCGATCAGATAACCTGCTTGTGAACGGCCGAAACTCGCAAACGCATCACCGGTGCCCAACAGAGTCACGGTCGCCGCCGCACCGTTCGATGTCGTAGGATTCTGATTCATTGTGGCGGCCTATGCTATTATCATCGGGTGAGGCGCGCAAACGAGGGTGTTACGCCGATGAAACAGGTGAAGATTGGAGTTGGATTCGGGCTTTGGCGGCTCGGGATGCCGTCGGCGGAGACTATCGCGCGCGTCGCCGAGCGCGCCGAAGATTGGGGCCTCGATTCGTTCTGGCTTTCCGATCACCTGCTCGCACCCTCGCCTGAACTCGACGTGGTCGC
>DATNLS010000326.1:0-2443 GCA_035602775.1 Candidatus Acidiferrales bacterium | reverse complement strand
CATTTAGCCCGCGTACGACGCGCTTTCAGACTTCGCCGCCGCCCAGGGCCGGGATGAAATGGACCTCGCTGTTCTCGCTGACAGCGTCGAGCACGCCGCCGGTCGCGATTTCGCCGTCGATGGAAACGGCTATGGACGGGCGGATGTCGCCGTCTTCGAGTAACTGCTGGTCGATTCCGGGAAACCGATCGCCGAGATGCCGAATCAGTTCGCGGATCGATTTACCGGGAACGTCGACGCGCTCGAGGCCACCGGTAAATTTGCGCAGCAAGGCGGGAATGACAACTGTGGGCATAGCGGAAAATGAAAGGGGCGAGCATTAGCCCGCCCCCAGTCAGTCACGTCTGATTAATCCGCCGCGGCGGAATGCTGCGTCGCGCCGCGATGCTTGAGCATCGCCTTCAGCAACTTCGGCGGCGACATCGGCGTTTCGGTCATCCGGACGCCCACCGCGCGGAAGATCGCGTTGGCGACCGCCGCGACCGGCGGCACGATCGACACCTCGCCGACGCCGCGCACACCCAGCGGATGGCCGGGGTTCGCCTCCTCGACGACGACGGTTTCAATCATCGGCAAGTCGAGGCAGGTCGGCATCCGGTAGTCGAGGAATCCGAAGTTACGCAGCGTGCCCTTGTCGTCGTAAAAATATTCTTCGTTGAGCGCCCATCCGAGACCCTGCGCGGTGCCGCCCTGCATCTGTCCTTCGACGTAGCTCGGATGAATCGCCTTGCCCGCATCTTGCGCGATGGTGCATCGGAGGACCTGTACCTTGCCGGTATCGGGATCGACTTCGACGTCGACGCAGGTCGTCGCGAATCCGGGGCCGACGCCGCGCGCATTCACACTCGCGCGGCCGGTGATCGGCCCCCCGGTGCGCGCGAAACGGGGCGCGAGCTGCTTGATCGACATCGGCGGCACGCCGTTGCCTTTCGCGTAGAACTTGCCGTCGCGGAATTCGACCTCGTCGGGCTTTTTCTCCCAGAGCTTTGCGGCGCGCTCGATCAACTGGCGCTCGGCGTCCTTCGCCGCTTCGTACACCGCCATCCCGGTGGCGAAGGTTACGCGGCTGCCGCCCGTCACGTCGGTATGGCCGATCGAATCGGTGTCGGCGGTGATAGGGCGCACGTCGGTCACCTCTAGTCCGAGCAGTTCGGCGGTGATCATCGCCATCGAGGCGCGCGAGCCGCCGATGTCCGGCGAGCCGGTGACGACGCTGGCGGTTCCGTCGGCGTGGATATTCACGGTGGCCGAGGACTGCATGCCGGCGTTGAACCAGAATCCCGACGCGACGCCGCGGCCGCGGAACTTGCCGGTCAGCTTCGACTTGTAATGAGGGCTGTTCTTGATCCCTTCGAGGGTCTGGATCAGTCCGATGCGCTTGAACGGAGGGCCGACGACTTGCGCCGCGCCTTCCTTGACCGCGTTCTTGAGGCGGAACTCGATCGGATCGATTCCACATTTCGCGGCCAACTCGTCGATAATCGTCTCGGACGCGAACGCGGCATTGGTTGCGCCGGGCGCGCGATAGGCCGCCGTCTTGGGCCGATTGACGACGACGTCGTAAGCGTCGATTTGAAAATTCTCGACGGTGTACGGAGCGATGATGCACATCGCGCCGGCGCCGACCGGCGAGCCCGGGAACGCGCCAGCTTCGTACGCCATCCAGATTTCGGCGGCGACGAGTTTACCGTCCTTGGTCGCGCCCATTTTCACTTTGATCTTCGAGCCCGAGGTCGGGCCGCTGGCGCGCAGCACTTCCGCACGCGACATCACGAGCTTCACGGGCGCGCCGGTCTTCTTCGACAGCAGCACCGAGAGCGGCTCGAGGTAGATGGTGGTCTTGCCGCCGAAGCCGCCGCCGATTTCGGCCGGGACCACTTTGATGTGGCCGACCGGCATCCCGAGCACCTGCGCGCTCAGTGAGCGCACGTCGAAGGCGCCCTGCGTCGAGCAGTAGATCGTCGCCTGCCCGTCGGAGTTGTAAATACCGACAGCGTTGTGCGGCTCGATGTATCCCTGGTGGACCATCGCGGTATTGAACTCGCGTTCGATCACGTAGTCGGCGGCCTTGAATCCCGCCGCGAGGTCGCCGCGTTTGAACTGATAGTGCTGCGCGACGTTGGTCTCCTTGTCTCCCTCTTCCTTGTTGCGCAGATCCTTCAGCAGAATCGGCGCGCCCGGCCTGGTCGCGACGTCGACAGTCATCACGGGGGGCAGCACTTCGTACTCGACTTCGATGAGGCGCAGCGCTTCCTCGGCGATATGCGGGCTGGTCGCGGCGACGACGGCGATCGCATGACCGTCGTAGAGAACCTTCTCGTGCGCGAGGATGTTCATCGACAGGTACATCGGGTTGATCGTCATCTCGCCGGCCTGCTCAAGCTTGTTCTCCGCCTGCGGCAGATCCTTCGCCGTAACGATCGCTTTGACCCCGGGCAGCTTG
>DATNLS010000157.1:0-2251 GCA_035602775.1 Candidatus Acidiferrales bacterium | reverse complement strand
AGCGACGTCGTCATGCAATACAACGTGCTCATCGAGTACATCATGCGTCCCATCGGATTGATGTTGTCTTCGAGCTTCGACGACACGTTCACCTCGACCATCAGGTAAGTCCCGTCGGGCTTGAGCGCGCCGCGAATCGATTTCAGCAGTGCGTAGGGATCGACCGAATCGTGCACGACGTCAAACGTCGAGATGAAATCAAACTGCGCGGCCGGCAGCTTGGTGCAATCGACGACTTCGAACTTGATTCTGTCACCAAGACCCGCGCCCTTCGCGTTCGCACGCGCGCGCTCGAGCGATCCGCCGTGCGCGTCGAAGCCGAAAACTTTGGCCTTGGGAAATGCGGCCGCGATCGCGATCGCCGCGCGTCCGCTCCCACAGCCAACGTCCAGCGACGATCCACCTTCGGCGAGACTCGCGACAACTTGCGGCATCGCGGGCAGCCATTTGCGAATTAAACTGTGCCGGTACATAGACGCCGACGATCGCTCCATCGCCTCCCACGTCTCGGGCGGATATTCGCTCTGCGAAACGCCGCGCCCGTCCTTGAACGACTCCATCACCTTCGGCGCGATCGACATCTGCGGGACGATCATTTCGATAAAGCCGCCGGCAAAGAACGGCGAGTCGTCGCGCGCCAGCACCATCGCATGCTCGGCCGGCATCGCGTAGGTCCTCGCCGCGGCGTCGTAGTTGACGTAGCCGGCGGCCGTCATCGCGCTCAGCCATTCGCGCAGGTAACGCTCGCTGAGTCCGGTTTTTTCCGCGAGCTGCGCACTCGTGACGGCACCCGCTTGCGCCAGCGCGCTGAAAATTCCGAGGCGATCGCCGATGTAGCTCAGCGCACCGAGCATCGCAGCGCCGATGTCGTTGGAAACCTGCTTCGAAAATTTCTTGATCTTGTCCCAGTCGAGCTGCTGCTTTTCGTCGGCCATCGTTTTCCTCCGCGATGGAGGAGTATCGATCAATCCAGGCGTCGGCGGCTAGCGCTCAAACCTCGGACTCGGCGTTCGGTTCTTCGACTTTGGCCTGCGGGGCGCCGAACAGCGAGAGTTGAGCGGGATTTTCGCCGGTGTCCGCGACCGGCACGAACAGGCCGGGGCGTTCGACGAAGATGCGGAACTTGTCGTAAAGGTCGGCGAGCTTGAACTGGTAGTACTCGACGTTTTCGTCGGGCTCGTTCGGATCGTACTCGGCCGCCATCTTCGCGAATGCGTTCACGCTCGCCGTCGCGCGGCGCCCGGTGACGTAATATGAAATCTGGTCGCCGGCCAGGTACGGCCGCTCCGCTTTGAGCGCCAGCTCATAGGCAGCCGCGAGATTTCGACTGTTGTCGCCGATTTTGCCGCGGTAAGTGTCGAGCGAATCCTGTAGCGTCTCGGTCTTCATCAGGTCGGCGATTCCGATTTCGTGGCGCGCGAGTCGCGCTTGATACTCGTCGAGAAGTTTTGGAATCTCGTCGCGGCGATCGTCCAGCAGCAGGCGGAACATCTGCTCCATGAAGCGGCGCTGGAAGCGTTCGAGTCCGCGCGAGCGCAGGCCCGAGCCGCGAATCGTCATCTTTCCGTTGTCGTCGCGCAGCACGTAATTTTTCATTTTGTACGAGAACATCGCGGCGTAACGGCCGTCGATCTCCAGCCGAATGCCTTCAGGCATGATCGAGCCCACCTGTTCCAGGAGCCGCTCTGCGCCTTCCTCGTCGGCGGCGTCTGGCGGCGGCACGAAGTATATTCCGTCGGTATCGACTTCGATAACCTGCGCCCCGCGCTCTTCGAGTTCCGCGACTGCGCGCTGAATCAGATCGCGTCCGCGCTTGGTCAGCGCGTTGGCCTCGCTGAAGTCGTTGAAATGTCCCAGCGAAAATCCCAGGTAGCCGTAAAATGAATTGATGAGAATCTTGAAAGTCAGTTGGAGCGCGTCGGCGTTGCGACGTTCGCTCCCTTCGAGTTCGCGCGCGAGCGCCTTGGCCTGCACCCGGAAGCTGCGCAGATCGCCGAGCAACTTGAGGAACACGCCGAGGCGATCGCGTGCCGGCGCGTGCCGATATTGCAGCATCAACGACGGGTACAGCGACGTGACGTCGCAGTGCAGAACACCGTGCGCGACGCCGCATCGACGAACCTCAGTGTAGCCGCCCGCGACCGGCGCCGGCGGCGACGGCTCGGGAATGGAATGGCCGGCGGCCAGGTACGCGCGTAGCATGAGCGCATCGATCTTGGTCGCGTTCCCGCGCAGCACCGCGCTCTGATAC
>DATNLS010000265.1:0-8327 GCA_035602775.1 Candidatus Acidiferrales bacterium | reverse complement strand
GTGTTGCCGGCCAGCAGCGCGGGCGCAATCTTCCACATCCCGAGCATGATCGGATAATTCCACGGCGTGATCGCGGCGACGACGCCGAGCGGCTTGCGCTTGATTTCGATTTTACTGTCGGGCGTGTCCATCAGCACTTCGGCGGGCAGGTCGAGCATGGCGGTGAATGCGCACCACATCGAGGTGAGCATGATTTCCTGCGCGGCCTTGTCCAGCGGCTTGCCCTGTTCGAGCGTGAGCGTGCGCGCCAGGCCTTCGGGCGGCTGCTGCAAAGCGGCCGCGCAATCCTGCAGCACTTTGCGGCGGGCGTTGAGGTCCTTGCTCCAACTGGGGAACGCCTTTTGCGCGGCGGCCATCGCCTGATCGAGTTCGGCCTTCGAGCAATCGGGAACTTCGGCGAAGATTTTTCCAGTGGCGGGATTGATGACGCCAGTGGATTTCGATCCCTTCACCGACTTGCCGTCGATAGTCATGGTGTATCCGGGCATCTGAGTCTCCTTGTATGCGGGAATCCGTACGGGCGAATCTAGCTGATTCATTACAACGCCGGTCACATCGCAAGCAAACGGCGTATTGGCCGCAGCTTCAGTTCCCCGTGTCCTCGCTCAGGCCGGCCACCTTCAGCGCCTTTCGCTTCGCGCCCTTCAGGTCGTAATACCTGCGCGTGACGATTCGTTGCGCGTAAAGGCCGCCGCCCGCCTGCACGTTGGTGACAGCCTTCCATCCGCCGTAGGCGTCGGCGGTCAGATCGCGAATCGCATGGAACAGGCGCGCACGATAATCGCCGTCGATTCCATTGCTGGTGCCCATGTACTTGCGAACGAGAGGACCGGTCACTTCATTTTCGAGGTCGGCGACGCCGGGCGCGGTGAGGATCGAGCCGCCCGAGATGTCGTGCAGATGCCGCACCATCAGATTGTAGTTCGCCGCGCCGTGATACTTGCCGGCATTGGTGTACAGTTCGTCGGGAAACGCGCCTTGATCGGTTATCTGGCAGTTCGCGATAGCAGCCTCGAGCGCCGCGCGAATCAAGGTGGCGTGGATCAGCATCTCGGAGATCTTCTCCTTGATGTGCCCTTCGCCCGCCAAGCCGTTAGCCTCCGCGACCAACTGCGCAAAGCCGACCAGCTGATCGCCCTCTTCCGCCATTGCCGATAGCCCGCCCAGCCGCTCCCAGAGCCCGAGTGAGTGCGCGAACACGGCAGCCTGCTGCACGGCGCCATCGAGGAAAATGCGCTCGTGCGGAACGAAAACGTTGTCGAGGATCACGAATCCTTCCGCCATGTGAATTTTCGCGGAGACCGGGAACGTGCGGGTGTCGGAATGTCGCGGCGCAAAAGTCGTGTCGATGATCTTGACCCCGGGCGAATTGACCGGCACCGCGCATCCGATCGCGTACGCCTCCTCGCCCGGCTTCATCGCCTTGGTCGGGATCACCATCAGGTCATGCGCCATCGACGCGCCCGTGATGTGCAGCTTGGCGCCGCGAATGACGACGCCGTCGCTGCGCCGCTCGACCACTCGCGTATACGCATCGGGATCGTCCTGCTTGCCGGGCGGACGGCTGCGATCGCCCTTCGCATCTGTGATGCATTCGACGATGCGCACGTCGCGGCGCTGCGCGGCCTGCACGTAGTTGCGAATGCGTTCCGCAAACTCCGGCAGCGCGTCCGCGATACGCGTGGCCGCGGTGGTCAACGTCATGATCGACTGGTAGGTGACGTTGGCGACGATGTCGGACTCGTGCAGCAGCGGAATCCGATCGCGCAACTCGTTCGCCGAGCGCGGGATTTTCATCAGCGGGCTGACGGCCCCGGGCTCGGGCGAGTAAAATTTGTCGTAGCCCTCCGCGATGCGCGAGACGCATTCGCCAAGCAGCGGATGATTGACGATGTCGCGCACGCGCTCGCCTTCGAAGTAGGTTTCGCGGTTGTCATCGAGCGACTTCTTGTACTGCTGTCCGGTCATCATCGCGGTCATCTCTCCTTAAACGGTCGTTCAATTGGCCCAAGTTTCGCGCAGTCGCCGCCACTCTACAAGCATCGCGACCGATCGGTTCTGGTCTAATTTGGTAGGGGATTTTCGAAGCCGTCTCCTCTAGAATCAAAACACTTCAAGATGTTGCGGCGGCAAAAGCCCTTACTGGTTACTGTCCTCGTCTTCGCGTCAGTCCTCGTCTGCCGATATGTTTCGAGCGCGGCGCTGGAATCAGATTTCTTCGATGCCAAGGGCGTCAAGATTCACTACTTGATTGAAGGGACCGGCGAGCCGGTGGTCCTCATTCACGGACTGGATTCCAGTGCCGCGATCAATTGGGAGATGCCGGGGACGATCGACGCTCTGGCCAAGGATCATCTGGTCATAGCGCTCGATCTGCCAGGCTATGGGCAGTCCGACAAGCCGGTCGAAGCGAGCGCTTACGGCCGGCAATGGGTCGAGGACGTGATCCTGTTGCTTGACCATCTGAAGATTGAGAAGGCGCATATCGTCGGCTACTCAATGGGCGGCATGGTCGCGTTGAAGTTGATCGCGGAACATCCGGATCGAGTTTTGTCCGGGACCCTCGGCGGGATGGGATGGTTACCGGAGGGCAGCTTCCTACAAAAAATATGGGCGCACATGCGCAGCGTCAGTGCGCGGGGTGTGAGTGAGTTGGCGCTGACCGAAACTGAGTTGAAGTCGATTCGGGTTCCGGTGGAAATCCTGGTCGGCGATCGCGATCCGATGCGACAGCTCTACGTGGTTCGCTTGCAGAAGGTGCGTGGCGATTGGAGTGTAGTCGAAATTCAAAACGCCGGTCATCTGAATTGCATATTCAAGAAACAATTCATCGATGAGCTCGAGAAGTGGCTGGACCTGAATCGCCGGAAATAATCTATCCTTACGTCAAGCCGTAGAAAGAGTGAGAATCATTCGCGATGCCTGATTACGATTTCGATCTCGCGGTCGTGGGTAGTGGTCCCGCCGGACATCACGCGGCCATCCAGGGCGCCAAGCTGCGCAAGCGCGTCATCATGATCGAACGCAAACCGCTGGTCGGCGGCATCTGCGTCAACGTCGGCACGATTCCCAGCAAGACGATGCGCGAAGCGATCCTGTATCTGTCGGGCTATCGCGAGCACGCTGTGTACGGCGATTCCTACCAGGTCAAGGAAAAAATCACGTTCCAGGATTTGCTGGTGCGGGTCGATCCGGTGGTGCGCCACGAGATCGACGTGTTGCGCCATCAGCTGTTGCGCAACGGCGTCGAGCTGACCACCGCGTGCGCGAGCTTCGTCGATCCGCACGTGCTTCACCTCGAAGATAGAGCGAGCGGACTGCAGCGACGGATTTCCGCCGCCAATGTTGTATTGGCGGTTGGGACTCAACCGGCCCGCGACCAGCGCACGCCGCTCGATGGAACCTGCATCTTCTCCAGCGACGACATGATGCAGCTCGACGAGCTCCCGCGCACGCTGGCCGTGATCGGCGCGGGCGTGATCGGATGCGAATACGCGAGCATGTTTGCGGCGCTGGGAGTGCGCGTGACGCTGATCGACATGCGTCCGCGGCTGCTGGACTTCGTCGACGCGGAAATCGTCGAGAGCCTGGTTTACCATCTGCGCGAAAAGCGCGTCACGCTGCGGCTGGGCGAGGAAGTCTCGTCGATCGAGGTGATCCGCGAGGCTGGTCAAAACCGTGTGCGCACCTGCCTGGCCAGCGGCAAGCAGATCATCACCGACAAAGCGCTGTCGAGCACGGGCCGCAACGGCGCGACCAGCGAGCTGAATCTTGCCGCCGCCGGCCTCGCCACCGACGCGCGCGGACGCATGAAAACCAACGGCGACTACCAGACCGCGGTCGATCATATCTACGCGGTCGGCGACGTCGTCGGGTTTCCCAGCCTCGCGTCCACGTCGAAGGAGCAGGGCAGAATCGCGGTGTGCCGCGCGTTCAAGGTTCCCGCGCATCACGCGCCCGAATTATTTCCCTACGGCATCTTTACGATTCCCGAGATCTCATTCGTCGGCGCCACCGAGGAAAGCCTGACCAACCAGGGCGTCCCCTACGAAATCGGCAAGGCCGCCTACCGCGAAACCGCACGCGGCCACATCATCGGCGACAGCAGTGGAGTCTTGAAATTGCTCTTTCATCGCGAGACGCGCGAGGTGCTGGGCGTGCACATTATCGGCGACGGCGCCGTCGAGCTGGTTCACATCGGCCAGGCCGTGATCTCGCTGAAGGGCACCATCGACTATTTCGTGAATACGGTTTTCAACTATCCGACGCTCGCCGAATGCTACAAGAACGCGGCGCTCGACGGCATCAACCGCCTCAGCGCCTAGCCAACAGCGCCGATCTCGTAAGTGATCGCTGTGCCGATTCGGCGCGCCAAATCGAACAGCTTCAGCATCGGAACGAAGACGGTGTTGTGTTCGATCTCGTATGACAGCGCAGGCTCCGGCCGGTACTCTGACTTCTCGCCGAAGTCGTCGGGCATTTCTACGACGCCGTCGTCATGCGGAAAAATCAACCGCAGGCGCTCGACCGCGCTCGGCACGTCCAGCTCCAGGATTCGCGCCAGGATATCGTCGCGAGTCACGCCGAGCTGCGGACTAAAATTCGGAATCTCGGTTGCCAGCAGGCAGATCCGCTGGATCACCGCGATCCGGATTCCATGCAGCAGCATCAGGCGCCGCCGCGGCACGGTCTCTGCCGGCTCGATCGCGTCGAGCAGCCACAGTTGATCCGCCTGCAGGCGCCGCACCAGCCGCGCCAGCCGGTCGTGCCGATCGAGCTGTCCCGTCAGCCGCGCCAGTTCGCGCAACGCTTTCGCCCGCGCCGGACGCCGCGCGCGCCCCGCGCCGTTGAGCCACATCGCCGGATTGAGAGTGCTCACATATGCGCGCAGTACGTCGATCTCCGTGCGATCGAGCGCCGCCGCGACCATCTGCACCGCCCGCCGAAAGCGCGCCGACCGCTCACGCATCGCCTGGAACATTTCCGGGTCCTTTGAGATCGCGCGCCCGACGCCGTGGAGCGTGACCGCCATGAAGCCGAGTTGCTGCAAAATCGCGTTGTTCGGTATCGCCCGCAGCTGCGACGGATGCGCGATCTTTGACTTGCGGCCCCATTCTTCTGTCTCGCGCTCTATTGGCCGCGACCCGGTCCGATAGAGCAGGTTGGTGCCGAACAGGCTGAGCAGCGCCGCGTAGTCAGGATCGTCAACCAGGTTGCTGAACTCCTGCTGCACGGTCGCAAAGAATTCCGCCGTGTAGTCCGGCGCCGCGTAAATCGGATCGTTGCCGGTCTCGTCGCTCACGTCGAACGCGAAGCCGAGAATCTGCCGCATGCTCGCCGTCGCGGCGGCGGGCGTCAGGAACAGCAGGTAGCCGTCGCCGCCCTGGAAACTTATTTCCTCCTTGACCCGCACGCCGCGCCGCTCGAACTCCGCGCGGCTGTTGGGCGGCGCCGCGTAGCGCAAGCGATCGGCGAACGTCAACGGATGTCCGCCGCGGCCGATCGATTCGCCATGCGTGTTGAACAGGATCGCTTCCAGCTTGCCCAGTCCGTGGCGCTCGAGCAGTTGCGCGATCCGCAGGCGCAATCGCTCGATGCGAAACGTCGCCGCCATCTGCCCGATGAATCGCCCTGAATCGGAGAATCCGAATTGCACGCAGAGCCGCCCCTGCCGTTCCAGGTACGCGCGGTAGTGCGGACTCTTCAGCGCCTCGTCGATCACCCGCTCGCCGCGCTCGAACGCCTCCTCGGTCTCGAACAGCGGCGAAATCTCGATCCGATCGTCCACTCCGAACAGCCGCGCATAGTAGAGCGCCGTGAGCAGCGTGAAGCCGGTTTCCGTCTCCGCGATCAGAAACCGGATCGGCGTCTCGGCGTCGATGTACTTGACGATTTGCGCCACCGTCATCATCAGCCGCTTGGCCGACGCGCGCTCTTCCATCAGCGACTCGAAGCTGATCGTCAGCGGCCGCACGCGCCCGAGCAGGTCGTTGATGATATTGAAGTACGATCGCCGATTCGCAGGATCTTTCGGCTCCGTCTCGAGGCCGACCAGCCGCCGCGCCGCATTGTGCAACTGCGACGCGTTGAGCCGCACGTGGATATGCGCCAGGCCCATGCCATGCGTGCGCAAGCTCGCGCGTATTGTCAGCAGCGTCTCGCGTTGCTCATCGTCCATAGCAGCTACGAGAGCAGTTTCGATCGCCGCTAGCATCGGCGCCCGCTCGACCAGCGCGTCCGCCCTCCCCGACACCATCGCGCGGCCGAACGCCGCTGTCCTCGCCGGATCGCGCTCGGCCGCTGCCAGCAATTCGAGCTGACTTGTCACCGTCGTGCTCGCCGTCGCGAGCATGGCCGCGAGTGGTTCCAGCGCCGCCAGGAAATCGCTGCTGGCCGCGCGCTCGAGCACTGCGACTTTGCCGCGATAGCGTTCGATCATCGCGAACTTGTCGGCCAAACGCGCCGCGATCGTGCGCGCCCAGGTAATATCGGTGCGCCCGTCCTGATCGTACCCGACCCACGAGGCCAGCGTGACCAGCCGCGGCTCGAGCCGAGTCCATTGATCGGGCCAGTGCTCGCGCGCGATCCGCAACGCCGTGCGATGCACGCCCTCGAGCGCGTCATGCGCGTGGTTGAGCGCCTCGGTCACCCATGCATGCTCGACCTCGAGCGACAGCTCCGCGGGCGGCCGATGATCGACGCGCGCCGCCGCTTCCATCCGATCGTCGCGTCCCTGCTGATCGAGCGGCACGCCTGCGACCGTCTGCCCGCTCGCGAGTTCGGCCAGGCTGCGCGCCAACTCCAAAGTAATCGAGAACGTCGGATGAGCCGTGAAGACGACGCCGAAAACAGTGCGGGCCAGAGCCGCGCGGAAATCCTCGAAACCGCCCGCCCGCGCCTGCTGCTCAAGCAGATCCGCAAGCGCGCGCTCATTTGCCGCGAGTGCGGTTTCACCCAGGTAATGTTTGAGCCGTTCGGCGCGGTCGGCAAAAGTTTCCGCCGTCAGCCGCTGGACCACGCGCTCGAGGCCGTCGAGATCGATCTCGCCTCGGTCCATCCGCAACGTCAACTCAAGCGCGAACAGCAAAATCGGATTGCTGAACGGGTCGGCCGCCGCCTGCGTCCGCACTCGACTGAGAATCGAGCCGAGCATCGCGGGATCGATCGCGCACGGCGTAAGTCCGGACATTCCACGTCGATGCTAGCCGAGGGAAAAACTTATGGCACACGCCATTCGGAGAGCTTTACGCGGGCGAACCGAAGACGCTTTTCAGGGAACTTGACCGTAGCGCTCGCCGTCGTCCGTCCGTACTGGTTGGTCGAGTACAGCGTGTAGGTAGTTGTCACTGTCGGATTCACCGTGATCGAATTTCCGCGCACCGGCCCGACCGTCGGAGAAATGATGTTGTAGATTGCATCGCTGGTAGTCCAACTCAGCGTGACCGGTTTGCCCTTCGCGACGCTCGACGGACTTGCGCTGAAACTGCCGATTGTTGGACTCGCTCCAGTGGGCACATTGGCGTTGGTATAAACCGTTCCCGTCGACACGACGTCGAAGTCCGCCGCGGTGACACTCGTGAGGAGATGCAGATCGGAGTTGTTCCAAGCGGCATTGGGCGCACCGCTGATATAGATCGCGCTGCCATTGTCGGCGAGTATCATCCCGTACTTCTTCAACGCCGTCAGGATCACCTGATTCGCGGGCGAAAAAGCTGAAATATCGAAACTGGCCTTCAGCCGCAGCCGCGTTCCCATCGGCGGTGCGTCGGGATCTGTCACCGATGAAGCCCAGTGCGAGGCGGGCGCTACGAACGCCTGCTGCGTCACCGGCACCGTGAAGCGCACCGCGTGATTGATTGCGCCGGCCGCGACCTCATCGTACCGCACCAGCCCGGCGAAAATCGGCAGACCCGCGGCGTCTGCGGAGGTCCACGTATAAGGACGCTGCGGCGCGATCGTCATATCCCAGATGGCTGTCGAGTCGGCGCTCCAGCTCGTGTCGCTCAACTCGTCGGAGTTGTACAGCTCGTAGAGCCAGCAATTGTCCTTGTCGAGCACAATCACATGGCGGTCACCGCTGCCGGGATCGGGATATCCCTCGATCAGAGCGTCGGCGGGAATCGGCATGGGTCCGGGATCGCTTTCGTCAGCGTAAGCGCCGAGTTGCACAGTCACTTTGGGCTGCGTGCCGGGCACAATCTCATACGGGATGCCGATCGATTGGCCCTCGTATTCGCCCGATCCGAAATCCGGATGCAGGGTCACCGTCGAGCCGATGTAGTTGATGATGTTGGCTGAGTTCGAATCCACCGGCGCGCTGGAAATAT
>DATNLS010000165.1:0-2521 GCA_035602775.1 Candidatus Acidiferrales bacterium | reverse complement strand
CGGATCGCTTCGATCGAAAGCTGCACCGCGCCGGTCGCTGAAGCCGCTTCCGATCCGATTTCGTCTTTCTTTTCGGGCAACCCAAACAAAATCACCGCCGGAATACCCAGATCGGCCACTTCGCGGCATTCCTCCACGATTTGATCGGATGACTGCTGAAAGACTCCGGGCATGGAGCTGACTTCCGTGCGCACGCCCGTCCCCGGACACGCGAACATTGGATAGACGAGGCCTTCGGTTGAAAGTTTTGTCTCGCGCACCATTCCGCGCAAAGCTTCCGTGCGCCGCAGCCTCCGGGGACGATTGACCGGAAACATTACGCATGCCTCGATGGCGCGGAATGGTCGTGAAAGTATTTGATGATGGCGTCCGCGAGGCCGGCGGAGGTCGCTTCCTCCGCTTCGATGTGGACGCGTACACCGGCCTCATGCATCGCCTTCGCTGTCGTTGGTCCAATGGCCGCGAAATGAGTCCGTCCCGCAAGCGCCGCAAGGCTGCCCGTGCCGAGAAATCCATCGAAGTTATGAAACGCCGAAGGACTCGCAAAAATCGCTACGTCGAAATCCGCGCTGCGAAGGCCGCTCAAAATCGCCGCGGGCGGGGGCTCCGGCGCAGTCGTACGATACGCGATCGCGTCGGTCACGCGCGCACCCGCTTCGCTGAGCGCGCGGGCGATCGCCGGATCGGACCGATCGCTGCGCGGCAGAAACACGCTTCGGTCCGCGACTTGGTCGCGCAGCTCGCCGGCGAGCGAATGTGCGGTATGATTTGACGCCACGTAGTCCACGTGAAATCCCTCGTGCCTCGCGGTTGCAGCCGTCGCAGGGCCGACGGCGGCAATTCGGCGCGTCGCAGGCGGCAGTCCAAGCTGCTTCAATCGAACGGAAGCAAATCGTACCGCATTTTGACTGGTGAACAGCACCCAATCAAATCGGCTGAGTTCCTGCAACGCACGATCGAGGGGGCCGGAATCGTCCGGAGGCTCGAACGCCACGGCGGGCACGAGAGAAACGTCCGCGCCCAGATGCTCAAGCGTTCGGACCAACTCGCTGGCCTGTTCCGGGGCGCGCGTCACGACGATGCGCTTGCCGGTCAGCGGCTTGGGCAGAGCGTCCATTAGCGACCAACGGTTCTCCCGGCGAGACGCAGAATCCGGTCCGCGCCGGCTTCCAGTAGGATTTGCCCCAGCCGCTTCCCGGCCCCCGCTGGGTCCGCGGAGTCGGCGCGCGCTTCACGCCGGATGAACTCCCGGCCATCGGCGGAGAAAACGGCCGCTTCCAGATGCAGCTCGCCGTTCCTGAGCTGCGCCCAGGCGCCGAGTGGAACTTGGCAACCTCCCTGGAGTTCGTGCAGCAACGCTCGCTCCGCCGTCACGCATGCGCGCGACTCGGCATCGTCGAGCGCAGCCACCAGGTCACTGGTCGGCGCATCGTCGGCGCGCGTTTCGATTCCCAGCGCGCCCTGCCCCACAGCGGGTAGCATCACGTCCGCGTTCATCACCTGTGTCACGCGAGAGATCGCTCCCAGCCGATTCACCCCGGCGACGGCGAGCACAACTGCGTCGAATTCCCCCGCGTCGAGCTTCTTCAGCCGCGTATCGACGTTGCCGCGCAGGTCGACCGCTTCCAGATCCGGCCGGTTATGGCGCAACTGCGCCTGCCGTCGCAGGCTGCTCGTCCCAATCCGCGCGCCCGCCGGCAACCCCTTCAGGCTGCGCCCGCTGCGCGAAATCAGGCAATCGCGCGGATCTTCGCGCCGCGTGATCGCAGGAAACGCGAGCCCATCGGGAATCTCCGTCGGTACATCTTTCATGCTGTGCACAGCCAGGTCGATGGTCCCAGCCAGAAGCGCATCCTCGAGCTCTTTGATGAAAATTCCCTTCCCGCCGGATTCCGCGCCGATCACTTCGTTCATTTGAGCGACCGGCGCGGACTGCATGCGATCGCCGGCGGTGCGGATTCTAACGAGTTCCCCTTCGACGCCGTGAAGGTGTGCCAGACGATCGGCGATATGGTGGGCCTGCCAGAGGGCGAGCGCGCTGCCGCGCGTCCCGATTCGAAGCCGCGTCACTTGTGGCCCTTGTCTGAATCGCGATCGATACCGAAAAGATGGCGCAGAGCATCGATCGCGCCCAGACGGCCGCGCATTTCCCGCGCATTCCGCAGGCGCTCGGTTGGCTCGTCGAGCATCCGCTCGATCAATTCTTCGGTGATGCTGGAAAGCCGCGCGCGCTCCTCCGGCGTCACGTCCTTCATTTCGGCCAGCCTTTCGCGCAGCAGATCTTCGCGGTGCTTTCGGAACCGCCCGCGCAAATCCTCCACGATCGAGCCGGTTTCGAGCGCCGTGCGCCAGTTCTCGAATTTCGCCACGTGCTCGGCGATCAGCGCCTCGGCGCGCGGAATTTCAGCCTCGCGCGCCCGCTTGTTCTGCTCGACGATCTCTCCCAGGTCGTCGATGTTGTAGAGATATAAGTTGTACAGACCGGCTGCTTCTGCGGCCACGTTGCGAGGCACGCCGAGAT